>JBIJBD010000017.1:0-22327 GCA_044345395.1 Crocinitomicaceae bacterium | reverse complement strand
GTTGGTAACTCACTGTGTATCCCCCTGGAGTTGGAGGCAAGGTGACCACGACAGTATAAATTGCCCGTTGAACACAAATATTATTTGGAGGTGTTGCACATGGATTATTAAAGTCTAGTGGCAAAATTACACTTCCTGGAAATGGAACACTCAAATCTTGAATAAGCACACCACCTGCATTGTAAATCGTTAATTTTAATGGGTTATCATATTCAGCACCTGTTGAATTACAATCTCTGTAAAGCGTTATAAAAAACCTGTATTGATTATTTCCTAAATAATCGTAATAGATATCGCCACCAATAATATGAGAAGCTCGAAACTCGAACATACTGAAAAAGAGTACTAATGCCAGTAAAAACCTCATATCTACAGAATAGACGTAAAATTACGCCAAATGTTATTCATTTTGTTTAAAAGTTTGCCATTCATCTATCCTCGTTGCATAATCGAAGCCTAATTCCTCCACAATTTTTGAGCCATCCACTTGCTTATGCTCGATTAATTTGTAATCAACAACTAGTTTTTTTCCAGCTAATTCTTTAGCGGCTTCTGTGTAATAGACTCCTTTTAACGGGTGAAAAGGTGAAACAAGATTATAGGTGGATTGTTGTTTCGTGTCATTGAGCAAGTGAAGAATTGCAGAACAGATATCAAATGAATGGATTAAGTTCACAACATTTTCTCCTCCTTCTAAAAAAGGTTTAGTAAGCAAATGTGTTACCGGATGTCGCCCCGGACCAATCAACCCACCTAATCTGAGGATAATGTATGATGTACGACTCCGAATTATTTTTTCAGCATGCCAGAGTATATGATCTTGTTTAATCTTTGAATTTTCTTTAATTATTTCAGCTGATTCCTCGTAAATTCCCGTCGAACTCGTAAATATAATTCTAGTACTTGGAGAAAGTTTGCTCAGTATGGATTGAATAATATCAGCGTAAGCCGGAACGGGAGGTAAACAGATTATAACCTGTTCATATTGAGATATATCTTCCGAAAAAATGCAATTACCTTGATTAAATGAAACAGAAATTTTAATGCAGTTTTCACCGTATCCATTCAACTTTTCTTTTGATCTAGAGCTAATCGCTACGGTATAACCTTTGTTCATTAGTGATTCTACAATCTGCTTACCTAGCCAACCGACTCCAATTACCAATATTTTCTCCATTCCTATTCTAAACGCGAAAACAAAAAAGAAGTTCTTGTTAAGTAAAACTGCTTATTCGAGCATGTAGTGCTACGTAAGCTCTACTTCGTAAGCCCTTGTATTTTACGAGTTGGCCATTGACCCAACTAACTTTAAACTATAGAATAGAAGCATTTTTGTCTTGTAAACGATACACAAACAATTAAAAATGAAAAATACATCAACCATTCTCGCTCTTGCATTAACAACATTCACATTCACTAGGGTATTCACCTCAATGGCTCAACAAGGTAAAATTTGGGCAGTTGTTCAAAGCAGTGCTATACCAGTTTACATCAATAATCAACTCGTTTCAACTGATGCTGCATTTAATCAAGCCATTTCAAATCTGAATATTTCCTCAGTCGAAAAAGCTTTACCTGCTTCAAAAAATCAAAATTTACAAAATGTTTATGAAATTACTTGTGCTTGTGAAGAATCAGATTTATATGCAGCACTAATAAACAATGTTTCAGTTGTTACCGGCGAAACTTATGCTCCAAAATACCAAACATTAAATACGCCGAATGACTATTTAGCAACCTTTGCTAGTGATTATGCTTTAGACCTCATCAATGCACAAGGTGCTTGGAATTTCACACAAGGAACAAGTAATGTTACCATTGCCATTTCTGATCAAAATTTTTATCAAAATCATGAAGAGTTAGCAGGTAAAGTTGTTTTCTATGATACGACCAACACTGCTACTAGAACACATGGTACTGCTGTAGCAATATTGGCAGCTGGCAACACAAACAATGGTGTTGGTAAATCGTCCATAGGGTACAATAGTCAAGTTTCATTATACAGAATGAATTATAACGATGTATTAGCAGCTTCTTATGCTGGTGCAAAAGTTGTTAACCTAAGCTGGACCTCTGGATGTTCATTTAATCAGTATGCTCAAGATGCCATCAATGAAGTATATAACAATGGTACCTTCATCATTGCAGCAGCAGGAAATGGAACAACTTGCGGCGGAGCAGATAACCTAGTTTATCCCGCAGCATTTGAAAATGTTTTCTCCGTAACGAGTATCGGTCCAAATGACAATCATGAACGAACAATTGGAAATCCGTCAACTACACACCAACATAATAACACGGTTGATTTAAGTGCTCCGGGCTATGACGTTGCTATTACTGCAGCTCCAGGGTGGTATTTAACTAATAGTGGGACTTCTTATGCAGCACCTCAAGTTGCAGGAACTGTTGCGCTTATGCTAGCAGTTAACCCGTGTTTAACGAACGCTAACATCGAATTTATTCTTAAGCAAAGTGCTGTAAATATCAACAATTTGAATCCTGTATATGCTGGAAAAATTGGCGCAGGTCGTTTAAATGCAGCGGCAGCCGTTGAGATGGCGTATAATTGGGTAAGTGTTCGTGTGGAAGCAACTATTTCTACAACTTGTACGGTTAACAGCGGTCAAATTGAATTAAACATTAATGGTACTGCTCCATTTCAAGCAATTTGGAATACTGGAGAAACAGGTTTAATGATTGATAGCCTTGCTGGTGGTGCTTACACAGTAACAGTTACCGATGCATTAGGTTGTACTATTGACACCACACTTTTCGTTACTGAAGTGGAGCCAATGACTTTTGACGCGGTGATCACAAACGTTACATGTAATGGTTTAGCAAATGGTGCTATTAATCTTACTATGACACAAGGAAATGCGGTTAGCTTTTGGTGGGATGTGAACGATATTACTACTGAAGATCTTACCAATCTTAGCGCCGGCGAATATAAAGTTAAAATCACCAACGAGAACGGATGTACTACCTTCGGAAGTTTTACGGTTACAGAACCAAATACATTGAACGCTACTGTTATTGCTACTCAATTTGAAGAAAATCAAGAAACGGCATTAGACCTAACAATTGTGGGAGGTACAGCACCATATGAAGTAATGTGGAATAATAATATTACAACCGAAGATCAGGTTAATGTATTGGGAGGTAATTACTTTGCAATAGTAACAGATGCCAATGGTTGTCAAACAAATGCAAATGCAACTATTGATGCTTACACACCAATTGATACAACAGGTCAAGAAGGTGAAAACGTTGCCTTAGTAATTGAAGAAGAATTAAATTTCGTAGTGTTTCCAAATCCAACGAATGACAACGCAACTGTTCAATGGAAAGGCACAGCTCAAGAATTGAAGTTATTTAACGCTACAGGACAATTACTTGAGAACAAAAATGTTGAAAATACAAATAGTTTTAAATTTCAAAACTTGAGCAACGGAATTTTTTACATTCAATTGGTAATCAATAATACTCATAAAAACATCAAACTTGTTGTTCAATAAGCATCTCCTTAATTTCCAAAAAAGCCACTTCGGTGGTCTTTTTTTTGTTAAAGGTTTAACTCTATTTGTAAAAATTCATATCGTCGATGTAGCGGTGAACGGGTTCAGTAAGTAAATACCGAACGTCTTTTTTTTCTTTAATGGCTTGACGAATGAAACTAGATGAGACCTTCATGACAGGAGCGTCTTCACAGAAATGAACGTGATCATGTTGGTACAACTCCATTTGATGCTGTGAAGAAATTAAGTTCACTTCTGCTTCTTCTTGAATGGTCAACACCCTAGGATATACATAGATATGATGCTGGGCGAGTAGTTTTTCATAATTATACCATTTATGAAAAGTACGAAGGTTATCTTCTCCCATGATCAATGCAAATTCGTGTTGAGGATATTTTTCGTTTAAATATGTTAAGGTTGTAACCGTATAACTTGGTTTGGATAACTGAAATTCTACATCACTCGCTTTTAATTTTGGATTTTCTAAAATAGCTTCCCTTACTAACGCCAAGCGATGAAAATCTGGTAGCAAGGACGATTTATCTTTCAAGGGATTGTGTGGAGATACCACCAACCAAACCTGGTCCAAATCAGTGTAATCCACCATGTAATTTGCAATGACAAGATGTCCGACATGAATAGGATTATATGTGCCAAAGTATAAGCCGATCCTCATTTTTCAATGAATTTAAGAACCTGTTCTTTTGCTTCAGAGATCGCAAGAGTTAACTCTTCATTAACCACGGTAACGTCAAATTCTTTTGCTTTGGATAATTCTATTTTCGCCTTATTCACGCGGATGTTGATTTTTTCCTCAGATTCTGAATTTCGTGATCTTAATCTATTTTCTAATTCCTGTATACTTGGGGGTTGTATGAAGATGGAAAGGGCCTGAGTTGAAAAAATTTCCTTTAATCGCAATCCCCCGATGACGTCTACATCAAAGACAACCACTTGTTTATTGGACCAAATTCTGTTAAGTTCTTCTTTTAGGGTGCCATAAAAATTATTTTCATAAACTTCTTCCCATTCAATAAATGCTTTTTCGGCTATGAGTTTCTTAAATCCCTCAACTCCCACAAAATAGTAATCTTTACCTTCAACTTCCGTTGACCTTGGTTCTCTGCTGCATGCAGATATTGAGAAAGAAAGCTTAGGCATATCCCGCAACAACGCCTTGACAATTGTGGTTTTTCCTGCACCCGAAGGAGCAGAAACGATGATGCACTTACCTTCCAACTTCTCTTTCATTACAAAGTATTCAGAACTTGTTCTTTAATCTTTTCTAAATTATCCTTCATTTCTACCACAATCTTTTGCATTTCAGGATGGTTACTCTTACTTCCAAGCGTATTGATTTCTCTACCCATTTCTTGAGTAATGAATCCAAGTTTTTTCCCTGACTTAGCTGTTTGCATTGTTTCCGAAAAATAGTCAAGGTGGTGATTCAACCTCATTTTCTCTTCTGAAATGTCCAATTTCTCGATATAAAAAATCAATTCTTGTTCAAATCTATTGTGGTCGATATCACTAATTTTAAGTTCCTCTAAGCTCTTGAAAATACGCTCTTTTAAGGTATTAATTCTGGTTGACTCATACGGTTCTATTGCGGTTAATCCTAACTTAATTTCAGTAAGTCTTAGGATAAATTCTTGACGCAATGCATCCCCCTCTTTCAATCTAAAATTAATAACTTGAGCAATTGCCTCACTCACTAAATTCATAATAAAGTATGTTTCTTCGTCCGAAATTTCTTCATTACTTTGACTTACTACTTCCGGCATGCGCATTACAATTGCCAAATAATCTACTTCTTTTTCTCCCCAACTTGTGTTCAACGATTTTATCTCGTTGAAATATGAGTTAGCTAATTCTTTATTTATTTTCAATTGTTTACTATCTGATTGACTCTCCAAATAAATTCCGACGTCAATTTTTCCTCTGTCAAGGTTCTCTGTTACCAATTTTCTAATTTCAGTTTCAAAATCTCGATAAACGGAAGGTAGCTTCACCGTGAGGTCCAAACCCTTGCTATTTAATGTTCTAATTTCTACTGAAACTTTCTTATTCGAAAAAACGCCATTTGCCTTTCCAAAACCTGTCATCGATTGCATCATCGTTTCATAACTTTAGTCTAATAATAAATCTGCATCAATCCCCTCGTTTTGCTCTTTTACAAACAACGCAATATCACTGATTATTTGCGCTTTTCGTTGATCATTCTCTTTGGAAAGATTCTCCACATATTCCTTCAAGTACAACTGGGCTTCTAGCAATTGATTTTCTGCAAAAGGACCTGACATGTTTTCCAGTATTGTCAAACATTCCAACGCCTGCATGAAGTCACCTTCCGTGGAAAGTGATACAATTTCTGCTAAAAATGGGCTAAAATCTTGTTTACTATTCCAAACACAGGTCAAAAGTTGTAATCGTAAAGTTGTAGATTTTTCATCTTGAATAAATTGCATGAGTGTTTCCACTTTTTCTTCGGATTGAATATCCGCAATTAATTTCAAAATCGCTTGCTCCACTTGAATGGGGGGTGATTTTCGAAGCACTTCAATCAACAAAGGAAATACCTGCATATTACCTGATTCTTCAATTTGGTGAATCGCGGACATAGCAATATGTTGCTGAGATGAAGTTAAATCACCTTGCCATTGTTTCAATTTAAGTGCGTCAACTTTTATAGATGCCATGGAGGCGAAATTACAAAAACCCAATGGGATTAAGAAATCTAACGAATTGTACTTGAAACATTTTGATTCATTTTTCGTAAGAACTCGCATGCACAACAAACAACTAATCAGAGTTTTAAAATGGACAACCTCAATTGTTCTAAGTATTTCAATTCTCTTCACAGCTTGCTTATACATATTTAAGGATCAGATTGTTGGAATGGTTCTGGATGAAGTTAATAGCAAATTGAAACAACCTATTCAAACAAAAGAGGTTGAACTCACCTTTTGGTCAACTTTTCCAAATTTAGAGGTCGACATGAAAGATGTCTATTTGCAAAGTGCCCTTCCAAATAGTAAGGCAAACGACACCTTGCTTTTCACAAATCACCTATATCTGAAGTTCAGCCCCTTTGATCTTTTCGACGGAAACTACGAAGTAAAATCCATTCATATTTCTCCCGGAAAAGCGAAGTTACATGTCAACAACAAAGGAGAAGCTAATTATGACATTCTTAAACCTTCAGATGATAATGATGATGATTTTCTTTTAAAACTTAACGCCATAACATTTGAACAATTTGACTTAACATATCAAAATGACTTAACCCATCAGCATATCGAAACTACCTTGGAAAAAGTGGACTTTACAGGAAATTTCTCTGAAAAAGAGTTCGATTTAAGTACACAAGGCGAAATTAACTTAAAAAAATTACGAAATGGTGAAGTTACCTTGCTTTCAAATAAAGATATAGTCTATGATGTTAAACTTAACGTTAACAATGAGAAAGAAGCCATAACATTGGCACCTTCGACAATTAAAGTGGAGAATTTGCCGTTTCAAGTTACTGCATCGTTAAACAAAGACAGTCTAAATTTCAACGTGCAATCACAACAAATTTTATTAACTGATATGATTCATGAATTTTTATCAGATCAGGAAAGAGAGGTTAAAAAAATGCAAGGAGAAGGTGTGATTAATTTTGTGCTTACTGGAAAAGGAGGTTCGAAAAAAGAGGATAAAACAGAAATTCAATGTTCGTTTGGTGTCAAAAATGGTCGTTTAATTGAACCATACAAAAAAACTACTTTATCGGATATTAAACTAGATGGCTACTATAGTAATGCGGGAGAGGAAGGGAACGAAGTATTGGCCATTCGAGAATTTCAGTGTACATCCGCGAGCGGTCCTTTTTCTGGAGATTTAAAAGTTACGCGCTTTTCAAATCCAAAAATTGAAGGGAAAGCAAAAGGAAAAATAGACCTAGGTGTGGTGCAAGACATTTTTCAACCTGCGGGAATTGAACGCATGAATGGACAACTTGAAGTCAATGGAACGTTTGATGTTCAAAACGAATCCAAACAAGATGAAATTAAAATTTCTTCCCTTTCTGCAAAAATCGATGTGACGAATGCACTGATAAAACTAGAAGGTGAAAAAAATGCATTCAAACAAATTCAAGCAGGTATTTATATGACCGGAAATAGCCTACGCTTCTCCAATACGCGACTTAACTACGGGAGCAGCGATATACAATTAGTTGGTGAAGTAAGAGATTTTGTTGACTATATATCAGGGAAAAAACAGTTAAAACCATCGTTAACTATAAATTGCAAAAACTTAAACTTGGATGAATATTTTTCTTCCGAAGAAACCTCAGACCCGAATTCATTCTTACTTCCAGAGGATATTTCAGGAATTGTAAATGTCAACGCACAAAAAGTCATATACGATCAACATCAATTCAATCAACTGACAGCTACAATTAAGATTGAAGATAAGAACATCAACGTCCCTCAGTTTTCTGCTCAAAATGCAGAAGCCGGCTGGAAAGGAAATATTCATATTATTGAAAAAACACCTTCAAAACTTCAGCTTTCAGGAAATCTGTCAACCAATCAAGTAGAATTGAAAAAACTTTTTGGAGAATGGCATAATTTGTATCAAGACAATTTAACGAGTGAGCACATTCTTCATGGGAAAGCAGCGCTAAACGTTAATTTTGACTTGCCATTCGACGCCCAAAAAGAGGAGGTGAATATTGACGAAATGAAAGCCACTATGCGTTTATCACTAACTAATGGGCGTTTCCGCAATATTCCATTGTTCAAGGAAATGACAAGCAGCATGAAATCAAATGCTTCCAAATTAGTTTTAGGTAAAAGAAATATCGACTACTTGGACGCAAAACTAGCGGATGTTACTATACCCAATTTAGAAAATACCATTTCGATTAGCAACGGAAATATTATCATTCCAAAAATGACCATAAATTCTTCTGCCATGCAAGTAGAACTGACAGGCGTTCATGGTTTTAACGACATTATCGACTATAGAGTTGAATTGAACGCTCGAGATTTAAGAGAGGTGGAACAACAATCTGAATTTGGAGAAATAGCTTACGAGGAAAATGGTGCTCGTTTATTTTTACATGTTTCTGGGCATTTAGACAACCTTGATTTTTCGTGGGATAAAGGAGCGCACAAAGAGCAAATTAAGGAGAATTTAAAAGAAGAGAAGGAAGAAATTAAAGCCATGCTTAAAAGTGAATTTGGCCTGTTTAAAAAAGATTCTACCGTTAAAAAGTACGAGCCAAAGCAGGTAGTAACCAAAGATGAAATAAAGATTACATTTGGACAAAAATCTACACTTCAAGATCCAAAACCTGAGGAAAAGCAAAAAGAGAAAAAAGAAGGTGCCTTGAAGAAAACCATCAAAAGTTGGAAATCAGCGGAGGAAGAGGAAGAACAGCAAGTAACGACTTTTAAAATAGGAGGTTAATCGCGCAATTTTGTGATGATCTTGGTGGTTGAAAAACCCTCTTTTAACGGAATAGTTTTCACACAACCTCCGTTGTGTTTGACAATCTTGGAGCCTACAATATAAGATGGGGCATTTTCATCTTCTTGACTTTCGTCATAGTCACCACCTTTTACCAATACATCAGGAATTAAATTCTCAATAAGTTCAAGAGGCGTTTGTTCGTCAAATATTACCACGAGATCAACCATTCCAAGGCCAGCCAAAACAAAGGAACGAGAATCCTGCGAATTAACGGGTCTTTCGGGAGATTTATTCAAACCGCGAACAGAACCGTCGCTGTTAAGACCAACAATTAAGCGATTTCCGAACTGGGCTGCTTCCGCTAAATAGTAAACATGTCCATGATGAAGAATATCGAAACAACCATTAGTGAAAACTATTTTCTCTCCTTTCATTCTCCAACCTTCACACAAGAAAAGTGCTTGTTGCAAAGTCACGATTTTATTTGAAATAAAAGTCAATCTATCGCTCATCGATCGCGTATGTTTTAGGTAAGAAGTATAAAGAAATCAATCCCATGACCACCATAATAACAGCTTGAGAGGCCCAAATGAGCATTCCCAGGGCATTGGCCACAGCAAGCGCATGGTTAGGGTTTTCATTTCCAAGATAATAAGCTGTCACGAACCCAACCAATAAAGGGTATGTACCAATACCTCCATTCGTAAAAGAAATACCAAGTGATCCGGCTATAAATGCAACCAAAATCCCTTCAAAGGGAACTATCTGTGTTTCTTCAAGGGCATAATAAGGTAGCGCAAACATGACAATATAACATGTCCAAATAAGTATGGAATGTCCTATATAATACCAAGGGTGTTGTAAATTGAAAATTGAAAAAAGTCCTTCGAGCAGAGATTTTGCAAACAAAATTAGTTTTGTTCGAAGCGACTTGAATAACAAAAGAACGCCTATTATAATGACTACTATTGTTATTGAAATTGGTAACAAATAAGCATTCGCCGACTCACTTTTTTCAACTCCAAAATTCAGTAACATAGAATCGTATAAATTCCAAAAATCATCTTTCGCAAGGGCAATCGTGAGTAAGGTGATCATACCCAAAATGAACACATCAACAATTCTTTCTGTGATAATTGTACCAAATGATTTTGTAAAAGGAACATTATCTGACCGTTGAAGCATCAACGCTCGAGAAGCTTCTCCTGCTCGGGGGATAGTAAGGTTAACAATATAGCCTATCATCAACGAATGGTATCGATTCCATGCACTTGTTTGGAAGCCCATTGGCTCTAAGGTATATTTCCAGCGTTCTGCTCGTGACCAATAAGAAACAACACCTAATACTAAAGACAAAGAAACAATCCAATAATCAGCCTCCCTCAGTGCTTTTTTGAATGAGTTCATTGCCTCATCAGACATTTGATCAAAGAAAAACCAAGTTAGGTAGATGCCGAATGCAAGTGGCAATCCGACTTTCAGTAGCCATTTTACGTACTTAATCATACAAGTAAATTGGTTTCCTCATTAGGAAAAACCAACGAAGGCTTAAATTGCCTAGCCTCCTCAAATTCCATCATCGCATAACCGATAATAATAATCACATCTCCAACTGCTACACGTCTTGCCGCAGGTCCATTTAAACAGATCGTACCTGTGTTTCTTTTTCCTTTAATCACATAAGTTTCAAACCGTTCACCATTATTGATATTTACGATTTGTACCTTTTCTCCTTCAATGATGTTTGATGCTTCCATTAAGGATTCATCTACCGTAATGGACCCGATATAATTCAAGTCGGCTTGGGTGACTCGAACTCGGTGTATTTTAGATTTTAAAACTTGAATGTACATAGTAAAATTACGCGGCAAAAATAAGTGAAATAAACGGATTACACCAATAAGTTGTCAATTAGTCGAATGCCCTCGCAATAAGCAGCAATAAAACAGACAACAGGTTCATCCCAAGAAGTAGCAGGATTTAAAGTCAATTCATTCATAAACTCCAAGTACTCCAATTCTAGTTTGCCCTGTGAAAAGTAACTCACTGCTTGCTCACGCATTTCATTGATGGAATAAAAACCTTTAGATTTACTGATGAAAGTTAAGGTCTTGGTAATAATTAACGCATCTATCAATCCTTGGTTGGATAATCGTTTATTTCTGCTACTTAATGCTAAGCCATTTGCGCTTCGAGTAGTTTCACAAGCTATAACTTCGATAGGAAATTGATATTCTTGAACCAATTTTCTGATGATTGCCAATTGTTGATAATCCTTTTTCCCGAAATATGCGCGTGTCGGATGTACTAAAAGAAATAAATTGTGGACCACGTGAACAACACCATCAAAATGCCCAGGTCTGAATTTACCTTCCATCACCTTAGCCAATTGCCCTAAATTGATTGGATTGAATGTCAATTCATTGGGATATACTTGGGCAACATCAGGTTGAAATACAAACAAATTAGAAATATGAGCCAAAAGTCTCAGGTCATCTGTTAAGGTTCTAGGGTATTTGTCTAAATCCTCTCGGTTATTGAATTGCGTCGGATTTACAAAAATACTGACGACGGCCCAATGGTTTTCTTTTGCTGCACGTTCAATGATTGCAAGATGCCCTTCATGCAAAGCGCCCATAGTAGGAACAAAACCTATTTGCTCTCCGCTTAGTCTAGCTTCCGCCAATTTTATTTTCAACTCTTCTAACGCGAGAAACTCCATTTGCACACCTGTAAGGGACAAAGCTATAGCTTTTTATGAATGTTCATTTAAATTTTGTACCTTTGTCGTCTAATTTCACTGATGGAAAAGAAACGAATCCTGTTTATTACGCAAGAAATTTTCCCTTTTCTTCCAAAAACCGAACTTTCAAATACTGCACGAAGACTACCTCAAGTTATTCAAGAAGGTGGTAAGGAAATACGGGTCTTTACACCGAGATTTGGTGTTATTAACGAGCGGAGACACCAATTACATGAAGTAATTCGACTTTCAGGTTTAAATATTTGCATTGACGATCACGACCATCCCTTGCTTATAAAAGTAGCATCGGTAACTGCGGCAAAAATGCAAGTATATTTCATTGATAACGATGATTACTTCAAGCGAAAGTCAACCTTGGCAGACGAGGTTGGGGCTTTTCATAAGGACAATGACGAAAGAGCGATGTTTTTTTGTAGAGGCGTATTAGAAACAGTCAAAAAATTGGGTTGGCAGCCAGATGTCATACATTGTCACGGTTGGCTGACTGGCATAATGGGTTTATATATTAAACATTCTTTCAATAAAGATCCACATTTTAAAAACACGAAAGTTGTATACAGTATGTACAACGACCGATTTGATGCACCTTGGGATGCTCGTTTTGCTGAAAAACTAAAGTTTGATGGTTTTCCAGAAGAGATTGCCAATCAATTTAGCTCTACAGATTATACTAGCTTAATAAGATCTATGATTTCCTTCTGCGATGGAGTAAATATTGCATCTGAGCAATTGGACGCGGATTTACAAGCTGTTTTTGACGAGGCCACTTGTTTAAAGCAAAGCTTTGTTCCCGAAGAAAAACAAGCGGCTGAAATTGGTGCACTTTTCGACAGTGTGATTGCCGGAAACGTACTTGCATAGCCATCAAAAGAGAATTCGCAAATGAGGTATAGAATTATCCTTTTAGTGTGTGTCCTTATCTCTTTTACTTCTTGCAAGAAGAAAGAAAGTATTGCTGGTAAAGATATTATTGATGAACAAGAATACTTGAACAGCACAACAGACACGCTTGATTTGATAACCTACACCATTGCTGAGGATTCAACAATTACAGATAATCCTGCGAATGCCGTTTTAGGAAGCTATGTAGATCCGAAATTTGGAAAGCTTAATGCCTACTTCTACACACAATTTAGATTGGCGACCGTAAATCCTGACTTTGGTGATATTTCTACCATTAAAATTGACTCATTTATTTTAGCTTTAGAGTATGCTGGTTATTATGGAGATCTAAGTGCACAAACTTTTCAGGTTTTTGAAATGGATGAATCGATTTATTTAGATTCAACTTACTACGCATTCACTGAAAAGAATACTAAGAGCACGAACCTAATTCCAGCAGGAAAAGAAATTATTTCACCCAGACCAAATGATAAAACTGTTGTCGGTGAAGATACTGTGGATGCTCAATTGCGCATTCCTTTAGACACGAATTTTGCCAAGTATTTAATTACAGAAGCTGAAAGTGGTAGCACAAGCTTCTCGTCAAATGAAAATTTCTTGAATTTCTTCAAGGGACTTAAAGTAAAAACAAATAACACGAATCAAAGTATTGGTCAAGGTGCTATATTTTATTTTAACCTTAACGATCCAGCATCAAAAGCCACAATATATTTTACCCAGGGAGGAGTGAGTAAATCTTATGATTTATTAATTAATTCAAGTTGTGCAGATTTCAACCATGTGAATATTCAAAACACGAATTACCCAATTCAAGCAGTACTTTCAGATTCAACAAAAGGAATGACGGAATTTTATGCGCAAGCTTTTAAGCATCGTGCGGTGGTGAAAATTCCTGGAATTGATGACCTCCCTGAAAATATCATTGTTCACCGAGCTGAATTAACCTTGCCTATTCAATTTCAAACGGGTTACCGATTCAAACCTGGGGCGTATCTTTCAGTTTCCACAAAAATTAAGTCTATTGATAACAATCTGACGGCTCTACCCAGTCTAGGAGAGTATTCAGAAAGTAAAAAACAGTTCAAGGTTGACCTAAAGGACTATACGCAAGCGGTACACAATGGAGATATCGAAAACACCGGTGTATACCTCTCTCCTCGTTTTTTTATCAATTCAGCGGAAAGAGTTGTCTTTAATGGAAAAAATTCGACCAACAAGAAAAAACCTCAACTAATTATCACCTACTCTACATTTTAATCTATGTGCGGAATTGTAGCCTATATCGGAAAAAAAGAAGCTTTTCCTATTGTTTTAAAAGGACTGAAGCGTTTGGAATATCGCGGCTATGACAGTGCTGGTGTGGCATTGTTAAACGATGGTAACCTTAATATTTATAAACGAGCTGGAAAAGTATCGGTATTAGAAGAATATGCAACCCAATTCGACGTTAAAGGTCAAGCAGGAATTGGTCATACACGTTGGGCAACGCATGGGCTTCCAAATGATGTGAATGCTCATCCCCATTACTCCATGGATGGAGCTATTGCATTGATTCACAATGGAATTATCGAAAATTACGATATTCTTAAAAAAGAACTAATCAACGAAGGATATACCTTTCGTAGTGAAACTGACACAGAAGTGTTGGTACATCTTGTCGACCATATTTCAAAAAAAGAAGAAGTTTGGTTTGGAGAAGCGCTGCGTATTGCCTTGAATCACGTAGTGGGTGCATATGCTATTGTTGCGATTTCTAAGAATTTTCCGAATCGCTTAGTTGCTGCTCGTAAAAGTAGTCCGCTTGTGGTAGGTATGGGAACTGAGGGTGACTTTTATTTAGCTTCCGATGCTACACCTATAGTAGAATACACAAAAGATGTTGTGTACCTCGACGACGAAGAAATTGCAGTGATCGATTTAGAGACAGGATTTAAGCTCTACAATATCAAGGACCAACAAAAGACTCCATACATCCAAAAATTAGAGTTGGAATTAGAGGCCTTGGAAAAAAGTGGTTACGAGCATTTCATGTTAAAAGAAATTCATGAGCAACCACGGTCTATCCACGATTGCTTTAGAGGAAGATTGAATGCTACTGATGGATGGGTTTCATTAGGTGGTGTCAGAGCATACGAGCAAAAAATGATTCAGGCAAATCGCCTTATTTTTGTAGCCTGCGGTACCTCTTGGCATGCAGGACTTGTAGGAGAATACTTGATTGAAGACCTAGCAAGGATTAATGTTGAGGTAGAATATGCCAGTGAGTTTAGGTACAGAAATCCCATCTTAACGGAAAATGATGTGGTTATTGCTATATCACAATCCGGAGAAACAGCAGATACCTTAGCAGCTATTGAATTAGCAAAATCAAAAGGCGCAACTGTATTAGGAATATGCAATGTGGTAGGGTCATCAATTTCTCGTGCAACTCACGGAGGTTCTTACACACACGCAGGTCCTGAGATTGGCGTAGCTTCTACGAAAGCCTTTACAGCTCAAGTAACCATTCTCACCTTGATGGCTTTATCACTAGGTCGTAAAAAAGGAACCATCAGCGAATGGGATTTCCAACGACTTCTAACCGAATTAGAAACCTTACCTGAATTGGTGAAGAAAGTATTAGCGACAAATGCTCATATTGAAAAAATTGCAGCAAAATACAAAGATGCGAACAATGCGCTTTACCTAGGACGAGGGAATTTATTCCCTGTAGCTTTGGAAGGAGCGTTGAAGTTGAAGGAGATTTCCTATATTCACGCAGAGGGTTACCCTGCCGCAGAAATGAAACACGGACCTATCGCCTTAATCGACGAGAATATGCCCGTTTTTGTTATCGCAACAAAAGGGAATTCATATGAGAAAGTTGTCTCGAATATTCAGGAGGTAAAAGCAAGAAAAGGTAAAATCATCGCTATAGTAACTGAGGGCGACGAACAAGTTGAAGCCATGGCAGATGATGTTATCGCAATTCCAGAAGTCAATGACCATTTGGCACCGCTTGTAGCTACCGTTCCACTTCAATTACTTTCGTACCACATCGCCGTAATGCGTGGATGCAACGTGGATCAGCCACGTAATTTAGCGAAATCGGTTACGGTGGAGTAGTCTTTGCTACTACGATCTTATTTGAGTGTCAAATCAAACAATCCCCAACCTTTTAACCTACTAAATGTTTTATAAACAATGACAACTAAAAAAGGTATTGCTATTCTCGGCTCTACAGGTTCAATCGGTACTCAAGCGTTGGATGTGCTCTCTCTTTATCCTGAACAATTTGAACTGGAAGTGCTTACTGCAGGTAAAAATGCTGACTTATTAATTGAACAAGCACTTCAATTCAAGCCGAATACGGTGGTTATCTCTGAAGAATCGCTTTATCAGAAAGTAAAAGATGCTTTGTGGCATGAAGATATTCATGTGTATGCTGGTGAAGATGCATTATGTCAGGTGGTTGAGTCTACACAAGTAGATGTGGTTTTAACTGCACTTGTTGGATATGCCGGATTGAAACCGACCATTCATGCAATTTCGGCAGGTAAAAATATTGCGCTTGCAAACAAAGAAACCTTGGTTGTTGCTGGTGAATTAATCACACAACTGGCAAGAGAAAAAGGGGTTAACATTTATCCGGTGGATTCTGAACACTCTGCTATTTTTCAGTGCTTGGTGGGTGAATTTCACAATAAAATTGAGAAAATTTATTTGACTGCTTCAGGAGGACCTTTTCGAGGAATGAACACAGAACAATTAAAAAACGTCAGCCTTGAACAAGCATTGAAACATCCAAATTGGTCAATGGGAGCTAAAATCACCATAGATTCAGCAACATTAATGAATAAAGGATTAGAGGTAATTGAAGCCAAATGGTTATTTAATTTATCTGCTGAGCAGATTGATGTGATCGTGCATCCTCAATCCATTATTCATTCAATAGTGCAATTCGAGGATGGAAGCATGAAAGCTCAAATGGGTCTTCCTGACATGAAATTACCCATACAATATGCGCTAACCTATCCAGCGAGATTAAAGACTCCTTACCCACGCTTTAATTTTTTAGATTATCCACAATTGACATTCGAGCAACCAGATAGGACTGCATTTAGAAACTTAAATCTGGCATATAAAGCAATGGAATTAAGTGGAACTGTGGCTTGTACATTAAACGCCGCGAATGAAATCGCTGTTGATGCATTTCTTAATAAGCGTATTTCTTTTTTAGAAATTGCCCAATTAAACGAAGAAGTAATGGATGCAATTACCAATACCTTAAACCCTGAATTAGGTGATTATGTTAATGCGGATTTACAGGCGCGCGAAAAAGCAAACGAACTTTTAAAATAAAGGCATAATTTTAGTTCACTAGTAAAAAAAACGAATCATGAAAAATTACCTGTTGCTCTGCTTATTTATCCTTCCCATAGTTCTTTTTGGTCAGAAAACATCTATTTCTTTAGCAGTACGCACTCCTTATTGCGGAGGCGCAAAACCCACACCAGAAGTTGCCGCAGGAACCACAAGAAGCTTTGGTAACCAACGACTTATTATTCAATATCAAAAAGCAAATGAGTTAAATTCCGGTAAATGGAACAGTTTAGAAATTACTGTTGATTCTAATGGCAATTGGAAAGGGAAAATTCCAAAAAAATCCAACATTCGCATTTTTCTAGCAGATCAGTTTTTGAGTATTTCAGAATTAAAATCAAAATACACCCTTTCGGATACAAAGCGCTTCACCCTAAAAGACGATGCCTCTATTGAGCTATGGAAAAACAAGCCAATTTTTGAAAAGTCAGCAAATGAACTTAAAAAATGCATTCAGATTGAAATTCTTGAAGCCTGTTTTTTGGGTTTAAATCCTTGTTACTTGTATACTGGCCCTAAACCCCGCTAGTGCTCTTAATTTTCTTATAATGCCAAAAAGTAAAATCAACCTCGTGTTGATCATCTACTTTGTGGTGACCAATCTTCGATTTTTCCCATAACTTTTCATCAAACTCAGGAAAAAAAGTATCTGCGCCATAGACCTTATTTACTGTTGTAATGAACATTTCCGTTAATTGATCTGACTCCAAGGCCAAGCGGTACACCTCTCCCCCTCCGATGATGAATAACTTACGGCTTTTTTCGTCCTTAAAATGGGAAAAAGAGTCGTTCAACGAATGAAAAACAAGACAATTTTCAGCCTGAAAAAGCTGATTTCTCGTTAGAATTACATTTTGTCTGCCGGGCAATGGTCGGTACTTTTCTGGAATTGAATCAAAGTTTTTCCTTCCCATGATGACGACATGTCCTTTGGTTGTTTCTTTAAAAAAATGCATATCCGCTGGAAGATGCCACATCAAATCGTTGTTTCGACCGATACCCCTTTCCAAATCCATTGCAACTATCAATGATATATTGATCATACGGCTACCTCTGCTTTGATATGTGGGTGAGGATCATAATTCAATAGGTCAAAATCTTCAAATTTAAAGCCAAAAATATCGGTCACATTCGGATTTATTTTCATTGTTGGGAGGGGTCTGAAGTCTCTTGTCAACTGTAATTTCGTTTGTTCCAAATGGTTGAGGTATAAATGTGCATCGCCTAATGTATGAACAAAATCTCCGAGTTTCAAGTCACATACTTGAGCCATCATCATAGTGAGTAGTGCATATGAAGCAATATTGAAGGGAACTCCAAGAAATGTGTCTGCACTCCGTTGATAAAGTTGACAACTCAATCTTCCATCAGCGACATAAAATTGAAAAAAAGCATGACATGGAGGAAGTTTCATATTTTCAATTTCTCCAACGTTCCAAGCCGAAACAATTATCCGCCTTGAATCTGGATTGTTTTTCAATTGGTGAACAACTTGCTTAATTTGATCGATGTGGCGACCATCAGTTGTAGGCCAACTTCTCCATTGATATCCGTAAACTGGACCTAAATTTCCTTCACTATCTGCCCATTCGTCCCAAATTGAGACATTATTTTCTTTTAAATAACTGATATTAGTTTCACCTTTTAAGAACCACAACAATTCATGAATAATCGATCTTAAATGTAGTTTCTTCGTGGTTAATACAGGAAATCCTTCTTCCAAATTAAAACGCATCTGATAACCAAATACCGAAAGGGTACCGGTTCCAGTTCTGTCTTCCTTTTTCACACCATTCGCTAAAATGTGCTGAAGTAATTCATGGTATTGTTTCATAACGTGATAATTCGAATATTGAGTGAATATTCTACTGAATATTTGACTACGAAATTAGGTTTAAAATTGCTGTTCACGTTATTGATTGCGTTGATTTTTTAAACAAGTTTTTTCAGTTCTCAACAGCAAAAATATTAACTACCTTTATAGCATGCGAATTGTATTCCTTTCTGCAGTATTATTTTTGGGCTTCTTTGGGCATGGACAAAAACCCATAAAGAAAAAATTTAGGGGCCTATATCAAGGAGAAATACCATCATACAATGTCTTTAATGGCGAAAATCTTTGGGAAATTTCAGCGAGTGTTATTACCATTGAGCTTTCAAAAAGTAATATTACTATGAAAATTGGTAAATTAACTTATGCTGGAGAATACACTTGGACCTTGGTGAATAATGAAATTTTAATTTCTTCTAAACTTGAAGGCTTAACAATCCCTGAAAAAATTACTATTGATAATAAGTCAAAGGAAATGACACGATTTGGAAGAAGTCCGCAACCTAATGCCCAGTTGACAAAGGCAAAGAAATCAAAAAAGTAGTGCCTTTTCCTAAAGTACTCTTCACGTCAATTTTTCCTCCGTGCGCATCGATTATTAACTTTACATAATACAACCCAAGTCCAAAACCTTTCACGTTATGTAAATTACCTGTTGGTACACGATAAAATTTATCGAATATCAATCCAAGATTTTCACGTTTAATCCCAATTCCATTGTCTTCAATACTTAGCAATAACTTATTACGTTCATTTTTTGTGCTAATCTTAATCATCGGGGTTTTATCAGCATATTTAGCCGCGTTATCCAGAAGATTGTACACAACGTTTGTTACATGAACAGGGTCTGCCTGAATGATAAAATGTTCACATTGCAAATCAAGAAGTACCTGGCCTTCATTTGCAAGGTGGTTAAACTCAAAGTTTTCCTTTACCTCTAGCAACAATTCATGCATATTAAACTTCTCTTTTTTCAATACAACTTGATCCCTGTCTAATTTCGCCACATTTAGAACTCGCTCCACTTGATTTTCCAAACGTTTATTTTCCTTATAAATAATTCCGGCATAACGCTTAATTTTCTCCATGTCGGCTTCTTCGCTGCGCATTAACATTTCACTTGATAAACTGATAGTCGAAATTGGTGTCTTTAGTTCGTGAGTCATATTATTTATGAAATCAGTTTTAACTTCCGATAATCGCTTCTGACGAATAATAATAACCAAACTGTAGGCGAAGAATATAACCACTAGGATAACTATTGCCGTAATGTATAACCAAGGTGAGAAAAACTGAGCTGGTTCAATAACTTTGTTGTTTAAATTTGGGAAATAGACTGTAAAATAATGCCCATCTTTCTTTAAGTTTAAGTCTTTCGCTGTCAGATTTATCGATTGATCCTTCGTTGTTTCATAAATGGAATCTCCTTTAAATTCAATAAGCTTACTTACGTAAATGGTATCAACAAAACAATCGTAAATGCCATACACGAAATCCTGGTCTATGTTCTGTGCATAAAAAGATTTTTTCAAGAGCGTTTCAAGGTAATACGGCTGCAATTCTTCAGTAATATCTACAGTATAGTGATTCTCGCTTATTTTGCGAACGGCTCCATACAAATCAATAGGATCTTTAGCATTCGTTTGAATAGTTTTTGCTACATGTTGAAGCGCACGAACAGCATTGTAATTAAAATCTCGGGCATTGAGACTATCCTCCTTATTTTGAATAGCGATATCGTTTTCTTGTATTTCTAGCGTCTTTTTGACCCAAATCAATTGGACAAGTAGAATACTCGTTAATGAAAGTAATCCAAGGATAACAACGGCATAAATCGTTCTACGACTCATCTACCAAAACTAAGTAAATTCTGTTAATTAAAATCCTTGTACACCATTTACCGTAGTATATTTCAAGACATTTTTCTTCTCAGGGTGAATTCTTGCAAATGCCGATTGAACAGCTAAAGTCCCTTCATGAAAACCACACAGAATTAATTTCAGTTTGTTCTCGTAGGTGTTTACGTCTCCAACAGCATATATGCCTGGAATATTCGTAGAATAATCTAGCGTATTTACTTTTATCGCATTTTTTTCAATTGTTAAACCCCAATCAGCAATTGGTCCCAAGCTTGGCTTTAAACCGAATAATGGAATGAAATGATCTGTATCGTGAATAATGTTGCCAGTTAGTTGATGCGATATATGAACTGCTTCTAATTTTTCATCACCCGAAAGTCCTGTAACTTCGGCCTCAGTGATTAGTTTTATTTTTCCAGTATCGGCCATATTTATTACTTTCTGCACGGAATCTAGGTGACCGCGAAAGGAACTACTTCTATGAACCAAGACCACTTCTTTTGCAATGTTGTTTTCGGCTAAAAATATTGACCAATCTAATGCAGAATCACCTCCACCAGCAATCACACACCGTTTACCTTGATAAAAAGCAGGGTCTTTAATAATATACTCCACGCCTTTGTCCTCAAATTCCGCTATGTTTTCAATTGGTGGCTTACGTGGTTCAAAAACACCTAACCCGCCGGCAATAATTACAATTGGTGCTTCATGTTTTGTGCCTTTTACAGTGGAAACAATAAACTTTCCTTCCGAATTTTTTTCGATGGATTGTGCTGCTTCTCCTAAGGTAAAACCCGGCTTAAACGGTGCTGCTTGTTTCATCAGGTTATCAACTAATTCACCTGCGAGAACCTCCGGAAATCCAGGAATATCATATATGGGTTTTTTGGGATAAATTTCAGAACATTGACCACCTGGTTGCGGTAAGGAATCAATTAAATGACATCGAAGTTTAAGCAACCCTGCTTCAAACACAGTAAACAACCCCACTGGTCCTGCCCCAATTATAATAATATCAGTTTGAATCATTTTTTTGAATTAAAAAAAGCGCTGTAAAATTACGCAATATACCCTTAACAATTATAGCGTGGATTTGTTTATTTAAGCAAGTAAAATACTGCTGCCAATGCTGCTGTTTCAGTTCTTAATCTAAATGAGCCAAAATCCAAGGAAACGTAGCCATTTTTTTTAGCCAATTCCACTTCATCTCGAGTAAAGTCCCCCTCAGGACCAATCATTATAGGGGCATTTGTGAGGGTTTGTAACACAGGGTGCTTATCTCCCTCCTCATGGCAATGGGCAATGTAACCACTTGGAAAGTTCGCTGTAAATGTATCAATTCGAGTCATTGGAAGAATTTCAGGTAAGTAGTACCGCTTCGATTGTTTCATTGCAGAAATAGCAATTTTCTCTAATCTTTCTATGTTAATCAAATTCCTTTCATTATTCTTTGCCATTAAAAATGTAACTTTTGTTAAGCCCAATTCCACTGCTTTTTCAATAAACCACTCCATTCGGTCTGCATTTTTTGTCGGGCAAACCGCCACATGTATATCTTTGGTTGCAGGGTGTATGGTAAATTCCTTAGGTTGTGCTTTACATTTTTTAGGATTTGCGTCTATAATAATTG
>JBIJBD010000059.1:0-13889 GCA_044345395.1 Crocinitomicaceae bacterium | reverse complement strand
TAAGCCTTTTCCATTGACTAAAGTTAAATTATCACCCTCCTTCGCGCGTAAAACACGCACGCAATGCTTAGATTCCTCCTCATTGAGTAGTATTTCCTTAGCGTGTTGCTTAAGCTCTGGTAAGTAGAAAATCGCCATCAATGAATAATTTGAAATACTAATTCCTTCAATAAATCAGCGTTTGTAGCATTTGCACTGCCAACCCCTTTAAACTTCAAATCATAGGTATGTAGTAGTGCTATAACAGAAGCGATTTTTTTTGGGTCATACAGATTTTTTGAAATCATTAATTCCCCAACTATAAATTGATGCAATCCCAAACTTTGGGCGATGGCTTCTTTTGTTTTCACTGGGGAAAAATGAATTCTCATTAATTGAGAAAAATGTTTAAACAACGTGTTTATCAAATTCGGAAATTCAATTGCTTTAGGATTGTATTCAAAATACTGTACAATTTTCATGGCTTTTACACTATCCTTTTTCGCAATGGCATTCGTTAACTCAAAGCCATTGTAGTCCTTAGATATACCAATGTTTTCTTCAATATGAATGTCATTTATTGTGGTTCCTCTTTCAACCAAAATCGATAATTTTTCAAGTTCATTGGCTATCCGACTTAAGTCATTTCCGAGGAACTCAGCCAACAGCATGGTGGCTTTCGAAGTTATATCGTAACCAATACTTTTGACATAGCGTTGAATCCATTCGGTTAATTGGTATTCTCTAACTTTTTCAGATTTAAATACTACACCAGCATTTTGTGCAAACTTTAATATTTTTTTTCGCCCATCAATAAATTTATATTTGAAGCATACCACAAACACCGTGGTATCACAAGGTTGTTCAAAGTATGATTCGAGTTCATCAAATTGCTTAAAGTCCTGGGCTTCTTTCAACACCACAACACGCCGATTTGCCATCATTGGGAAGGATTTCAACTCACTCAATAGAGCCAATAAATCCAAGTCTTTTCCATAAGAAATTGATTGATTGAAGTCTCTTTCGTGGGCCGGTATAGCATGTTCTATAATTGCTTCTGTAATTTGATCAATAAAAAAGGGCTCTTCGCCATGAAGCAGGTAACACTTGCTGAGGTTTCCCCCTTTAATTTGCTTAATGACTTCTTTCGTATCCATATACCAAAAATAGAAACTAAAATCAAGTCTACAACATCTCGCTAAGTAGTTTTGTGTAGTATAATATCCACGTCAATATGTAATTTGATAATTGATTGCTATGATTTTATCGGTATTATTTCTTTTGAGTGCATCTTTGACTAAACAAGTACACACACATTTAAAAACATGCCTCATGAAAACAACAATTTCAACATTCTTATTTGCAAGCTTCATTACCTTAGTTGCTACTGATAATTTTGCTCAGTCTTACGAGAACTTGCCATTTTCACTAATTAAAGTATATGAAAATCCAACCAATCATGCAATCACAGTTGCTTGGAATGATGACAAAATCGATGAGGTTGAAATTCTGACATCAAGCGGGATATTTATGCCTTCCATACCTGTTTTTAATGCGAAACAAATTCACCTGAATAGCTTAGAAGATGGTATATATTATTTAAACTTTAAAAGTAGGGGAGAAATTATCCAGACAAAAATACTAACCGTCGAAAACAATAACACGCTATCTAAATTATAACAACCTAAATTCCTAAAGCTATGAAAACGTTAGAAAAATTAACTTGTGTCAGGCCTTGGTGAGATAATTCCAAATCTCCCAACTTGCTAGTGCTTGGTGTTTAAGCATGCTTTCACCATTAAGGATACAAGCACCGTATTTCTTAGCTTCCCTTAAAAAAATTGTCTCCTCTGGATTATAAATTAAATCAATCACTAAATGATCAGAGCAAAGGGATGAAAAAGGAAATACTATAGTGCTCGTTTCATTAGGATACATTCCTACAGGTGTACAATTTACAATCAATTTACACGCATTTACCATATTGGGATTTATATCATCATAACTAAAAATTTTGTCCTGATGATTCGGTGTTCTTGAAATAAACAAGACATCGATTCCAATATTTTTGAGCGTCCAAGCAATAGCTTTTGCTGATCCTCCCGTTCCTATAACCATCGCCCTTTCGTGATGTAATGTTAAAAATGGCTTGATAGATTGCCGAAATCCTATACAATCTGTATTATATCCTATTGTTCTTTTACCATGGAAAGCGATCGTATTAACGGCACCAATCATTTTTGCATCGTGATGAATTTCATCAAGATAGGGCAAAACGGTTTCCTTGTAAGGAATCGTTACATTCAGCCCTGCTGGAAATTGTTGAAAAATAGAATTAATTTCATTTATACTCGTTATTTCAAATAACTTATACTCAGCTTCTATTTGTTGTTTACGAAAATAAGTTTCAAAAAACTTAGGAGAAAACGAATGCGCCAATGACGCACCTACAAGTCCAAATGTGCGCATCAAGAAATCGAATCAAAGCCTGTATAAGGTCGCAGTGCGTGAGGGATTAAAATTCCATGCTCTGTTTGATAATTTTCCAACAAGGCAGCCACAATTCTCGGTAATGCCAAAGCAGAACCGTTTAAGGTATGTGCAAGATGACTCTTTTTGTCAGCATCCTTAAAGCGCAATTTTAAACGATTGGATTGAAAAGTATCAAATCTAGAAACAGAACTGACTTCTAGCCATTTCTCTTGGGCAGCTGAATATACCTCAAAATCATAGGTCATTGCAGAAGCAAAACCCATATCTCCTCCACAAAGGCGTAAAATTCTAAACTCTAATCCTAATTTAGTTAATAATCCTTTTACATGTTCCATCATTTCTTCTAAGGCACTTGCGGTATTATTTGGATGCTCAATTCGTACAATCTCCACTTTATCAAATTGATGCAATCTATTTAATCCTCTCACGTCCTTTCCATAAGAACCTGCCTCCCGTCTAAAGCAAGGTGTATATCCACACATCTTGATTGAAAAATCTGGACCGGGTAAAATAACATCTCTGTAGATATTTGTCAACGGCACCTCTGCCGTGGGAATCATGTAAAAATCATCTGCAGGCATATAGTACATTTGTCCTTCTTTATCGGGAAGCTGTCCTGTACCTATACCACTTGCCTCATTAACCATGTGGGGAGAAATAAATTCTTCGTAACCTGCTTTTTCAGCTTCGTCCAAGAAAAAAGTAATCAAAGCGCGTTGTAATTTTGCACCTTGACCCCTGTAGAATGGAAAACCTGCTCCAGTAACTTTGACACCCAGTTCAAAATCAATTAACTTGTATTTTTTAGCCAACTCCCAATGAGGTTGTGCATCACATGAAAAAACAGGACGCTCACCAAAAGAAAAAACCGTTTCGTTATCTGCAGCATCTCGACCACTTTTTACCTGTTCATTCGGGACATTAGGTAACAAGTAGAGTAAGGTTTGAATCTCCCTTTCAAGATCCTCTACCTTCAATTTTAGTAACGCTTCAGCTGACTTTAAATCTGTCGTTTTTACTTTTAATGCATTGGCTTCATTCACTTGTCCAGATTTGAATAAATCACCAATTTCCTTAGCAAGTGTGTTAGATTCTGCCGCTATGTTATCCATTGCCGTTTTGTTTTGCCTCCAATCAGCATCAAGGCTCAAAAGTTTATTGATTGTATCAGTGGCATCAACCTGACGCTTTCGCAGCCCCTCGATGATGGACTCTTTTTCGTTTCTAATTCGTTGGATTTCTAACATGTGTATTTTTTCGGCTACAAATATATAAAACCATCATGGTAAGAGTTTTACCATGGCTTGGTATTCATTTTTAAAAGATTGATTACCTCGGCAATTTAACTCTTCTTTTTTAGCATTAAATCCCTGTATACGATTTCCAGGATCTGGATGTGTGCTAAGGAATTCTGGAACTTTTGCCCCACCCATCTCCTGAATTTTTTGGAAAAACCCAGCCCCACCAGCCGCGTTATAAGCGGTGGGGCAAAGGTACTGTACCGAACAATTATCTGCTTCCACTTCGTGATTTCTAGAAAATTTAAGCCCAATCAAAGCACTACCCACCTGTTTTATTGCATCTTGCTTACCCGCTATTACCTCCAATAAAACTTGAACACCAAACATTTGTGTCATTTGTCGAGTAGAATGACGCCTATCTGCATGACCCATTTCATGTCCTAACACTCCCGCCAATTGATCCCCCGCATCTAAAAATTTAAGGATACCTGTAAAAATATAAATATATCCACCGGGAGTACAAAAGGCATTTAAGGTTGAATCGTCGTGAATCACGCGGATGCGCCAAGGAAATTCCGATTTGTATTTTACCTGCCCAGTATTTAATAATTCATTTCGAATACCATAAATGTATTGGTAAACTTTTGCGTACTTCGCAGAATCCAAAATTACATAACCACTCGTATCACTTTCAATTTGAGCGGCAACAGAGGCGCCAAGCTTTTTATCGTCTTCTATGGAAAATAGATTAACCCCTTTGCTCGATTTACAACTCGCTAAACAAACAAGTGTTAAAAAAAGAAATAGTAGATTTTTCATAGTTTATTGAAATATAGTTAAATCAGTTCCATCAAATGCAGCAAATACTATTTTCGGATGAGATTCCTGCCAATACATTCTTCCATATCTATCTATTCCTATAGCGCCAGCGAATCCATCTATTTCCGCTAATTCTTGAAAGGTCTTTTCGAATGCTGATTGCAGAATGACCCCGTCTGTCACTCGAGTTACTATTTTTGCTGCTATTGCGCAACTTACTATGTCTTCTCCTACTCCCGTGCAGCTTATCGCGCAGTCGTCATTGGCATAGTTGCCAGCCACCGTTGCCGAATCCGATATCCTGCCTGGAATTTCGAAACCTTTACCCCCTGTCGAGGTAGCAGCCGCTAATTTACCTTCCGCGTCTAATGCAACACACCCTACTGTGCCAATTCTTGTGGAAGTCAATTTATCTTGGTACTCCTTTCTACGTTGGGGAATTTCGGTCGAAAAACTTTGGATACCCAGTTGCTTTGCGTATGTATTTGCTCCTTCACCTCCTAATACACGATCATCGACACCTTGTAAATGATTGGCAACTTCTATAGGATTTTTTACTTCTTGTATATTTATAACCCCACTAAATTTTTTAGTATCTCCATCCATTAACGATGCACTCATCCGAATAATTCCATCACGTTGAATTTGAGAACCAATGCCTGCATTAAACAATGGATCATCTTCCAATAACTTTACCGCATATACTACAGTTTCTTTGGCTGAATGCTCACGCAAATATGCGTATGCTTGTTTGATGATTCGCTCCATCGCTTGTTGCTTCTGAAGCTTTGTTTCATTTGATTGAGAGGATTCACTAAAAAAACCCCCATGTATCAGTAATTTCATCAGGCTCTTGCTTTACTATGTATGGTAAATTTATGCTCACTGAGCAAGTAGTGATCCCCAATACTCATTACGTGCATAATTAGATTTTTAATTGAAATTGGTTCACCAAGATCTACATCTGTGATGTTAGTATCAGCAATATTCCTTCCGTCGACTAAAATCACAAGGCCAGAACCCAAGGCTTCCATTTCGTTACCATTAACTACAAGTAATCCAGTATCCTCTCCTAATCCAATCCCCAAAGTTTTAGGATTACTAACAACAGCTTGACATAACCTGCCAATTCTACCGCGCTGAACAAAGTGTGTATCTATGATTACATGGTCAATTAAGCCTAAACCACTTGTGATTTTCACTTCACCTTTGAGTAGGGCTTCTTGACTAGCACCTTGATATATCATCGATTTTGAGGCAGAATGTGCCCCTGCAGAAGTACCAACATATATAAACTCCTCTTCTTGGTATTTTTTAATGATTAAATCATGCATCGGTGTCCCTCCAATTATTGAGGTTAACCTCAATTGGTCGCCGCCTGTAAAAAAGATCACATCTGCTTTTTTGACACGGTTAACTGCATCTTCACTCAAGGCTTCCTCACGATTGCTAATTTTCAACACATGCACATCATCGGCACCCAAAAAAGCGAAGGCCTTTGCATATTCAGCTCCAACTGTATCAGGAATCTTTGATGCCGTTGGAACAATTTCTATCCGAGAATTTATTCCGTTTTTTGATTCATCAATAATCCTTTTCAAAATCCCCTTTTCGAAAAAGTTTAGATTCTTCTCTACTTGGTCTTCAAAATTACTCTCCGTAAAACTACCTTTGTCTACTGCCCCCCCAATGATGATTAACTTTCCTTTTGGTGTCATAAAACAAAAATAAAAGTTTTTATACTCGATTTAGGAAAAACGAAATTGTACTTTTCAACAAAATGAAGTAGAAGTTATTTGCAAAAGGCTGTTGATTACTATTGATTGATTTTCATTATACTGAATCCTTAATTCCTACTTTTGAGCCAATAGATTTTGATATGTTGGTTCACATTATTAACAAAAGTAAGCACGAATTACCTCGATATGAGACGATTGGGTCCTCGGGAATGGATGTAAGAGCAAACCTAGATGCTCCTGTAGAGATCGCCCCTTTAGGAAGGGCATTGGTGAAAACTGGACTTTACCTTGAAATGACTCCTGGGATGGAATGCCAAGTGCGTCCTAGAAGTGGCCTCGCGTTGAAAAAAGGAATAACCGTTTTAAATTCACCAGGTACTATTGATGCTGATTATCGAGGGGAAGTGGGTGTTGTTTTGGTAAATCTTTCAAATGAAATCTTTTCCGTGGAGGACGGAGAAAGAATCGCACAGCTGGTATTTTGTAAGATTGAACAAATTGAATTAAAAGAAGTAAACGAACTCTCCAATTCTGATCGCGGAGCAGGTGGGTTTGGTAGTACGGGAATAAATTAAAAAAATTATATGAATATTATCGTACCAATGGCCGGACGCGGTAGTCGATTAAGGCCACATACATTGACAGTTCCAAAACCACTTGTGCCTGTTGGAGGAAAACCAATTGTTCACCGATTAGTGGAAGATATAGCACAAGTATGTCATGAAAAAATAAATGAAATTGCCTTTGTCATTGGCGACTTTGGCGAAGCTGTCGAAAAAGAATTGTTAAGTGTAGCTGAAAATCTTGGTGCCAAAGGATCAATCCATTACCAAGACAAACCGCTAGGTACCGCTCACGCCGTGTTATGTGCAGCTAGTAAGCTCGAAGGGCCGACAGTTGTTGCGTTTGCAGATACATTATTCAAGGCAAATTTTAAAATAAACCCGGAAGATGAAGGAATTTTATGGGTAAAACAAATCGATGATCCGAGCGCATTTGGCGTAATAAAATTGAATGAAAAAGGTGAAATAACCGATTTTGTTGAAAAACCCAAGGAATTTGTATCCGATCTTGCCATGATTGGCATTTATTATTTTAAAGACGGTGTTCGCTTAAGAAACGAGTTGCAGTACCTTATTGACCATGACGTTATCAAAGGTGGCGAATACCAGTTGCCGGATGCCTTACGACGAATGACGGAGGACGGATGTGTATTTAAACCGGGAGAAGTCATCGAATGGATGGATTGTGGAAATAAAGAAGTAACTGTTCATACCAATCAACGTGTCTTAGAACACGATTGGGCTGAGCATAAAGGATTGGTACATCCATCTGTAAAGGTTAATGAATCCATAATTTTACCGCCGTGCCATATTGGTGAAAATGTAATATTATCTCATTCGGTTATTGGACCTCATGTATCTATTGGATCGGGAAGCCATATTGAAAATTCCATCATTAAAAACAGCATCATTCAGCATAAAACAGCCATTGTTAACAGTATTCTTCAAGATTCCATGATTGGCTCAAATGTTGTTATCAAAGGTACTTCGAAAGATTTAAGCCTTGGGGATTATTGCAGTTACCATGCGTAGCATTTTATATATTTTCTTGTTTTTAGCGATTGCATCTTGTGCTGCAAAACGAAAGGATTTTAAACCAAAATCCAGTAACTATTTCCGCTATTTCCATGAGGGTGTACGCTTACATCTTACTGGAGATTACCAAAAAGCGATAGATGCATTTGAAAAAAGCCTGAAAGAAGAACCAACAGATGACGCTGCTGCTTATGGCATTGCACGATGCCTTGAAAAACAAAACCAAGCGGGAGCTGCTATTTCCTATATGGAAAGAGCTATAAAAGCAGATGCAAAAAACGTTTATTATCTTTCGCACCTAGCTAAACTTTATCAAACCACGGGTGATTTCAACAAGGCAGCCAAATTGCAAGAATCGTTAATTACTGTACAACCAGCAAACGAACAACTTTATTTTGATGCTGCAATGAATTACGCCAGTGGAAAAGATGCCAAAAAAGCACTGAATGTTCTTAAAAAATTAGCTAGCAACTATGGAAATTCACCTGAATTAGTGCTGTATCAATACAATATTTTATTAAAAATTGACCCGAACACAACCAAAGGAGTCGAGTTGTTGGAAAAAGCCAATAAAGAATTTCCCAATGATCCAGGTTTACTTTCTTATCTAATCGACCATTACATGGCCAAAGGAAATTACACAAGAGGCACGGAACTCTTGGAGAAATTAGTAATAGCAGACCCCAATAATGCATTAGCAAATTTACTTCTTGGTGATCTCACGTTGGAAGCAGGGAGAAAACAGGAAGCTTATAACTTTTATAAACAAGGTATTAAAGGCGAAGGGTTGAGTGCTAAAACGGTTGTAGAAACTTTTATAAAAATGAAAGATAGTTGGTTGACAGATGCAGAGATCCCCACCTTACTTAATACTTGTGAAGTTAATTTTCCAAATGACCCCATGGTAAATTCACTTCTAGGAGATTTTCATTACACGAAAAAGGATATCTCGCTGACCATTTATTATTACAAAAAAGCGGTGATGTTGAATCCGGATTTAAGTGCCATTTGGAATGAACTTTTACTTCTTGAATATGAACAAGAGGCATGGGATGTATTGAAAGATGACGGGAAAAAGGTAGTAGAATTATTCCCCTTAAGTCCTATAGGATTTTATATGGCCGGAACTGCGCTGAATAGACTCGGCGAATACCAGGAGGCAAACTACCTTTTGAATGAAGGCATATTTTTGATCGTGGATGATGACCAATTAAAAGGAGAATTTAAAGCCCAACTTGCTGAGTCTGCAATAGGAAGAAACGATAAAAAGAATGGAATCCAGTTGTTCGAGGAAGCTTTAAAATTATCCCCCAATAATTCCTACGTATTAAGTCGGTATTACTTTTCGGCAATTTACAAATTGAAAGACCTAAAAATTGCTAACGACATATTAGGCAACTTAAAAAAAACAGAAGCCTCTGAAAATCAACAACTAGAGTGGTTGGCTCTTTTTAGCTTTGCAGATAAAAAATACCTTGATGCTTATAATATCACACAGAAAATCGCCCCTTCTTATCGTTATTTTAATAAGGTAATTGAATTACAAGGAGATTTGTTATTTTTTCAAAACAAAAAGCAAGAGGCTTTACAGAAATGGCAAGAAGCGAAAAAAAATGGTCATAATTCTATTATACTTGAACGTAAAATAACCACTGGAAATTATCATGAACCGCTGTAACTTTTACCTATTCCTTTTCATTTCATTCTCTTGGATCAGCTGTTCTAAAAAAACCACTGAGCATGTAATTTCGGCGGAAAAACTCCCAAAAATTAAAGACAAAGAGCTAATTTCCGTCATAGATAGCTTGCATCAAATAAAACCCAATACGTTTTACACGAAGTTATCCGTCGATTATAAAGACACAACCAGGGACCTTTCATTTAAAACATCCATTAAAATTGTAACGGATAGTGCAGTAAACGCTATAATCACTTATGCAAGGATTCCAATAGTGACAGCCATGATTACAAAAGACTCCGTTTTAGTGGTAAATAAAAGCGATAAGTGTTACACAAAAGCATCTTTGGGGTACATAAGAGAAAATTTTGGCATTGATTTTAATTATGGAAACATCGAAGAGTTAATTTTCGGCAGGCCCATCGATTACACTAAAGATCAGAAATACTTTGTGATAAATAACCCTTACCAATATATTATTTCATCTCATCGAAAAAAAGAAAGAAAACGACTAGAGCGTAAAGCCAAAGAAGATATCCTTATTTCTTATACCTTAAATAATCAGGCCACACAAATTCAGTCAATGTCTGTAGAGAGCCCTAGCGATTCAACAACAATAAGTATTAATTATTTTTATTGGCAAACAATCAATAACCAACAGGTGCCAAAAGATGTCTATATGAACATTAAAACACCTAAAAATCACATAACAATTCGTTTAGATTACGAAAAAGTAGAAATTAATGAACCTCAAGAATTAATCATCATTATACCTGAAAGTTATGAAACATGTGATTAGTGTAATACTGTTTTTCGCTGTGGCTGTAAGTTTTGCTCAAACATCAAAAGAAAAACTACAAAAGGAGCAACAAAAATTAGAGAAAAAAATCTCGAATACTAAGAAACTATTGGCAAAAGTGAAAAATAATTCACAAGCCTCATTAAACGAAATTCGATTGATAGATAATCAAATTAGGAGCCGAGAAGCCTTGGTAAGGTTATTTGATAATCAGGTAAGAGTTGCAGATGTCAAAATGTCTGAAAAACAAGCCGAGATAGTTGATTTAGAGATGAGATTAAAATTACTCGTCCGACAGTATAGAAAAATGTTATTGTATGCCTATAAAAACAGAAGTAATCATTCTAAAGCGATGTATATACTATCATCCGGTTCTTACAATGAAGCACTGCAACGGAATCGTTACTTAAAAAAAATTGCCGACATTCAAAAAAGACAAGTAGCATTAATTAATCAACATCAGACATTAATTAATCAAGAGTTAAAAGAAATTTCTTTGGAAAAAGAGACCAAATTGATTGTTATGGAACAAAAGAAATCAGAAAGGGATCAAATTGAAAAAGATAAATCATTGAAACAACAATCCTTTGAGAAATTAAAAATTGAAGAGCAACAACTAACTGCACAACTTCAAGAAGACGAGCGAAAAAAACAAGATTTGAAAAGGAAGGTTGATGCGGTGATAAGGGAAGAAATTAACAAAGCCAAACAAAAAGAAATTGCGCGAGAAAAAGAAAAGCAGCGAAAACAGGAGGCAGAAAAAAATAAAAATGCCAACAAAAACTCCACGAATAAAAACAACAATAATTCCGCAAACAACTCGACAAATAAGAACACGAATGATGTCGCATCAAATTCAAATAAAGTGGTTTATTCAGAAAGTGCCGAAGGATCAGCGGTTGGAAAGAGTTTTTCTACTAATAAGGGCCGGTTACCTTGGCCTGTAGATAACGGACAAATCACTGAACGATATGGTAGAAACTCACACCCAACCTTGCCTGGAGTATCCACAGTAAATAACGGGATCGATATTACCTGTGCAAAAGGTTCTCGAGTTCGTTCAGTATTCGAAGGTGAAGTAAGTAGTATTTTTTCTATCCCTGGTTCTGGAAAAGTAGTTATTGTAAAACACGGCGGGTATATGACCGTATATAGTAACCTTCAGGATGTTTATGTGAGTCAAGGGAGTAAGGTAAGTTTAAAACAATCAATAGGTTCCTTAGTAAACGATGGGGGCATTTCCATTTGTCACTTTGAGGTGCATTTGATTTCCAACGGATTTCCTCAAACTCTTAATCCATCACTCTGGCTAGGAGGAAGGTTATTTCTTTTTCGTTGGTATGACATTATAACAAGCATAGCTGCCATTCCCCAAATGGGTACAGCAGCTTTGTCGGTATCTAAGTAGTTATTTAAAAAGCCATGGGTGAAATAGGTGGTAAATGAAAACAAAAAAGTCATAAGCAATATTCTATTAGCTTTATCCTCGGTTGGCCAATTGTAGTACAATTGGATATTAACCACAAAAATCACAAGAACCAAGCTTATGAAAAGAACTGCTCCAGGCAGACCCATTTCACTCAATGCACCTAGGTATTCACTGTGCGCGTTGCCCAGGTTCCCAAAATTAGTAGAAATGATGGTCAAATTTTCTGGGTCCTGAAACCTTGCATATTCAAACATATAGGTGCCCGGACCAAATCCAACCAAGGGCCGTTCCCGAAACATAGAGATGGCACAATCCCATCTATTAATTCGTTCCAAGTTAGAGGCATCTGTACTTACATTTGTTGCACTCTGGAGGCGCTCATCAATATTCTCGGTAGTATGCTCTTGCTTGTTACGTTCTAATTCCATTTGAATATTACTCCAATTCCAAAAGACAGTGAAAATTACAAGCAATAAACCAATACTTAATAAATATAATTTAACGCGAAAATAAACAAGGAAGCAAAGTCCAACTGCAGCAAATACACTGAGCCATGCAGCTCTTGTGTAGGAGAAAACCAAGCCCAAAAGAAGGACCGCAATTAAAAGCATCAATACCACGCGAAGCAATAAGTTTCTATTTTCCAAATAATATAATCCAACGGCGAAAGGCAACACTAATGCCACAATAGCACCATAAATTGTATGGTCTTTAAAAAAGGGAAACATCACCCAATGCCCAGGTTTTTCGGCAAATTGATATTGTGCGTGGTGAATCAGTGTATAAATTACTGCTATACTAGTTGCAACTGTGAACAACCATAGAAATAATTTTCGTTTACCAATATCTTGAAAAAAATAAGGGCCAAATACCAGCATTGGAATCATTATCCATAGCCTTGCTAATAAATATTTTAACGAAACAATAATAGAAGATGAAGTTAAGCAGGTGAAAAACATCCAGAGTATGTAGGCATATACAAGAAGCATGATTGGATGCTTCAATAGTGCTCTATTCAAAAAGGGCCTGTGCAATTGCAATGCACTTAAATATACCATCAAACCAAACAATAAAGGCTCACTTGGAATAAATAATCCAAAACTCTCTGTAAATTCTTCAATATTTATGGAAAGGGGCGTGAAAAATGCAATGGATATAAATAATTTATCTGTGTGAAAAATGGCAAAATAAATGAGCATTAATCCAATAGGAAAAAGCGTCAACCAAAATAAATCATTTAAAATAAGAAGTGAAAACCCAATCAACAAGATGGAAATTGGGAGAATTAATGACAATAGAAGCTTTGTGGAAAACACTAATTCGAAGCCTTGAGTTCTTGTATTTTATCCCTAATCAACAAGAAGAATATACCTAATACAAATCCACCTAAGGTGGACACTAAGACGATAATCATACGCTTAGGTTTTTCCTTTTTATCTGCAACAACCGCTCTTTCAACAATAAACTTATGGTTAAATTGTGCATTTGCATCTGATTCTGCTTGTTCATAAGCAACCTTAAATGTTTCAATATTTATGATCATTTCATTTCGCTTGTGTTCTAATGCATCGAATAATGATCCAAATTTCATGTTTGCCTCAATTTGCGCTTTGAGTTGTTGCTTTTCTTCAGGGTTCTTGGAATCAACCAATGCTTGAAACAAATTAGACCTAACATCGGTTGAAACAACCCCAAGTCGGGATAAACTGTCAATACGGACTATTACTGCATCCTTGTCCTTTTCCAATTGTTTCATTTTTCGAATATTGATCTCAAAAGCCGGTTTGGTTCTTTCTCGAATCATTTCATTTTTTACTGTATCTATTAAATCTACGATATCATTTGCCATTTTAGCCGCAAGTTCAGGATCTTTATCTAATACATCTATCTGTATCGATCCAAATTTGGTCCGAGTAAAACTAAAATGATCGTTATATTCTTCATTCAACTTAAAGTTTTTGTTGTCATCGTTCGGGTCAATCTCATAATGATTGAGAAGGTCATATTTAGAAACGATTTTATCTTTTATTCGAGAAGAAGACAAAATTTGTACGAGCTGTTCTGCTTGATCCTCCTCACCAAAATCCATGGAACCCGCCTTAACATTTCGTTGT
>JBIJBD010000122.1:0-7301 GCA_044345395.1 Crocinitomicaceae bacterium | reverse complement strand
TTAATTAATACAAATAAAAAAAGGATCGTTTACGATCCTTTTTTGAACAATTAAAATGCTAATGACCGTGACAATGAACTACGTGATTGACGCCTGAAGTGTCGGTATATCCATTTGCCTCAATGGTTTCGAGACTGTCTCCACAAAACTCCCCTAATTCAACAATTTGACCATTTGCACCGTCGTAGTGACATTCGTGACACCCGTCTTTTTTACAACTAGAAAATCCAATAAGGGTCATCGAAGAGAAAAGAAAAATAATTGATTTCATATAATTGTATTATTTAGTTACATTATTAAACTGCCATTTTAAGCTTAAAAAGAATGTTCTGCTTGGGGCATACATTTCTATATTTTTGAGACGAGAAAGATGATCTATAAATTGCTCGTTAAAAATATTTTTAACACCTGCATTAAGGCTGATATTTGATTTTTTCAAAAATTGAAGAGTACCTGAAAAATCTACTAAGTTGTAACTAGAACTTGCTGTTTCATTGAAAGCTACATTATTTTGAGCTAAACAATAGGTGTGCGATAAGGTAAGTTCTTTTAAAACGACAAACTTTCCAAAATTTAACTCAAAACGTAATGTATTGGATAAACGAGGTTGCGGTATAAGTGAGATGCTACTATCAACTCCAGAAAAGGCATTAACGTATGAAAAGGAGCTTTCCCAATGTAATTTGTGTGCGAAATGAGGGTGGTAATGAAAACCAATGTCAGTTCCATAAAAGAAAACTTCTTTTTGTTGTCGGTATTCAAAAACTTTAATCCCTTCTACCATTGAATCTAATGGTTGCAAGTACATGTAATTTTGAATATAGTTGACAAATGGATTTAATATGAGTACGATATGTTCTTTGGAAAACTCGACTGTAAAGTCATATTGGGTGGCGCGTTCAGGTCGTAGGTTAATGTCTCCAATTTCGAAACGCAAGGCTCCATGATGAAAACCATTAGATAAAAGCTCTGTTAAATGTGGCGCGCGAAATCCAGTAGCTATTGCTTGTTTTAGCAATAGCTTATTAGCCTTGTATATTGAACCCAGCGATGCATTAAATCCTTGATATTGCCTCGTTAAGGAATTATTTCCATTAAATGTATGTAGCGAATTCAAGTTGCGAATGTCGTAGCGAATTCCTCCTTGGAAATTCCAATTCCTACTTTCCAAAATCCATGTGCTAAAAATACCGTTATCCAACGTGTTTGAATTTGGTATTAGCGTGTCACTCGCATTTAGCGCATTTCTGTTGAATTGCATCATCCCTTGTGCTCCTGAAACACTTTTTAAGTTATCTGTCCATTTTCTTGACCATTTTACTGTGTACAGAACATTAGATAATGTCATACTTAAACTAGGTATTGTCACTTTTTCATCATATTCTATTAATTGATTTGAGGTGAAACCAATCAAGGCAAATAATTCACTTTTTTTATAAAACCATTTGTTTTCGTTTGAAAAATAGTGATTGGAAAAAAATTGAGCGGGCAATTCATATCTTCTAAGTTGTTCTTCCACCTGAAAATCAGCAAAAGTTGCCAAACTATCATGTGTATGCCCGGGAATACCGGTAATTGTGCGATTGTAAGTGTAACGCAAGTGATGAACACTTCTTTTTGCATTGAATGAAAAAGAGCCTTTAAATACACTTTCATCAAATCTTGAGTTTTTTGCAAAAAGACCGCTAGGTAATTTAAAATCTGCATGATTAGCATAGCTTCCTGCCAACATAAGTCGCCATTTGTTTCCTGAAGTTTTGTAGATTGCACGGTTAACCGATCCCATGGTATTACTGTTAAAAAGTGTTTGAAACAAAATATCATGTGATTTTAAGGATGCATATGCGGCATCGTTGTAATAAATTACGCCTCCGAGTGCATCAGCTCCATACAACAAGGAAGAAGGACCTTTTATAACTTCAACAGATCCAATACCGAGCTCAGCCATTCCCATACCGTGATCACCGCCCCATTGCTGCCCTTCAATTCTTAGCCCATTCACTAAACTCACAATGCGCATTCCTTGCAGTCCTCGGATGACTGGTTTAGAAATACCATTCCCAAGGCTAGATTGATATACACCCGGAATTTTCGACAATATTTCACCCATATTCATCGGGGCATGAATTGCAATATCACTAATTTTTCGCGTTTCAATATGAAAGGGATTTTGATCTTGTCGTTGCAAGGTCGTTCCTGACAATGTAACTTCATGCAAGTCGATATGGGCTGATTGAAGAGAGATTACAAGGGTAGTTTCTCCTTTCCAAACAACCATTTTTCCTTCGTATCCTTCAGCATTTATGCGGAGTTGGTATTCAGAAAGTTTACCGGGTGAAAAAAAGGTTTTTCCACTTGAATTGGTAAAATAAATTTGATCTTGTTCGACGAGATATACTTGTGCATTTTTTATCGGAGTTTTTTCTGTCTCATCTTGGATTTCAAGAAAGACCTGTCCCTGTGTTACAGCACTTAAAATCAATCCGAGAAATGTAAGAATATTGCGAACCATTTTGTATACTTGTGACAAATTTAACAAGTATATCGCAACAATGTTGCAATAAATGAAAAAAAATACTCGTAACACAAAAGCAAAAGTTGAAATTTTAAATTTCATCAATGCCGCAAATAGGGCGGTATCCCATATGGATATTCAAAAATCGCTTGGAGAACTTTGTGATCGTGTAACTATATACCGTGTGCTGGAGCGTTTAACGGAAGAAAAGTCAATTCATAGAATCGTAAATATAGATGGGGTTATTAACTATGCTTCCTGTCATAGTTGCGCGTCTCATCACACGCACAACCATGTACATTTTAGTTGTTCTACCTGCAAAGAATTATCTTGTTTGGAGAATAACGAAATCATGTTAACGCTTCCAGAGGGCTATGTGTTTAAGGAGGCTTTCTTGACTGTCTCAGGTGTTTGTAAGAATTGTGTACAAAACGCTCGTAAGTAATATTTTGGATTTCAGATGAATTTGAAATTGTTTTTCAAAGATATTCGAGTCTTCGACTAAACATAAACTTGATTGTTTTAACGTAAATTACTACTATGTCTGCATATATTGATGAAAAAACATACCGTGCTCTACTGGCTAACCAACGTCAGTTTTTCAGGTCTCAAAAAACAAAATCTGTAGATTATCGGAAAGCGCAACTAAAAAAGTTGAAAAATGCGATCAATCGTTATGAGGATAGGATTATTGATGCCTTACATAAAGATTTAAGAAAATCCAGAGAGGAGACTTACTTAACCGAAATTTCAATTGTTTTACAAGAGATTCAACTTCATTTATCTAATTTAACAAAATGGTCTAAAAGGGTACGCGTTCAGACACCCTTACCTCTTTGGCCGTCAAAAAGTTTTATTAATCCGGAACCATTGGGCATAGCATTACTAATGGCGCCTTGGAATTATCCGTTTCAATTGGCTATAAATCCATTGATTGGTGCTATTTCAGCAGGGTGTTGCGTCGTCTTGAAGCCTTCACCCTCAGCTGTTCACACTTCGGCAGTTATTGATGAACTCATTAGTGAAATTTTCTCAGAAAACTATATAAAGGTCATCCATGGAAATAAAACGGAAAATGAATTTATTCTTAAAGAAAAAGTTGACCTAATTTTTTTTACAGGAAGTCCTATGGTTGGGAAGATTGTTATGAAGGCAGCAGCAGAACATTTAACGCCTGTCATTTTGGAACTTGGCGGAAAAAGTCCATGCATTGTCGATAGAGAAGCAGAAATTTCAATAACCGCAAAACGCATAGCATGGTCTAAGGCAATTAATGCAGGACAAACCTGTATAGCACCTGATTATCTTTTCGTACATTCTTCTATCAAAGAGCAATTAGTAAAGGAAATTATTTCAAGTTGGGAAGCAATGTTGGGAAAAGACATGCAACAAAGTCCATATTACAATCGCATGATTAACGAAGAAGCCTATGATCGCATTTCTGGGTATTTGGCGAATGCAGACATCTGTTACGGAGGGAAAATCGATGCGTCTGATCGCTATATCTCACCAACTCTTATAGATAATGTAACATTTGATGATCCGGTTATGAAACAAGAAATTTTTGGTCCTCTTTTACCCATTATCACTTTTACAGAATTACATGAAATTGTTGATCAATTAATTGAAAAAGACAAACCATTGGCGATGTATTATTATGGGAAAGAAAGTGTTGGGATGGAATTATTTCAAAAATTATCATTTGGTGGAGGATGTATCAATGATGGTTTGTTACATGTTGCAAATCACCACTTGCCATTTGGTGGAGTAGGAAATAGTGGACAAGGCAGGTATCATGGAAAAGCAAGTTTTGATGCGTTTACTCACTACAAAGGAATAATGAGTTCTTCTCGATGGTTTGATCTTGCTGCGAAATATCCTCCCTACAAGTATTTTAACTACTTAAAACGATTTGTATAATCAAGGAAGATTGAGAGAATAAGCTAAATTTAAAATCAATTGTTGGCTACCTTTGTCGATGCGTCTGTTCACACCTGCAAGCAGTTTAAGGCTACTTTTTTTACTTGTTTCAATAGTTATTCCCGCAAATGTTCGCCAAGCTCTATTTCCAGGAACTGGTGTAATTTCATCAACGCCGTAAATTAAATCTTGATTCCAACAATAAAACCATTCTGTGGAAAAATAAGGGCCAATGGGTGAGTCTTTTACATCATAAGAGCCACTAAGCTTCGTTCTCAAAATACTCAAGTCTCTCGATGTTACTCTCCAATTCCATTGCTGTTTGAAATCGATACCTAAACTCCATCTCTTGTTAAGCTCAGTCCATTTAATTGGAGAAAAAGATAGCTCTAATCCAAATCTTTGTTGTCCAATAAAATTAGAGTTAGCATTATTTGAATTATTAGGTTTTATGGCTAATCTGTATTCGATTCCTCCATCTACGCCTTTAACAATTTTCCTTGAAATTTCGGGTTTTAAATTTAACTGATCGAAACCATTTCCTGCTTCGTGTCTATATTCCAAGGTAAACCCAGATTTCATGTCCCAAAAAGTTTTTTTTGATACACCAATACCTCCCCAGTATTGCCATTGACTATGGTAAACAAAGGAATTCAGAGAGATTAAAATGAAAGCAATAAATTTCATAACTGCATGGTTTAGCTTGGATATATAAATTATTTTACTGAATTAACAGAATATCCTTTTTTTCTCAATAGTTCGATAACCCCAAACTCACCAGGAAGGTGACCAGCACCGACGGCAATAAATGTTTTTTGAGAGGAAATTAGTTTTTCAATTTCAGGAATCCAATTCTTATTACGTTGATTTAGAAAGTTTTCTTTGAAGGAATCAGTTGACATTTCCGAATTGTTCATCGCTTCGCTTAGTCCGTTTAGATCATCTGCTAAATAGAGGTCAAGCATTTTATAATATTCTGTGATTTCAGTTCCTAAGGACTCCATCAACATTTTTGCTTGTTCTTCTATTGAAATTGTGTTCACAGTTTTTAATTGATATTCCAGGGTTTCCAATCCATAAGAAGGGATTTTTCTTTTTTTAGCTTCTTCGTTGAAATGTTGGTCAAATCCTTCAATTTTGCCTAATTGGTGTTGTAAAAGTATAGAACTAGAAAAGAAGGGTTTTAATTTGTTAAACTTATTGAACTTAGATTTTTTCATTTGTAATGAATCTATACAATAGCTCCGAAATTGAACATATTGGTCCGGCGTGAGATAATCTTTTAAACTTTTTCCTTTCGGAAGAACCATGTATTCCAACATGCCAAGTTGTTCTTTTAACGAAATATTCAAATCAATTTCAAGTGCCAATGCTTTACAACTTTCGAACGTTGAACTCAGGGTTGGAGAAACGACAAATTTGTCTTTTGGTACCGCATGTATGGTTCCATAGAGGTAAGATTCTTCCTTTATGCCATTCCCACTAATTTTCCATAATAACTGTCCAAAAAGTGTTGAACTAATAAAGCAGCTTGTGAGAAGAAGAGCAAAAGATTTCATTTTTGAATTGCGTTGAGTTTTTTATTTAACGAATCTAGTAATTCCGAATCGATTATTCCATTTTCCGTATCAAAATTTGAATAAAAGGAGGGTAGAAGGTAACTACCCACAATTTCAGCGCCATGTCTTGGGAATCTGTTTAAGGCAGCCTCAAGAACGGATAATCCTCCTCGAGCACCAGTCGACGTTGCCATTAAAAATACTTTCTTATTCTCAAAAAGTTGATTTTTAACTTGTGTTGCCCAATCAAAAATGTTTTTAAACGCAGCAGTATAAGAGCCATTGTATTCAGCGAAGGAAATGAAAATCAAATCTGCATTTTCTATGTGGTTTACGAACTGGTTAATTTTTTCAGGAATTCCATGGTTTACTTTTCGTTCTGGAGAAAAAATAGAGACTTCGAAATCGTTAAGATCCAGAATCGTTAATTCTTCATTATAAACTTGATTCGCTGCAAATACTGCCAGTTTTTTATTAATGGAAGTTGTACTGTTAGAAGCGCCAAAAGCTAGTATTCTCATAGTGTAAATATAAAGTTGTAAGTAAAGAAATAAGACAAATTATTGTGCTTAATGTTTAATATTTCGATTGTTCAATTACAAAATAACCAGATGTGAATTAACTATTGGTGGGTAAAATTATTTCATTAGCAATAAATAGAACATAAATATCTAAGTTTTGAATAGTATAACATTCAGCACTATTTTCGTAATTTTAGCCCACTAAAAACAAGACATACAGAATGGAACAAGTTGCGCCTTATATTCCCACTAACAAAATCAGAATTGTAACCGCTGCCTCTCTTTTCGATGGACATGATGCTGCAATAAATATCATGCGAAGAATTATTCAAGCTACAGGTTGTGAAGTGATTCACCTTGGACACGATCGATCTGTGGAGGAAGTTGTAGATTGCGCCATTCAGGAAGATGCTCAAGCTATTGCGATGACTTCCTATCAAGGAGGGCATATTGAGTACTTCAAATACATGTATGACTTATTGAAAGAAAAAGGCGCGCCTCATATCAAAATTTTTGGTGGTGGAGGTGGAACCATTTTGCCTTCTGAAATTGAAGAGCTACAGACCTATGGAATCACGCGAATCTATCATCCGGATGATGGAAGATCAATGGGCCTTCAAGGAATGATCAACGATTTGATTCAAAAATGTGATTTCCCTGTGGGAACAAATATCACCAATGAACCAGAGAAATTAGCCGAGAAAAACGTTCCTTCGATTGCTCGAGTGATATCAGCTGCAGAAAATTTTGCAGCCGAAAATGCGGAAATTCTAACAAAAATCAGAG
>JBIJBD010000068.1:0-12947 GCA_044345395.1 Crocinitomicaceae bacterium | reverse complement strand
TTAAAAGAAGATCAAGCTCAAAACACCTGTATTTTTTCTACGGAATTTGCCTTGCGATTAATGGGTGACGTACAACAGTATTTCATCCAAAACGGCGTTCGAAATTTCTATTCGGTATCTATTTCGGGTTATCATATTGCGGAGGCCGGAGCAAATCCGATTACTCAATTGGCATTTACCTTGGCTAATGGCTTTACGTATGTGGAATATTACTTGAGCCGTGGAATGGATATCAATGATTTCGGTCCAAACCTTTCGTTTTTCTTCTCCAATGGAATTGATCCTGAATATGCTGTGATTGGTCGTGTGGCGAGAAGAATTTGGGCGAAAGCCTTAGCAAAAAAATATGCTGCAAACCCGCGAGCGCAAATGTTGAAATATCACATCCAAACCTCTGGGCGTTCGTTGCATGCCCAAGAAATCGATTTCAATGATATCCGAACAACTCTTCAGGCGTTGTATGCAATTTACGACAACTGTAATTCACTTCATACGAACGCCTACGACGAAGCTATCACAACCCCGACAGAAGAATCTGTGCGCAGAGCGATGGCCATTCAGCTGATTATTAATCGAGAATTAGGCTTGGCGAAAAACGAAAATCCATTGCAAGGAGCCTTTATTATTGAAGAACTTACCGATTTAGTCGAGGAAGCCGTTCTAACAGAATTTGATCGAATTACTGAACGTGGAGGTGTGTTAGGAGCGATGGAAACAATGTACCAACGTTCAAAAATTCAAGAAGAATCCTTGTATTACGAAACCTTGAAACACACGGGTGAATTTCCAATTATTGGTGTAAATACTTTCTTAAGTTCAAAAGGTTCCCCAACCATTCTACCAAAAGAAGTAATTCGTGCAACGGAAGAAGAAAAGCAATATCAAATTAAAATGTTGGCTCAATTACATACTACTAAAGGGGAGCAAGCCCAAATAGGAATTCGAAAAGTTCAGGATGCTGCAATTAATAATCGAAATATGTTTGAAGAATTGATGGAGACATGTAAGCATGCCTCTCTAGGTCAAGTAACAAATGCCTTGTTTGAAGTAGGAGGGCAGTACAGAAGAAATATGTAGGCTATGATTTTTATCTACTATTCATGATGAACTTGGTTATTTGATAAACTTTTTTGTGGTCTTAAATTTGTTTTGAAGAGATTATGTTTCATTTTCTATATCGCTTGTTAAGTTTGACTATTCTCTTCTTTTTTTCAGAGGATAGTAGTCAAGTTAATTTAAAATCACATTCACAGTACAACATTCTTATTCTTGGATCTTCTACGGCGGAAGGAGCAGGGGCAAGTAAGTTGGATAATTCCTGGGTTTCTAAATTAGAGAATGAGCTTAAAGTCTTAACCCATTCTTCCCAAGTGGTCAATCTGGGTAAAAGTGGGTATTCTACTTTTCAAATTTTACCAACAGGGAGTAGATATTCAAATCGCCCTAATCCGGATGTTGAGAGAAATATAACAAAAGCTCTGTCTATGAATCCCAATATGGTTATTATCAATATGCCGTCAAACGATGCGGCTTATGGATATTCGAATGAAGAGCAATTAAGAAATTACCGCGTGGTAATTCAGCTGATAAATAAAAAGAAAATTCGGTATTTACTGATTTCTCCACAACCTAGAAATTTCAAAAATAAAGAAGTTAGGAATAAGCAAAATGCGCTGTTTCAGTTGATGAAAAAAGAGTTTTCTCCCCATTTTATCGATGTGTGGACCTATTTATCTACAGAAGATTTTAGTTTGAAGCCAGCCTTTGATTCGGGTGATGGAATACATCTTAACGACCAAGGTCACGACTATATTTTTAAGCAAGTTTTTGCCAAAATAAAGGAGATAAAATAGATCTTTTGGTAATTTTGAGGGTGCATTCAATTGAGCCTTTCTATCAATGGCGAGGGTATTACATAGCCTCAGAAGACCCTAATTCTCCGTTTTATAATAGAGAGTATAGTGAATTCGAGTATACGGATACCATTTACAATTTTTACATTCATCCACAATGGGATAATATCGGTTCTAAAACCTTGTTTCTCAAAATCCTTTTTGTGGATTATGAAATTGGGTACTCAATTTTTGAATTAATTGGTGAATGGAACGACGCTATAGAAAATGACATCATGGTGTTGAAACGCGATATCGTCGAACCATTGATGGATCAAGGGATAAATAAGTTTATTCTTGTTGGAGAAAACGTATTGAATTTTCATTATTCTGACGATTGTTATTATGAAGAATGGTTTGATGAAGTTGAAGATGGGTGGATTGCATTAGTCAATTTTCACGACCATGTATTGATAGAATTTGAGCGTATCCATATAGACCAGTATTTTGTAATGGGTGGCGAATTAGAAGATATCGAATGGAGGACGTATTTACCTCACCAATTTTATAAAAAAGTTGATGGGTTCGTGCAGAAAAGATTGTCTTAATTAAAATACAAGTGTCCCGTTAGCGTAATCGTCAAGGTATTTAAAGCTTGGCATCAATTCACCTGAAAAAGATGTTTGAGTAGCTCGTTCAATAATGTGGTCATGGTCATCACCTAAAATTTTAGGAATTACATGTTTTACGAGTTCGTTTCCAAAATCTTCTGAGGCATCTTTGGGTAATTCACAAGGCAAATTATCTATTGCCATTACGGCTATTGCGTTTTCTTGGAGAAAATTTATTTCAGAGTGATTAATTGGGTCATATCCGTAAATAGGATTGCCTATTTTCGATGGACGAATTGTTGAAGCAATGGGTTCATTTACGTCACAACTAATGTCTCCTACGACCTTAATTCTATTTTCTTTGCTAAGAAGTGTTTCTCGGGTTAGAATGAAAGGTGATTTAGAATTCCAGAAATGACAAGGGATATACATGTCGCTATTAAAAGCATATTGCGCAAAATTCGACGTGTAGAGTTCAGGTTGCGTATAGAAATCTTGCTTTAAAAATTCTTTACCATCTTTTCTTTTATAATAATCCTCTGTGTCAAGGTGTGTAAAAACAGGTTCATTAAACACTTTTGCTAAATATTCTTCAGGGGAAACTTCTTTGATGGGGAGTAGAGACATAATTTCTCTTGCACCATTTCCAACTCGCCCAAACCCAGTGAGGACCATTCTGAAATTTTCAGGAAGTATAATTTTTTTTAACTCTTGTTCAACTTCTTTTCGGTCTAGGCATTGGTGTGCAGGTTTTAAATCGAATGTTGAAGTTTTTAATCCCCAAGTATAGAAGGAGTTGTAACAACCCACTATTCCAGCATATCGACCAAATCCAATGAGGCGTTTGCCGTTTTTATCTTTAATGACTTCGTAATCAATTAACCGAATTTTTTTATCTAGAATAGCACGAAGTAATTTTTGATTGTGCGCCTGCTTTTTGATTGTGTGCGAGAAAAACACGTATGTTTTGTTCGGAATCAGCATATCAACAGGAACTTCTTTAACACCGAAAATGATATCACAAGCAGTTAGATCATCAACCAATTTAATTCCTAAGGCCGCGTATTCTTCGTCTTTGAACACGCGAATACTACTTTTTTGAACATAGACTTCTACCTGAGGATAAAGCGTTTGAATCGCTTTACATTGTTTTGGTGTTAAAGGCACACGGAAATCTGGCGGCACTTTCCCTTCTCTTATTATTCCGATTTTCATTTTTAAATGGGTTCTTGAAGTAAATATTGATCAATAAATTCGCGCACACAACCATCTCCTCCTTTTTTAGATAAAATAATATGTGAAACACTCTTAATTCGGTTAACTGCGTTTATAGGACAAACGGCTACTCCTACGTTGGACATAACAGCAAGATCATTGATATCATCGCCTATAAATGCGATTTCAGATATATTGATTTTCAAATCGTTAATCCATTTCATTAGAACGTCTAGTTTAGATTCTCTACCGACATAGCAATGCGTTGCGCCAAGTAGTTTTGCTCTGTCTTGCACCATATGCTCCGTAAAACCAGAGGAAAGAAAGCCAACTAGAAATCCTTTTTTAGTTAAGTGCAATATGGCCATTCCATCCTTCGCGTTGTATTTTTTCATTTGGTCGCCGTTCTCACTAACATACATTCCTCCGTCCGTAAGTACACCGTCGACGTCGAGCACAAGAAACTTGACGTTATTGAGTCGTTTTCTTAATGATTCATTGGGATAAACTTGCTTAAAAAGTAGGTTCATCATGTCAATTTCGTATTCCTCGCAAACTGCCTCTAAATCAAAAATGGACAGTTCGTTGGCATGATCAACCTCAAAATCTTGAAGGAAAGTATGGTAATCTACTCCATATTTTTCACACAATCCTTTTAAGTTCTGTTCTAGGTACATCTTATACAATGGAATATCCCACGCAATTGGCGAGAGGTTTGATTTCGTTTATGAGGTTTTTGAATTCATCGAAATTGAGTTGCTGACTAGCATCCGACAACGCATTTTTCGGATTCGGGTGTGTTTCTATTAACAAACCATCCACTCCCAGGGCAACGCAGGCTCTGGTTAAACCAGGAACTCCATAAGCGTATCCCATAGCATGAGAAGGATCGAGTATAACGGGTAAATTACAATGTTCTTTTAACCAAACTACACCACATAAATCTAAGGTAAATCGTGTGCCAGTTTCAAAAGTTCGAATACCTCTTTCACACAAAACCACATTTAAATTTCCTCCTGACATGACGAATTCTGCAGCTTGAACAAACTCTTGTAGTGTAGTGCCGAAACCTCTTTTAATTAAAACAGTTTTGTTGGATTTTGAGCATGCACGAAGGATCCCTTGGTCGTACATAGCTTTAGCGCCAACTTGAATCACGTCTGTATATTCAATAATTTCTTCAATCTGAGAAGCATCTCGAGCCTCTGTTATAATGGTATGCCCGAATTCTTCTTTCATTTTTTTTAGAAGCCGCAAACCTTCAATTCCAAGACCTTGAAATGAATAGGGTGAAGTGCGTGGTTTGTAGCATCCGCCACGTAGCGTTTTTAATCCTAGTTCACTTAAAACTTTGGAAGCAGCGCGTATTTGTTCTTCTGATTCCACAGAACAAGGTCCGCCAATTACCACGGTATTTTTTGTGTTTCCACCAATTTCAATATTACCGATAGCAACTTTTCGAGTAGAAGATTTATATTTTTTTGAAGATAATTGCATATCATTAGCTAACACACAATATTCTTCGGTAAATTGGACCATAGAGGCAGGTAACTCTTTCAATGAAGAGCTTGTAATTAATATATTTTTACCCTCATCACTAATTAAAAATGCTTGATTACTAGATGCCAGAGATCGAGCTAAATCGCTAGAAACTGAAGATTTTAAGGTAATTATCATATTTCGCCTTTAATAAGGTGTGTAAAGTTAATAATTCCCGCCGCATGTCCTATCGAATTTATCACAGGTAAATACATGATGGGAAAGGAACATTTCTTGATGAGTTGCAATAATTCTTCAACAGTGGCAGATTCTTTAATCGAAAGGGGAGAGGGGTTTACGAAATCTGAAATGGTGACATTTTGAAAATCTTCCCATTTTTTCAGTAAGCCTTTGCGAATATCGGCACTAGAGGCAATACCACTTAATTTTCCTTCTTCACTTAAGATTAATGCAAATCCCAATTTTCCTTCGTCTACCACTTGTACAATTTCTTTAGGTGAGTGCACTGATGAATAACAAACAGGACATTCTTCTAAGGGCATCATGAAGTCTTTTACTTGAAAAGATGATTCGATTTCTCTTTTTGTTAGATTCATGAGTGCTTGACCGATACTTGGCGCATTGAATAAATAAGATCCGGATACGCATGAACTTACTCCCATATTTCTTAGGATAAATGATACTTCTCCATTTACACCGCCATCCACGTGAATGGATTTTGATGGATACATTTTTCTGAACTTTCTAATTTTTTGAAAATTATTTCGATCAAATTTACCGCCGCTTTGCCCAGGAGTTGTTGCCATAATGAGTATAAAATCATAACCGCTAAAACCCTGAAAAATATCAACTGGAGTATTTGTGGTAATGGCAATTCCTTTTTTACCTTTTATGTCTTCAGGAAGGAGCAGTGGAGCTTTAAGTTCTTCAAATTGAAAAGTCAAGTAATCGACAGGGTATTTTCGAAGCAAGTCGAAATAAGCTGCTGGATTTGCTGTTATGAGATGCAAGTCTATTTTAGTCTTGCTGATTTTTCGAATTAGTTCAATATCCTCAAAAACAGAGGGGTCATCATTGCAATCTACATGAAATAGGTCTACTTGATGAGCGTCTAAATCGCGGATAATTTCCTCTAAGGGACGATGTTTATCACTGTAAATAGATGCCGAAATTTTCATAGTGGATTCGGTATTTCTTTGATTTCAAATTGATTGTTAGCGATGGCGATTTCGCAAGGAGTGGATTTGAAGCTTTCGACACTCGAATTGAGTTTTTGTTGCAAATCAAATAACGTTTGTATTTCCTCGAAGTTCAATTCTTCCGATGTAAAAGCATCGGTTTTTATGAATAATAGTTGGAATTTTGAATCATTCTTTACTAATTTAACATCCATTGAATGCTCCGGAGAAATTTTATTGGCTTTAAAAAAGTCTAAAAGTTCTTTTGCGGTTTTTTCATCGTCGGCATCATCAAAATATACGGTAATGTTGTTTTCTGTGATTTGAAGTCCATGACCTTTGGAACAAGAAAAAAACAATAGAAGAAGTACTAAAGGGAAGAATTTAATTGACTTTTTGTGCATACTCAACAAAAAAAAGAAGGGTAAGCTACTCTTATCGCACCGCTACAACCTCATACCTTTGCTACGTTCCCGTCCTGGAGGATTAAGAGGGAGCTGGTCGTAAAAGACTTACCCTGTGCAAAGATAAGAGATTTGTTTTACCTTGAAAATAATAACGAGATAATATTTGAATTTGCTTGTGACAATTGAAAATTGCCCTATCTTTGCGTAAAATTTTGGCCTTGTGGCGCAACTGAATAGCGCACCTGATTACGGCTCAGGAGGTTTTAGGTTTGAATCCTAACAAGGTCACAATAGGAAACCCTGATGTTCACATCAGGGTTTTTGTTTTTAATGTGTCACCAATTTATTGGTGTAAACAATTATAAACAAAAATCCTTGTCTTGTCGGGCAAGGCTAGGGTTTCTATATTTGGATTGAACAATTACGGGAGGTTCATGAAGTAATCCTAACAAGGTCACTCTAGCGGAGATTTGGTCAATTTTGATTGAATCTCCGCTTTTTATTTCAGATAAAACTGTTGAAAATGAACGGATTAACTCAAAAAATACATTTGTTCGAAAAGTTAGAACTCGCTTGTTTTGCTTGTCGTAAGCAAATCTATCTGGAAACAAGAGATGTTGTAATTTGTGCTTATCAAACAATTCTCCAGAAGTCCAAATTTTTACTTAGTTTTCGAGCGATTTTTATACCGTTTTTAACGCACTTTTCAAGGTTAGAACTCGTGATGTTGGGGTTCGTCAGTTTTTCTTCCAATTCTGAAATTTCGTTCTTGAATTTTTCGCTGTACTTGGTTTTTGGATAAAAGACTTTTTTAATTTATTTTTTTTAGGTAGATGAACGGATAAAGTTGGTGATTTTTTTGTGATTACCTTTTTTAGCTTACACCTTTTCCCACTTTTCATTCATATGTCGCAAAGATTTGAGGGGGATAAAACAAAAACCAATTGAAGGATGTAAAATGTAACCAAATTTTTCGGAAGCATTATTGGGATAATGACAAAACGACTACCTAAATTTTCTTGTTATGAATGCAAAAATGGTTTTCGTTTCGTTATTCTTTATTTCTAATCAGTTATTTTCTCAAGTTTCGGAGTGCCGGGTAACAGAATGTTTAGAGCACGACGCAATGCCTTTAGTTACGGTAAAAGAACAAACTAATAATCCAAATACTGAACAATTGTATTCAGAAAAGGATTATGTTATTGCCTTTTGTCAACAATATGCACCGTCTTATGTTTCGCTATTGCAGACAAGTTACTCCTCTCCAAATAACTGGACTGTTTCTGTGGGAGGTGTAGTTCAAGCCAATGATTTCGACGCTCAGAAAAAGGAGGATATAATCGATGAATTTGAATCCATAATTCATGAGTCTACACACCATAAAAATGCGTTTAACGGTTTTCTTATAGATCCGTTCAATTATTTGGTCCTTTCAAATGAAGAAAATCAAATTGCCGACAAATTTTTCAATTCAGACCTTATTGAAAAAGTGGTAAGCTCGGAAGCCCAAGAGCAGCTCTTTCGTTATAAAACGTATGTTTCGAAACAATCTAAGGTAGGAGCAAATGTTCAAGGAATTATTGGACTAATGGACGAATATTCTGCCTATCAAAATGGTTGCTCAGCAGCATTAATGGCCTACGACAACGCACTAAAAAATAAAGATACCACGCTGGCGATTACATTTTTTAAAGAAGCTTTACAAACGCACTTTGCCTACTACGAGTTTAATATTTTCATAGGTGCTTATGTAAAATATGCGCGCCTTTATAATTCAGAGGTATACCAACAAATTTTAAAATTAACTACGCTTAGACAGGCATATTCTTTAAACACTAAGTGCTTCTTAAATTCACTACAGATTATTCAAACGGCACAAACTAGACTAAAAAGAAATTACAGAGAAGTAAAATTTCTAATCGATTATTACAATACGAAGAATGTAACTTTTGCAAAAGAGTATATGAAGAATATTGAAACTGATTTACAAGTATTAAAATCTACGCCTTAAGATACTATTAATTCATTAAAATGAAATGTAAACACCTATGCCGTTAATACTGTAATCTTAAATTTGAAAACCATGAAAATATTAATTATAGTTTTCGCAACATTAATCTTTAGCGTGGCATTTAACCAAACTGTATACAATTTCTCCTCTTTGAATCAAAGCCAAAATAAACTGTTAGATACATATGGTATTGATTACACTGGGCCGTATACCCGTTATAAAGTTCTTTCTGGAGAATATTTAAAGCTAAATGATACAACTTTGCAAACTGAATATTTAAGAGCTTTCAATAGATTCGAAATTTGGAATAAGAATTATTTCAAAACAATACCGGATACAGTTTATTTTTCAGATGGATTACAATATATGAAAGATAAAGATGCAAATGAGTTATTGAAAGCAACATTTAATGAAACTAGAAAAATTCTAGGATTTTATAGTGTTAAAATTAACGATAGAATAAATAATGTGCGAACTATCGAAATATTAGAATTGTATAACACTGGAATGGATAATTATATTGATCACATTATAATGGTTGAGCATTTTGATGATTTTTGGGAACTGATTACCCCGAATGACGATGATATAACATTAGATTGCGGTCAATGTCCCGTCCCTTGATTGATTTTTGCACAAATTCTGTAACTTTTCGGTGATACAACATTATACCTTTAGTTCCAAATTAGTTTTATGATATAAGAGTACTTACTAGGAAAAATAATGCTTTTGCACCGGTGAAGTCGCACACCTTGAATTTGCGAAATCCTAATTAAAAACTCTTATCATGAAATCTCTCCAAGGTTTTTCCAAGAAAGGAATGTTGTTAATATCAACCCAAAAATCGCTTGTGTTTTTCATGCGTACGAAGTTCTTTTTCGTTTTCTTTTTTATGTTTTTTGCGCAGAGGCTTTGCGCTCAATACTTGAATATGGGAAGTTTAAACGAATATGGCGGGGGAAATTACTTTGCTCACGTCAGTTCGGAAGCTGCGGCCAAGCGCATTATCACTGAGAAAGTTAAATTGAATGGGTTTCCTTCGAAACAGTTGGAGTTTCACAGCGGAAGCAACTTGTATTTCTGCAGTTATCACGTGAATCCCATCAACAAAGAATTCGTTTATTTCATCACCTGCTTGCGCAACAGAACGGGTTGGGATATTTATTTTTATTACATTGAAAATAGATACCGTTATTTCTACGACGTTTATTCCGGTGACAGCAGAATCCCTGTAGTATACGATCCTGCCATACTTGAAAGTAGAAACATCACACCAACTAAAAACCGTTAAATCTCTTAAATCTTATTTGTCATGAAAAATCTAATCATAAAGGGTCAAAACGCCCTACAAAAATCGAAAATAGTATGTTTCATCTCCTTCGTTCTGTTGTTTAATTTTCAAAGTTTTTGTCAGTATGTGGAAATAGAAGACTTCAGAGAAGTTGGAGCTGGAAACTTCTTTATCCACTTAGAAAATGAGACGGCCGCCAAAAAAGCCATTCAACAGGTCATTAAATTAAATAAATTCCCTAAAGAAGAGCTCGTTTTCAACAAAGGAGGGAATTTGTTTTTTGCGACTTACTATGTGAATCCTGAAGATGAAAAATCTACGTACATGATGTTTGCGGAGCGCGTTCGCGAAGGGTATGACTTATACCTTCTTTATCTTGAGAATAATTACCATTACTTTTTTGACTACCACGAAGGCGTTGAAAAATTCAAGTTGATTTACGACCCAGAAAAACACAAAAGCAAGACTCTTACTTCATTATTGGCCGATAAAAACGATTGATTAACAGCAATTATTTAAAGCTATTGTCTTGACATGGTTGTTTGAATTCTGATTTAAGTTCTTACCCTTTTAAAATCTAAAACATTATATTTTGTTATTTAGATCTTACCGCTATATTTGTCCTCTAAAGTAGATGGAAAATAGGAAATATACAATTATAGGTGCATTAATTATCCTTTTACCCATATTGTTAGTTTATTCCTACGATATTTTGCCTCTAAGCATACGCATTGGTGACATAGAACTTTTGAAAATTAGTGCTGTTGGGACAGATAATTCAGAAAAAATGAATGAAATTGAACAAATCATTCAAGTGAAAAGAAAAAAGGCTGATAGCTATAAACGAGAAGCAAAAGTAGCGGTTGCGAAAGACTCTAATCAAGTAAAAGATACAACTAAAACGAAAACATTTTTCTTGCCCGATTTACCGCGTTACGCGGATAAAGAAGACTCAAGTCATCAACGAATAATGCTAATAGGGGATTCTCAGGCAGGAGGGATTTGTTATGCATTGAACGATTACTGTAGTGCTAATGGACATAGGTTAGAATCCGTTTTTGTATGGAATTCAGCAACAATTTTAAATTTTGCTTATTCCACGAGAATAGAAGAGGCAATAAGCAAATATAAACCTACGTTCATTTTTGTCGTAATGGGCTTAAACGAGCTTTATGCAAAAGACATAGCGAAGAGAATTAAAGCAGTCAGACTTTTTCAAGTAGTTTAAATTAATGGGTTTGATTTGCTTCTCATTTATGGTATTTAGATAACTTTATTCAAATCGGATTTATGGAATATATAGGTCAAAAAATTGGGAAGTATACTATCAATCGTCTAATTGGGGAAGGAGGTATGGCTTCCGTTTTTGAGGGTGTGCACGAATCCTTGGGAACCAAGGCAGCGATTAAAATTCTAAATCCTACTTTATCGTCCAATAAGCAAATTAGAGAACGATTTAAGAACGAGGCAAGGATTATGGCTTCGTTAGATCATCCAAATATTACACGTGTATTGGATTTCGAAGAAAATGACTCCTATTTGGCTATTGCCATGGAATTGCTTTCAGGAGAGGATTTAAGCAATCTAATAAAAAGTCAGGGTAAACTTTCGGAGAAAGAAATAATTCACGTTTTTGAACAAACGTTATCAGCATTTGAATATGCACATAATTTGGGAATAGTTCACCGCGACATTAAGCCTTCAAATATATTTGTGTCGCCTAACGGAACGATTAAAATTTTAGATTTTGGAATAGCCAAGTTATTTGGACAAGGAAATGAAATGACACAAACCGGAGCACAGATAGGGACACCTATCTACATGAGCCCCGAACAAGTAAAAGGCGACAAAAGTATAGACCACCGAAGTGATATTTATTCTTTGGGAGTTACCATGTATTATGCACTTCAAGGGGAGCCACCTTATGACGGAAATACAAGTTCACAGTTTGATATTTTTACAAAAATTGTTCACGAACCATTACCAGAAGTCAAAAACCCAAGTTTTTTAGCAGATTTAATTCGACATGCCTGTGCGAAAGACCGTGCTCAACGTTTTCAAAGCTGCGAAGAGTGGCTGCAGGCTTTAAAGCAAGGGATTACCTCGAAGCCAACAGCTTCAGCGGAATCGGATAAGACTATAGTCGAAACTTCTGTTTCTGATAAAACAATAATTGAAGCACACGATCATGAAAAAGCAAAAGTAATCGAGAATTCGTCGATGGAAAACAAAGCTCAGATTTATAAGGCATATGCCCTCGTACTGCTTTCTTTGAGCACAGGTATTTTTTTATTTATATTTTATTTTAAACCAAGCTTATTTCCTTGGAGTATTGAAAAGTATATTCGAAGTTATTCAATTGGTAAAATGAAGAAAAGTTCTCAAAATATACTAGATTACTTTCTTATATGCTTATCAGGTCTAACGATTTCTTCAGGTATATATTCATTCTTTTTTTCGAAAGAAAACGCATCAAAAACACTGAAAAATTTAGCTTGGATTGGAGTTGTTTTAGGAGTGATTTCCATTTTTGCAATAATGAAATGAAATTTTTAATATTTTGCCTTTAAAGTGTGAAAAATTAATTTAAATTAGCTGAAAAATTTACGTTTATGAAAAATAATTTTTATTTTTATTTAGTTGTTTTATTACTTTTATTCTCATGTGGAACGGAAGAAGAAAAGAAAAAAGTTGCGGAAGGCACTTTTCATATTGAAGAGGTTAATATTTTTTCAGAAAGACATGTTGAAACAAAGAATGGTGAGTTAGTTTCAGGGAAAATATACAATGAGAGGTATGATATCGAAGTTAGTGAAGGTAAATTCCACGGCAAATATATTGAATATTCTGACGGAATAATTTCGGAATTAGGTAGTTTCTCTAATGGTGAAAGAAATGGTAC
>JBIJBD010000116.1:0-7604 GCA_044345395.1 Crocinitomicaceae bacterium | reverse complement strand
ATTCCTATTTATCTCTAAGGATTGACATGCTTTTTGAAGTGCCTCTTGAAAAGAGCGTCCAATTCCCATAACTTCTCCTACAGACTTCATCTGCAAGCCAAGTTTTCTGTTTGTACCAGGAAATTTGTTGAAGTTCCATCGCGGAATTTTAACAATCACATAATCCAATGTTGGCTCAAATAGAGCAGAAGTAGTTTTAGTGATTTGATTACTAAGTTCATCAAGATGGTATCCTATAGCTAACTTTGATGCAATTTTTGCAATCGGATATCCTGTTGCTTTCGAAGCTAAGGCTGATGAACGGGATACACGAGGATTAATTTCAATGGTAATTATATCCTCCCTTTCGTCAGGAGAAACGGCAAACTGCACGTTACAACCCCCAGCAAAATTACCAATGGATCGCATCATTTTGATGGCCATATCTCGCATTTTTTGATAGGTTGTGTCAGATAATGTCATGGCAGGAGCCACCGTGATTGAATCACCGGTATGGATGCCCATTGGATCAAAATTTTCAATGGAGCAAATAATTACCACATTATCATTTGCATCTCTTAATAATTCCAATTCATATTCCTTCCAACCTAAAAGAGCTTTGTCAATCATTACTTCGTGTATGGGAGAAAGCTGCAAACCTCTTTCGAGTAAATTATCGAATTCTTTGGGCTCATATAGAATTGAAGCTCCAGATCCACCAAGCGTATATGAAGGCCGAATACAGAGCGGAAAACCAAATTCTTGTGCAATTTCTTTGCCTTCTAAAAATGATTTTGCCGTTTTTTGTGGAGCCATTGGAACACCAATTTCCATCATTAGGTTACGAAATGCCTCACGATTTTCTGTTATTTCAATAGCGTTAATGTCAACTCCAATAATTTTCACTCCGTATTCTTCCCAAATTCCCATTTCATCACACTTGATACAAAGGTTCAAAGCTGTTTGTCCACCCATTGTTGGTAAAACCGCATCAATTTTATGATTCTTAAGAATTTGTTTGATACTTTCTGGCTCCAAAGGCTGAAGATAAACATTGTCCGCAACTACTTTATCAGTCATGATGGTGGCAGGATTGGAATTAATTAACGTCACTTCAATTCCTTCTTCGCGAAGGGACCGAGAGGCTTGAGAACCAGAATAATCAAACTCACAAGCTTGACCAATAACAATCGGTCCACTTCCGATAATCAGAATGGATTTGATAGATAAATCTTTTGGCATAGGGATTTCAATTTACGTAATCTTCAAAGCGATTGTTCGCTGCAAATTGAGCGCAAATTTAACTTATGTGAAATGAAAATCCTTGGGAAAACATAACTCTTTTTTAACAATTTATAAATAGTTGTTAATTAACTCTTTCACGTAAAACCTCGTAAATTTATAAACGAATGAATTCAGTAATGAGATATTCTTGTGTTCAACAGGGTGAATTGAGTTTAAGTTATACTGTATTTGGCCATGTAGGACCTTACATTGTAGCAATTCATGGTCACGGAAGAAATTCGGAGGACTTTAAATTTTTAAAAGACCGTGGAATAGTGATTTCGATTGATTTATTTTTCCATGGATGTTCATTGTTCCCTAGTAACCGTATTGAAAATAGTCCACTAAACGTTTTAGAATTTCATCAGCTATTTATGGCGGTACTTGTAAAGGAACAAGTGAAAAAATACCACCTTGTAGCATTCTCCCAAGGAGGAAGATTCGCCTTATGTGTGCTTCCAAACGAGCTTTCAAACATTTTGTCTATACAATTGATTTCACCAGACGGTATGGATAAATACAGTTTTTATAACCGAATGTCTCGAAAAAATTGGGCTAGAAAATTATTTATTCGATGGGAAGAAAATCCTAACAAAGTCATACGTTATGCACATTTCGCTCACAGCTTGGGACTCATGCGTCCAAAGGTATTTGCTTTTGTCAAAAAATTTGCTGCGGAAAAACACACGTTCAAGAGGGCTTCACAAACCTGGAGAGGGTTTCGAATGATTCAACCTGATGAAAGAGCTTTAATGGATTGTTTATATTATTATAAGGGTAGATTTCGAGTAATCATGGGGAGATACGATCAAGTTATTCGTACCAAACAAGCAATAATGTTTTTGAATAGAATCAATCAACCACATGCATTGATTGAATTGCCATGCGGACATGATTTCTTTCACGATAAAAATCTATTCATGTTGAATAACATACTTGTTTTTGAATAAAGAAGGCTGTCCTTTTGAGACAGCCTTCTAAAACTTCACGTTAATAAATATTATTTATCTTTCACTTCTTCGAAATCAACATCCGTCACCTCGTCCGTAGCGTTCCCTGCATCCGTATTTCCAGACGCACCTTCATTCGCAGCTCCTTGAGCATTTGCTGCATTGTACATGTCTTGAGACGCCGCTTGGAAGACTTCATTCAATTTATCCATCGCAGCTTGTAAATTTTCTGCAACTCTGGATTCGTATACTTTTTTCAACTCAGCCAAAGCATCTTCAATTTGTTGTTTCTTATCTGCAGGTAATTTATCACCGTACTCTTTCAATTGTCTTTCCGTTTGAAAAATCGTAGAGTCAGCCTTATTGAATAATTCTACTTCTTCTCGTTTCTTTTTATCTGCATCAGCATTTGCTTCTGCCTCAGCTTTCATTCGTTGAATTTCTTCGTCCGACAAACCAGAAGAAGCTTCTATTTTGATCGATTGCTGCTTACCTGTACCTTTATCTTTTGCGGAAATATTCATAATTCCATTGGCATCAATATCAAAGGTAACCTCGATTTGGGGAACACCTCTAGGTGCAGGGGGTATATCTGTCAATTGGAAACGACCCAACGTTTTATTGTCATTGGCCATTGGTCGTTCTCCTTGAAGCACATGAATATCAACCGACGGTTGGTTATCTGATGCTGTTGAAAACACCTCTGATTTTTTTGTTGGAATTGTTGTGTTTGCTTCAATTAATTTAGTCAATACACCACCCATTGTTTCAATTCCCAACGAAAGGGGAATAACATCCAATAGTAAAACATCTTTCACCTCTCCCGTTAAAACTCCACCTTGAATTGCTGCTCCAATAGCTACAACCTCATCTGGATTAACTCCTTTCGATGGTGCTTTACCGAAGAAACGTTGTACAGCATCTTGAATCACTGGTATTCTCGTTGAACCACCAACTAATATCACTTCATCAATATCACTTGGTTGCAAACCTGCATTTTTCAAAGCAGAACGACATGGCGCGATTGTCCTCTCCACGATTTCTGAAATCAATTGTTCAAACTTAGATCGTTGTAATGTTCTTACAAGGTGTTTTGGAATACCATTAACTGGCATAATGTATGGCAAGTTAATTTCCGTAGAAGTCGTTGATGAAAGCTCAATTTTTGCTTTCTCTGCAGACTCTTTCAACCGTTGCAAAGCCATTGGGTCTTTTCTCAGGTCTAAACCTTCATCTGATTTAAATTCATCTGCCAACCAAGCGATAATTGCTTCATCTACATCATCACCTCCTAAATGCGTATCACCATCCGTAGCTAAAACCTCAAACACACCGTCACCTAACTCTAAAACGGACACGTCATGAGTTCCTCCACCAAAGTCAAAAACTACAATCTTTTGATCAACACCTTTTTTATCTAGTCCATAGGCCAACGCAGCAGCTGTTGGTTCATTTATGATTCTTTTAATAGTTAAACCAGCGATTTCTCCTGCTTCTTTTGTTGCTTGACGCTGAGCATCGTTAAAGTATGCAGGTACAGTGACTACAGCCTCCGTTACTTCGGTTCCTAAATAGTCTTCAGCCGTTTTTTTCATTTTTTGAAGAATCATGGCAGATATCTCTTGAGGAGAATAAAGCCTATCATCAATTTTTACTCGCGGCGTATTGTTTTCACCTTTAACAACTTCATATGGTACTCTTTCTGTCTCTCTTTTTGACTCATCGAAAGATGAACCCATAAATCGTTTGATGGAGTATATGGTTTTCGTTGGATTAGTAATCGCTTGTCTTTTTGCTGGATCACCGATTTTTCGTTCCCCTCCTTCGACAAATGCTACTACCGATGGTGTAGTTCTTTTACCTTCGGCATTAGCAATGACAATTGGTTCGCTTCCTTCCATGACTGAAACACAAGAATTTGTAGTTCCTAAGTCAATTCCTATTATTTTTCCCATGATAATTGATTTTCAATTTTTTTCAAATTGTTTTCAATTAATATGCCATCTAAAATCTGTAAAATGTTTATGACACAAAGTCATTTTTAGGTATTGCTACTACTGACAATTTATCAAAAAATCTGACAATTCAGACAAGAATGTTCAAAACTAGTGATACACAAATCGGCGGCTTAACTAAATTAAATATATCTTCAACTAATACTAAAAACATACATTATGAAAAAATTATTTTTATCTGTAATTGTCGCATTACTTTGCAGCAATACATTCAGTCAAATGAGCCAAGGAGCATTTATGATGGGAGGAAACTTTGATTTTAATTTAAGTTCAGGGAATAAATCGTCGTCTACATCGCTTACTATAGCCCCAACTGCAGGCTTATTCCTTGTCGAAAACATGGGGATTGGAGCAAGTGTTGGATTTAATTCAACCAATTACAAAGTCAATGGTACTTCTGTAAGCTCAGGTTCATCAATTTTTATAAGTCCATTTACACGTTATTACTTTTCAGGTAATGCATTTGGTCAATTCGACATCCCATTGAATTTATCTAAGAATGCAAATTACGATTTTGGGACCAAGATGAAGTTAGGTTACGATATCTTTTTAACAGACAATATTGCCTTAGAACCATCCGTTTACGCGGGATTTTATTTTGGAAGAAATCCAACTGTTGATGCTCCGAATGACAATTTGAAGTATCAATTTTTATCTACTGGAGTTGATGTTACGCTTCAACTATTTTTGAATAGATAATAATTCTCTAATTCATAACGGAAAGCGGCTACGGTCGCTTTTTTTATTCTATGTTTTTAAAATTACCTATTAATTTGAAATTTTGGTAGCTCGCATTAATACCTAGTTTTAATAGAAAGTCCTTTGCTTTGTCTTTTATACTTTTTCTTTGCATGGAAATATCAGCAGAGAAATGCCAATTAAGTCTTTTTATTCTATCCTGCATTACCGAGGGATGTTTTCCTTTAAATTTGCGCAATTCAGTCATGTTGTCCTCATATACAAATTCATCTGATTTGATAATATTTCTTTCCATCCAATCATCGTCATGCCAATATTTATTAAACGACTCTTGTTTTTTCTGCATAGAACGGGGATCTTTAACCCAGCCGTAATGATGAATTGTCGCCTCTAAAGATACTACCTTTAATTTCTGATTATTTAATTTTCTGAATCCTTGTGCGTCCTTAAAAGAATAAATTCCTTTTCTATTTCTTATAACCCGAATTTCATTTTTATACCACGAATTAGAGGCACCAACGAAATCATAAGATCCAAAAAAATGCTGATAATTTAATAAAAATCCATCTACCCGCTCATCGTGTTTGAATCTGTCCATTGCGCGGAGTAAATATGAGGTCATCCCATCTTCAAGAACTTCATCGCCTTGAAGATATATGCACCATGTAGCTTCTGAGGAAACGGCTGCAAGTGCTTTGTTCGTTTCGTGGGCTAATACCTCACCGTTTTCTCTTAACGAATCATCCCAAACAGTATCTATAATTTTTATTTTTTCGTCAGGAATTGACATGATGAGCTGGCGCGTATTGTCTTCCGAATCTCCCACAGCAACAATTAATTCATCACAAATGGGCAAAATTGACATAATCGATTCAACAATCGGATAATCATAAAGAATTGCATTTCTAATAAAAGTAAATCCACTGACCTTCATTCTAGCGCTGTTAATCGAGGGCACAAAGTAATAGAATTAATTGACAACTATTTTAAAATTATAGGTTCGGTTGTGAGTAGTTAATTTCAAGAAATAAATTCCTTTGTTTCTAATACAAGAATTTATTTCACTTGCTCCAATCAATTTTAGTTCATTCACTATTCTACCCATTTCATCCAAAATAGTAAGCATACCATCAACAGGTTCTGAAAGAAAAAGACTTTCATATACTCGAATAATAGATGGATATAATTTGAGTAGTTCAATAGAAAACGAAGTTAGATTTGTATTTGGTTCTTCAAGTCGAACAACACCACTATTATATGTTCCTGCCCATTTCACAAATTGATTTTCATGAGTAATACACGTGATGTAGTCTTCTGGAAGATTGGTGTTTTGCGTATTATAGTTAAACCAAATATTGTCTTTTTTAATGACGATTCCTGAAAGTTGCGTGCCCATAAAAATACGGCCGTCTATAGGATTTATGGCAATACTGGTCAATCCATTGGTAGGGATGGGAGAGTTTGTCATATTCCAACGTTCCCACGGACCACCATTCCCTAAATCTTTTACAAGTCCGGCAGCTGGGGTTGCGAACCAGGGTTGGCCACTTTCGTCTATATCTATGGCTAAGGAAGAATTATCTGGCAAACCTGAGTCTACAATGCTATGAATAGTAAGGTTTGTAGCTGCATCAAAATATAACAACCCTCCATTGATAGTCCCCGCATATTTCTCATTTAAAAACCCTGTCCGAATAGATGTAATATTATTTGTCAACAAATCATTCGTTGCCACATTCCAATTAAACCAATTTACCCGATCAAACATCGAAACTCCTTCCGAAGTTGCCAACCAAATACTTCCGGAAGAATCAATCTCAATTCCACGAATGAGGTTATCGTGTAATCCTGAATTTGCCTCATTGTAGTTTAACCAGTTGTTAGATTGTTTTCGATACAATCCTCCTTGCATAGTTCCAATCCAAATCGTTGAATCATCTTCTACTTTTAACGCGCGAATGTCATCGTCTAACAACGGACTGTTTTCTATGTTATAAATTTCCCAATTTTGTCCATCGAAAGAACAAAGTCCATTGTCTGTTCCGAACCATTTAATAGAATTCTGTATGGCAATACATCTTACCGTATTAAATGTTAATCCAGAATTATCAGTAGAATAATTGGTTATTAATGGTTGCGAAAAACAAAAAAAGCCCTCGAATAAGAAAATTATCGAGAGCTTTTCAACTATTTTAATCATTTAGTGTTTAATTACTCTTCTCAAGAATGAATGCTTATTAAACTCAATATTAACAAGGTAGGTACCTTTCGCAGCCTTATCCAAATTCATTGAAATTTCATTTTTTCCTGCAACCACATTTGTCATTTTGGTGCTCACTTCTTTTCCTTGAAGATCGGTTAATTTTACACCTACTTGTCCACTTTCTATTGAATTAAAGGAAACGGTAAACTGACCTGTTGTTGGATTTGGTGAAACAATTAAGGATTCTTGAATTGTTGCGAGCTCCGGAATATTTGCACATCCTTCAACAATGACATTAACGTTAGTTGGAGTGCTTTCACAACCGTTTACAACATTCACAACAGTAAAAGCTGCATTTGAAGTTAGCGCATTGGTCGTAATTGATGCCCCAGTACCAACTAATTGCCCTGCGCTATCATACCAATTTAATGTACCAGCACCAGTAGCTGTTAAAATAGCAGATTCACCTTCACA
>JBIJBD010000198.1:0-4106 GCA_044345395.1 Crocinitomicaceae bacterium | reverse complement strand
TAAGTGCTTGCTGATGATGTACCACATTGTCCGTAATCCATTAAACAAAAACCAATTTTCGCTCCTTGTCCTACAATCGGCCAATTCAGAGGATTTGGATCGCTTGTCTGGATACGAAGTGTCATTACAGCCCAATCATCAACATGGTTGTGACCATGAGCAGAATGGTAGGTCATACTACCTCTCCAGCTATCAACATAAGTCATGGCATTCCCATCTTTTTTATAAACTCTCTGAACAAGCATCTGTTTTGGGTTTGGATTGCCATTCGGACATGTAAAATTTCCTGTACTACTTACATTGTAAATTGTATCACTTCCACAAATAAATGCTCTTTTTCCATTGGCGTCTTGACCACGAACAGTGAATGAACCATGTCCGATATTTGGTGTTGATCCAGTGACACGTAAGCGACCATCATCCGGACCTTGACCATTGTAATTCGTTCCGGCACCAGTTTGAGGGTATTCTGTCCAACCTCCATTAGCAATACCTTTCCATGATGCTGTTATATCAGGATAAAGTAAACAATTTAGTGAGCCATCAGCGCAAACGCAAGAAGTTGCATTCGTTGTGGTGCATTGTGCCGTTACTTTTTGAGAAAAAGTTAATAGGGCGATAAAAAGTAGTATCTTATTCATATTTCATAGTTTAGCAACGAAAGTTAATTATTTTTTTTTATTTTCAAACTATTTTTTTTTAATCGTAACTATTGTTACAAATTGAACACAAGTTTAATTCTATTTTTGCAAAAATAAATACATGACAAAAGGCTCCAAATTATACAGTATTTTAACATTTAAATGCCCTCATTGCCAAGAAGGAAAATTTTTTGTGAGCCATCCCTATTATCTTACTAAAACTGGCGTAACATTAAAAGAATGTCCTGTTTGTTCTCAAAATTATTCACCTGAACCAGGCTTTTATTTTGGAGCGATGTATGTTTCATACGCTTTGGGAGTCGCATTATTCGTAACTATATGGGCTTCGTGCAATTGGTTTTTTGAGGATGTAAGTGTATGGTTGCAAATAGGATTGGTGATTGGAGCTAGTATTCTTTTAGGCCCTCTTTTATATGCTACCTCAAAAATAATTTGGGCTAATTTTTTTATTCATTATTCAAAAGATGCTAAGCACGGAAAAAAAGAAGCAACTCATTCGTGAAAATCTAGGGTATATCCTAGAAGAGGAACTTCTTGGAGAAATGAGTCATTTAGCGAAGTTCAGAGAAACCGAAACGGATGAAATAATTGTTCATGTTGGAGATGAATTAAAAATGATTCCGATTATTATTCAAGGTTCCATTAAGGTTTCACGCGAAAATGACGAGGGACAAGAGCTTTTACTTTATTACATCGAAGGTGGAGATACATGTGCTATGACTTTGCAGTGTTGTGTTCAAAAAAAAGACAGTCAAATTAAAGCGACAACAATGGAGCCGTCTGTTTTACTGATGTTTCCGAGTAATTGCATGGAACTATGGATGAACAAATACAAATCTTGGAGAGAATATATCTTGTCAAGTTACCATAATCGAATGACAGAACTCATGGAAACCATTGATGCGATGGCATTTATGAAACTTGATGAACGATTATTGAAATACCTCAATGATCAGGTAAAATTGTTAGGTAATTTAGAAATTCACCATACCCATCAGCAAATTGCTGACGACCTCCACTCTTCACGCGTGGTGGTGTCTCGCTTACTTAAACAATTAGAAAACAAAGGAGTAATTGAAATCCATCGAAACCGAATTACGATGAAATCCTTTTAATTTTATGCTTTTCTTATTTTTGCCGTATGAATGAAAATGAAATCATCACGGTAGTAACGGGTTTACCTCGATCAGGCACCTCTTTAATGATGCAACTATTAGAGAAAATTGGGATCAATCCAATGACAGACGGGGTGAGAACCCGAGATGCAAGTAATCCGGAAGGTTATTATGAGTACGAACGAGTTAAAGGTATTTTTAAAGACAACTCCTTTTTAAGCCTTTGCAAAGGCAAATCTGTTAAAATTGTTACTCCACTTCCTATGTTTCTTGACAAAAAACTGAACTACAGGGTGTTATTCATGAGGAGAGCCATGGAAGAAATACTAAAATCGCAAGAAACAATGCTTAAAAAAGATCAACAAGCAGAACGTGAGAAATTCAGCACCATCTATTCTCAACACCTAGCCAAAACATATCAATTTCTCGAAAATAGTAAGATAGCATATTTGGATGTAGAACACAGAAGTTTAATTAATGACAGCGAAAGTGAGATCAAAAAAATACTTACCTTTCTCGAAAAGGATGCGGACTTGACCTCATTAATTAATATTGTTAAACCTGATTTGTATAGAAATAGAATTTAAGATGTCAAAAGAATATAAAATTACAGAACAAGGTTCTCTCGGATTATTGGCTCTTGGTCACATTGGGTTGAGAAAATGGAGAGAAGTTGTAAAACAAGAAAAATTAAAACGAGAAGAGGCGAAAAAGAATGAAAAAGAAAAATAAAATTCTTGTCATTGGATGGGATGCTGCTGATTGGAAAGTGATAATTCCGTTGATCGAACAGGGTAAAATGCCCGCATTAAAATCATTAATGGATCGTGGCACACATGGACGAATACAAACCTTAGATCCTCCATTATCACCGATGTTATGGACTAGTATTGCGACGGGGTTCAGAGCAGATAAACACGGGATCGGGGGGTTTGTAGAACCGTTGCCAACTGGTGAAGGTCTGCGGCCCGTTACTACTACTTCTCGGAAGGTTAAAGCAATTTGGAATATTTTCAATCAAGAAGGTTTGAAAAGCAACGTTGTGGCATGGTGGCCAAGCAACCCGGCAGAACCGATTAACGGGGTAATGGTCTCAAATCTTTATCAAGTGGCAAATAAAGCCCTAGGAGAAGCATGGGAAATGCCAAATGGCACCGTTCATCCAGCGGAACTTTCTGACATTATGAAGGAATTCAGAGTTCATCCTCACGAAATATCGCTTGCCATGGCCATACCATTCATACCGAATTTAGCTGATAATCTTGAACTAAGAAAGGAAAAGAAAACACTGAGCGTTCTAAAAACATTAGCAAATGCGGCAAGTGTTCATTCTGCATCAACGTATCTGATGCAAGAAACGGAATGGGATTTTATGGCAATATACCATGATGCCATTGATCATTTTTGTCATATTGCCATGCGCTACTATCCACCAAGGAGACCTGAAATTCCGGAAGAAGATTTCATAAATTTCAACGGCGTAGTTGAGGCCGGTTATCGTTTTCATGACATGATGCTGGATAGAACACTTTCCATGATTGATGAAAATACAACAGTGGTCTTACTTTCGGACCATGGTTTCCATTCGGATCATCAACGTCCACTCTATATTCCTAATGAACCATCGGGACCAGCGGTCGAGCACAGTCCTTATGGAATTTTTGTGATGGCGGGACCTGGAATAAAAAAAGGAATTGAAGTTTCCGGAGCTAGTGTGCTTGATGTAACACCTACCTTGCTTTATCACGCAGGATTACCTGTAGGAAAAGACATGGAAGGCAAGGTCCTTTACCAATGTTTTGAGCAGGCGAAGGAGGCCAACTTTATCGACTCGTGGGAATTAGTTTCTGGTGATTCAGGAATGCACGACGAGTATAGCAGAGAAGATCCTTGGGCTGCCCAAGAAGCACTACAGCAACTTGTTGAATTAGGCTATATCGAGGCCCTAGATGACGATAAACTTCAACAAGTAGAAAAATGTAAGCGCGAAAACGCATATTACGTAGCAAGGAACATGATTCATGGTGGTAGATTCAAGGATGCAATCGATATTCTTGAGAAAATTTTTGAGGAATCTAGCATTTTACGATACGGGCAACGATTGGCGTTTGCCTACTTATCAAAAAAAATGTACCTGAAGTGTCAAGAGGTTTTGGATAGAATGAAAGAAATTGACGCACTTGAAAGGATTCGGTTACAACGAGAAAAAACTGAAAAGAATAATGATCCTTTTGGCAATGAAGAATTGGAAGAACCTTTATATTTAGAGTACATAGAAGGCCTTTTAAATCTGGCAATGAATAAACCAAGAAAAGCCTTGCCATTACTT
>JBIJBD010000239.1:0-3038 GCA_044345395.1 Crocinitomicaceae bacterium | reverse complement strand
AAACAATATGCAATTGGCGACAAGTATAGCGCAGATTCATATGCAACGAAAAAACTTCGAACTCGCCCAAAATCAATTCATCAGGGCTCTTGCCATTGACAATCGTAACACGACTGCGCACTATGGTCTTGGTGTATGTTTGCTAAGAACTAAACGCCTTGAAGAAGCTATTGATGAATTTTTAATTGCTATCGAACAGGACTTTTTTCAATCTTCATATCATTACCATTTGGGAGAAGCTCTATTTCTATGCGGAAATATCGAAGAAGCCTCGCAAGCCTTCAATGTCTGCATACGCATTACACCGGGCATGACAAAAGCTCACAAATGGCTGGTAGAAATTCACACCAATCACCTACCGAATACAACAATCGCTAGTCAAAGTAGGACAATACTTGAAAATCAAATAAAAGGAGAGATTATTGTCGTCACAGGAATTGATGGTTGTGATTATAGTCTATTTATGGAAATCCTCAAAGCAGCTAATATACCTGTATCAGAAAGTAATGACTTTATAGAAAATCCAGCAAAATTATTCGGCACAGACTATTTAACCAACAACATCGGCAAAGCACTTTACGTATCAAGTAGATACCTTGCTGAACTACCACATACCTTTAATTATAAAGTTATTTATTTGAATCAAGATTTGAATGCAATTATAGAAAAACGGAAATCTAAACTTCAACTAAAGCTCCCAGTAAATGCAGCTCCATTAAGAATCATTAATACAGTGGAAAAAGAAAAATTTGTTATCGACACTTGGTTAGCATCTCAGCCTAATCAACCACTTTTAATGCTTAATTGGGATGAACTCTTTGAAGACACTGAAAATCAATTAAACATTTTGGGAGAATTTATAAATACTCCGTTGGATGTGAAAAATTCGAAATCGTTTATTTCTTCACTTTTTAAAAATTAATATTACTTTTGTAAAACTCAAAATTTTTTGCTTATGAAAAAAACTACCTCTTTAAACAAATCTAAATTAGCACAATACACTGCAGTTGCTGGTGCTGTTGTTGCTGGAAGTGCAGCTAATGCACAAGTAGCTTACACAGACATCAATCCTGATGTTGTTGTGGATTCCTTAAATCCATATCAATTAGATTTCAATAACGACCAGCAGCCGGATATCGCATTTGCTGTACAACATTTAGAAGTTGCAACTTCTTCATTTACTTATGTAGGAGCTTTTGCTTATGCATTTCCTTTCGCAGGTCAAATTGTTACCACGGCTGATACCGTAACGGCTGCAGCTCCACTTGATTGCGGAGTTCCTGTCTCTTCAGCATCTATTTTTGGAAGTGGTTCTTATGGAAATTTTGGATATGCTGCTTTAATCAATGGTTCTATTCCATTTTCTTCTCAAGGTACACCTTTCTTGGGAGCAACGGATAAAAGTATTGGTGTGAAATTCACAGTAGGTGCTAACACACATTATGGCTGGGTTAAGTTGACTGTCGCTGCTGATGCAACAACTATTACAGTTAAAGAATACGGATTTAATGCTACGCCCGATGCATCGGTAAACACATGCCAAACGACTGCAAGTTTAACTGAATCTTTGGAGAACAATGTTTCTATCGAATCAACTATGAATGGAGCTACAGTTAACGTTTTGTCTACCCTAGTAGGAGGTACAGTTAACTTAGTAAGCCTCTCAGGACAAGTAGTAAAAACGGTTAAAATCACGGATGTTCAAACAGAAATCAATTTTGACGGAGTGAATAGTGGAATCTATACTGTAGTTGCTAATTTCGATAACGGCACTGTGAACAAAAGAGTTTACGTTAAGTAATTAATTGTAATTATTTTTTATATTTGAGGAGTGGGAAACCACTCCTTTTTTGTTTAGAAATAAAAATAAATGTAATATGAATAAATCTCGACTTAAAAATTACCTTAGAGCAAGTAGTACATTGATTGTAGGAAATGTTGCTTTTGGACAAAATTTACAATATACAGATGTTAACCCTGACGTGATTTTAGACAAAAATTCTGGTCCTTTTGAAATGGATTTCAACAATGACCTTTCCATTGATATGACTTTTCAAGTTGCCTCTTTCAATGGTAGTGGTTCCTCTACTTACAACGGAATTCCTTTTACATTTGTTTATAATGGCTCACAAGTCGGGGTGATTCCTGGCGCAAATGGTGGCGTTCAAGGACAGGTAACTGGTAGCAGTAGTACCTTTGGAGTAAGCGCATTAAACGCAGGAGATCCGATTTCTGCTGCTAATAATTTCAGTTCTCAAAGTGCCGTACTTGGAGTTCAAGGCACTGTTTCTATACCAGCATTTAACTTTAATTATGCTATAAATCAAGGTGAATTCCTAGGGGTATCTCAAAAGTTTATGGGAATGAAATTTCAAGCGGCAGGCAACACACATTTTGGATGGGTGAGACTTAGTCTAGATACGTTGGATGCCGCAGGACTTAAATTGATAATTCATGACTTTGCATACAATGGAACTCCAGGTGAAACGATTAACGCAGGAGATCCAGCTGCCTCTATTATTTCTCAAGCAGCCTTGGAAGATAAAGTTTCATTTTTGATTACGCCAGATTTAATTAAAATAAATGTAACGCCAGATTTAATTGGCGGTGAATTACGCTTTATAAATATTGATGGAAAATCGAATCATGCGCAAATAGTTAATGATATTGGGACTGAAATTAGATTAGACAATTACTCTACTGGCATTTATTTGGTCGAGGCAGTCTTTACTGACGGAAAACTTTCGAGAAAAGTATATGTTAAATAAGAAACATCCCTTTCGAGCTGTCCTAGGATAGCTCTTTTTTTGACTATGCATATAAAAGTTTCTGCTTTATTGTTCTTGTTTCTTTCTCATTTTGGAGTTTACTTTTCACAACTGAAAATAAATGAGGGATGTAATAAGAATTTCCAATCTAAAACTGATGAAGACGGAGATTCTCCGGATTGGATTGAATTATTTAATGGTGGTTCTGAGAATATTCAACTCTCTAATTACTTTTTAAGTGATAATCCGTTAATTCCTTTTTTAGGGCAA
>JBIJBD010000134.1:0-6354 GCA_044345395.1 Crocinitomicaceae bacterium | reverse complement strand
TTTCAAAACGTATTTTGTAGTGAGAAAAACAGACTGGGAAGTGATCCTTTCAATTTATTAGCGAATCAACAAGCTTTTGCACCAATTACAGGTTGGAATCAACACAATTTCTCATCGCCATTTGTTTGGGATGGAGTTTCAAATATTATACTAAATGTATGTTCATATAATTCAACGCAATATACTGTAAATAGCTCATTTTACCAAAGCCCAACGACCTATGCATCCTCACTTGTTGCATTAAATGATGGCAGTGATTTTTCTTGTGGAGCTACTCTTGGACAGACTTATAATCAACGGCCAAATGTGAAGTTCAACAATATTCAAATTGGTGCAGGTCAAGTTCAGAATGGTAATACGGATTATCCAGCACCCTACGGAAATTGGTATTGGTGTGCAAGACACCAGTTTCTGTTTAGGGCTCAAGAACTAATTTCGGCAGGACTTTCGGCAGGACCAATAAATTCTCTTTCTTTTCAAGTCTCATCGACCACTGGAGAATTTTATGACTACATGAATTTTTCAATGACACATACAGCGCTAAATGCCTTAGAATCTGGGTTTATGCCTGAGGAAGGATATCAGCTTCATACAAATTTCAAATTAGATGGGAATGGTGAAAATGTCTATCTTTTCAATGCGCAAGCAGACTTAATTCATAGCCTTAGAATTGAGAGTCCTCAAACAGACATTTCAATTGGGCTTAAACCAAACGGCTCTGAGACGATTAATTGGTTAAACCCATCTCCAGGAAGTTCGAATAACTCGACAAGTTATTATACTGATTCATTAAAAGAACCTATTTTCAATCAAAACTCAGGTGTTTTTTCTTCCTTATTCAATTTAACAATAGTTAATCCAAATTCAATAAATTCAAAATTAGTATTTACATTAGACGGATCTACACCTACTTTTAACTCTCAACTCTACACAGGACCATTACAAATTATTGGAAATACTGTAGTCCGTGCCAAAATTTTTCCAATAGGTGCATCTACAATGTTACCTAGCAATATTGCAAGTGCATCTTATTTGATTGGAGTTTCTCATACCACTCCAATTCTTATGGTCGTAACAGACAATCAAAACCTTTATGGCCCAACGGGTATTTTTGATAATTTTACCAGTGATTGGCTTAAACCAGCACATGCAGTATATTTGAAAGAAGGGCTTGGTCATCCATTCTTATTTGAAACACGCACAGCAATGCGGATGGATGGAGGCGCTGGAGGAAGTAGAGGAAATCCACAAAGAAGTTTTAGACTTTCCTTTGCTCATGGTGCTTTAGGTGAAAAACCAATTGAATATCCATTAATCCCCGACAGAGGCAATCGAACAAAATATAGCGATATTTATTTACGAAACGGAAGTAATCAATACTTAACATTACCCTATAAAGATGCTTGTCAAGTCAGGTTAATGAGTGAAGGGACCGAAAATTATTATTCTTCGTTTAGACCCGTAAGCGTCTACATCAACGGACAATATTTTGGACTGTATGAGCTTCGAGAAAAATTCAATTCAGAATACTTCGAAGTACACGATGGAGCAAATAAAGACTCGCTTGAATTACTTTCTTTAAGTTATTTCTATAACCTTGTGCTAAGAGCCGTTGAAGGGGATGTAGATAACTTTTGGTCTTCTTATGAATCTTTTTTAGACATTAATCCAAGTCAATCAAATTACTGGAATTTAGCAGACCAACATTTTGACTTAAAACACTACACTGATTATGTTATTGGTGAATCATGGATGGGTAATGTAGATTGGCCGCAAAACAACATCAAAATTTATCGTTCTGATAAAACAAATCAGAGATGGAGGTTTGCTCTAATTGATTTAGAATTATCCCTTCAACCCAATGGTTGGACAGACTGCCAACAAAATCACATTCGATATATGCTCGAAAGAGACCCCGGAATTCCCTACATCAACATTTGGTTGCGAAGCATGTTGAATACCGATTACAAGCGGTACTTTATAAATCGCTTTGCAGATTTAATGAATACGAGTTACAAAAGTGATAAACTATTAGCTAAAGAACAGGCATTTTATTTGGCGATGTATCCAGAAATGGACAATGAATATGCGCGTTGGGGAGATCCCAATAATATTCCTGGTCAGTTACAAGCATTTAACAATAACCATCAAACATTTCGAGCTGAATTATCCTGCAGAAGCAATGTGATCAGAAATCAACTGGTTGAAGAATTTAACCTAGCAAAAAAGGTGACGGTGAATTTAGCAACTTATCCGGACAGTGCGGGATCCATTAAATTAAATTCTATTGAACCTCAGGATTATCCGTGGTCGGGAATTTATTTCGATGGTGTGTCTATTCAAATGTCTCCTGTTCCAAAACCCGGTTATAAATTCACGCATTGGTTACCAAATGCATTAATCACAGACACCTTGGAAGATTCATTATACACGAATGTTAGTATAACCAATACTACTTTTACAGCTGTTTTTGAAAAATTACCACCACCACCAGATGGACCTGAAATTAATTTCTCAATATACCCTAACCCCACAAATGGTAACTTTGTAATTACCCACGATAATAAAACAATCGCATCTAATTGCAGGTATTTTGTATATAACTTAGAAGGAAGGATTGTTAAAGAAAATTATCTTTCAGAAAATAGTTATGAAACAATCGTAGATATATCCTCTGCTGAATCCTCGATGTACTTTATTCAATTAGTAAAAGAAAACGAGATTTTATTCAATGCTAAATTGATAAAAACTAATTAGAACTCATTATTTTCAATAATTCCTCAGCAGCAAGATATCCGTTCATTGTACTTTTCGTTATTTTTTCAGCGAGTGCTTTGTGTACTTTAGCAAAATCTGGGTGATTTTTCATTTTTTCTAACCAAAGTTCCCCGATATACTGATCCATCAATTGCAACTCTTGGAGACTTCTGTTTTTATGAATCCAACCATTTGCAGTATATTTTGTAAAGAATTGAGAAATTATCGACCAAACTTGATCAATACCGAAATTTTCAGTGCTACTTGTAATAAGCGTGGGGACTATCCAATCGTTTTCTTTTGGTGGAAAAAGATGAAGTGCTGCTGCATATTGCGATCGAGCAAGCTTTGCCTTTGTTTTATTTTCCCCATCCGCTTTAGTTATAACCAATGCATCAGACATTTCCATTATACCCCGTTTAATACCTTGTAGGTCGTCTCCTGCTCCTGCCAACATTAGCAACAAGAAAAAATCAACCATAGAGTGGACAATTGTTTCTGACTGCCCTACACCCACTGTTTCAATTAAAATAACATCATAACCCGCCGCTTCGCAGAGTAAAATCGATTCTCGCGTATGTTTAGCTACTCCGCCTAAATTTAGGTTACTTGGCGTAGGCCGAATGAATACTTGCTCTTGATTTGATAACCATTCCATTCTGGTTTTATCGCCTAGTATACTTCCTCCAGAAATTGAAGAACTTGGATCAATCGCTAATACCGCCAATCGAAGTCCATTTTCTAGAATAACTTTCCCAAAAGATTCTATAAAAGTACTTTTACCTACACCCGGAACACCTGTGATACCGATACGCCAACTTATATTATTACTTGAAAGACATTTCTTTAACAATAGAGACGCCTCCTTTCGATCTTGAGGTTGGGAACTTTCAATTAGTGTAATAGCCTTGCTTAATTCAAAACGATCTCCCGCACATATACCTTTCCAAAGATGGTTTGCAGTCAAATCTTTTTTACGAGATTTTCGGCTTCTTAACCAATTTTCTATGTTGTTAGGTTTAGGCATTACATAACTTGTTCAACGCTTCAACAGCTGCCTTTATCGACGAACGAATTTCAGAAATTTTAGCATCCATCATATAGCAGGGTGTTGTAATTATACGATTATCGTAATCAATTAATAGCTCATCTATTAATTTGTCTTCAGTTTTTACACCAATAGCCTCTAATCCTTGCTGAAATGAATCGATAGCGTATGGCGATGCAGCATGCCGACTTCCAATAGTTAGAACCGGTGTTATATTTGAATTTTCAAAAGCTTTCGCAATTACCACCGGACTAACGCAAAGAGCTAAAATAGGTTGTCCTATATTGACTAAATTAACCAATAATAATTTGACATCTTCTCTAATATTTCCATCAGAACCGGCAAAAGCCCAATTCGTAAAATTCTTTGCACTACCAAAACCACCAGGAATTATTAATGCATCAATAGAGGAAGGAGTAATTTCATTGATGTTTTTTATCGCTCCTCTTGCAATTCTTGCGGATTCAACAAGCATGTTTCGTTTTTCCTCCATTTCTTTCCCCGAAACATGGTCTACGACATGATGTTGTAGATCATCGATAGAAATACAAACAGCTTCGGCTCCAATTTCATCAATTGCCAACAAGGTAAAAACAGCCTCTTGTATTTCCGCTCCATCATATACGCCACATCCAGAAAGCAAAACCCCAATTTTCATATGATTCAACCTATTTTATAATTCTACAATAAACAAAGACTAACCTCTACTTTTAACGGTGCAAATACGAATTAGTATGGTAAGCCTACTTATACTAATTTACGGTAAATTTCTTCGTATTTCGGTAAAATTAAATCCAAAGTGAATTCCTTTGCTTTGATTTTAGCTTGTTTCTTAAACGTATCTATATTTTTTTCCGACAATACGAAGCATGCATTTTTCGCCATGTCTTCAACATCACCTACATTTGATAAATATCCTGAAAAACCATGAGCATTAACCTCCGGTATACCTCCTGTATTTGAGGAAATGACAGGAACACCTACTGCCATTGCTTCTAATGCAGCAAGTCCAAAACTCTCTGTTTCCGAAGGTAATAAAAACAAGTCCGAAAACGATAAAACATGTGCGGTATCTCTCAATTTACCTAAGAAAATCACTTTTTCATTGATGCCCAATTCACGCGCCAAACGTTCAGCGTGAAAACGATCTGGACCATCACCGATTAAAATTAACTTGGAAGGAATTTCTTTCGCTATTAAAGCAAACACATGAACTACATCCTCTATTCTTTTCACTTTTCGAAAGTTTGATATGTGACAAATTATTTTTTCCCCATCACATGCATACTTTCGACGCATGCTTTCGGTAAAAGAAATGTCACTTTCATCAACGACAATAAAGTTCGGAATTACATTAATTTCGCGCTTAACATTGAAATGCTCGTAAGTTGAAGCTTTTAAACTTTCCGAAACCGCAGTTACAGCATCTGACTCATTGATACAGAATGTAATGACTGGTTCAAATGATGGGTCCCTTCCTACAAGGGTAATATCCGTTCCATGTAACGTTGTAACAATGGGAATATGAATTCCTTGAGCTTTAAGTATTTGCTTCGCTAAATAGGCCGCAGAAGCATGAGGAATGGCATAATGGACATGCAAGATATCTAACTTTTCATGTTTTACAACATCCACCATTTTACTTGTCAGTTCAGTTTCATAAGGCTGAAAATCAAAAAGAGGATAATCAGTCACCACTACTTCGTGATAGAAAATATTCTCCCGAAAACTACCGAGTCGAACCGGTTGGGAATAAGTGATGAAATGAATTTCATGTCCTTCCTTAGCTAAAGCCTTACCTAATTCTGTTCCAACTACCCCGCTCCCACCAAAAGTCGGATATAATACCATTCCAATTTTCATATTGTACGTTTTTTATTTTGGATTATAGATTGGAATACAAATAGATACACGATAAATCATGGGTAAAATCCGTACGATTTGACCTTGTTCATTTTTAATCTTAAATGCATAGCCAACACGAAAAGGACTATTTGTAGCATTTATTAAATCATAATAAATTCCTGCATTCAGACTAAAATGAGACGAGAGTTTTAAATTAAACCCTCCACAAAGAAAAAAAGTAGGCGCCCAACGATTTGTTGTCAACGTTTGAAAGGTTAGGTAATTATACGGCGATAATAAGTATTCAAATTCAGCGCCACCAAATACAGTTGCTTTTCCTTCGGTTTTCAGGCGGGCGTGTGCAAATACACCTCCTCCATAAATCGATTGCGTAAAGGTATTTCCTAAATTATTCGAACTAGCGCGTTGAATACGAAAAGAGGGGCCAACAAAAAGTGTTTCATTAAGCTCAACACCTACCTTTGGACCAATTCCAAAAGAGGAACCTAATGTACCAGCAGAAAAGAAACCATCTAAATTTAGTTCGGCACCCGTAATCTCCGTTTGAGAAAACAACCCGTTACACGAAAAAACAATTAACAAAATATGGACTAATTTATTCATATAATTTAACAATATGATGCGTACAATAACTTGGTTTCAAATTAAGCGCTATTTAAACAAAGATACGATGAATTGCATGA
>JBIJBD010000191.1:0-4259 GCA_044345395.1 Crocinitomicaceae bacterium | reverse complement strand
ATAATGGCTAATTCTTTACGATCAACCATTGACGCTTCTGTTCAAGCAGATCCTTATAAATTCTACACGTATGCGCAATATCAAAGTAGTTTAACAACAAATATTGCAGGTGGAGGACCTCCAGGATCAACTATTCCTGGCTTGCAAAACTTAATGGATGCACGTTCGAACTATTTTTCTACAAATTCAAATTACATTTTAGTATCTCCAACCATTACATCTACTAGTGCAAGTAGTAATGCGCCTACTTTTGGTGAAACAATTTATATCGCAGCTTCATGTTCCAATGAAACCACCGTTTATTTGGGTTATCGCAATAATCACCAATTGAAATTTAACCGTGTTCAAATGTTTGACGATGGGGCACATGGAGACGGGGCGGCAGGCGACCATGTTTTCGGATATCAAGTAACGATTGACGGAGCTGTTTTTGAATACTATATTTATGCCGAAAATTCAAGTGCAGGGATATTCAGTCCACAACGCGCAGAGCACGAATTTCATAATTTAACAGTGTCGCTACCATTTTGTAATGTCAGTGATGTTTTGATTAACGAAATTGTTGCTTCGAATTCCACTTCAGCTTATGATTTGAATGGCGAAAGCGATGATTGGGTAGAATTGTACAATACAACTTCGAATTCAATTGATTTGTCAGGAATGTATCTATCTGATGACGCTACTAATTTAATAAAGTGGGCATTTCCTATTGGAACAAGTATTCCTGCAAACGGATACCTTTTGGTGTGGTGTGATAATGATATTGGACAAGCAGGAATTCATACTAATTTCAAATTAAGTTCATTCGGTGAAAATCTCATATTTAGCAATGGAGCTACGATTTATGACCAAGTAGTGTTTGGTGTTCAAACGACTGATGTTGCGTACGCTCGTTGTCCTGATGGAAGTACTGATTTTGCAAATGTATCACCAACTCCTCTTGCTTCTAATAATTGTCTGGCGGGAATCGAAACACTTTCAGAACACTCAATTATCTTATATCCTAATCCATCTATTGGTTGGATTACCATTAAACAATCTGAATTCGATTTTTCAAACTATAAAATATTAGCACTGAACGGAGTTGTTGTTGAGAATGGAACGTTAGTTTCCGCCACTCAGGAAATTAATTTAGAGAATTTACAATTGGGTTATTACTTGGTATGTCTTGAAAATGAAAAACAAGAAAAGTTAACGATACCTTTACTAATTGAGCGCAATTAATGATAGAAAAATTCTATTTTTCCCGGATTTTCATTTGATTTGAAAGAAATTGAATGTTCTCCTGGTAAATACGATGAAAAGTTTTCTAAGAAGAAAAGTTGATGTGCTGAATCGTAAAAAAATAGTTCTTGAATTGGTTTTTTAACCTGAAAAAAAAGTGTTCCAACGCCTGTTTCCTTTGAATAATTCATTTTCTCAAGTTTTATTTTGCCTTTCGATCTACAATTTCTTGTTGGATAAAGAAATTCGAGATGACGAAGATCGCGATTAATAACTTCTATGACATGAGTTTTTTCTGGAATTTTAACTTGTAATTTTTGATTCCAAGACGATTGCTCTACGAATTTGTTTTTTTTTGAGATTTTCTCTCCTTTTTTCGTGTAGAAATTTAATATAATTTCTTGTTTTTTTGAAGATAAGTTTGTTGCCGAGGCATAGAACTCACCTTTTTCAAACAAAATTGCATTTGAATGGAACAAATAGGGTAGGGTATAAAAAATCGCCTTCGGTTGATTAAAGTAATCGAGGGAAGACCACGTCGGTCCAGGATAGCAATCGTTGAACTGCCAAAACAAAGAGCCCATGCACCTTGGAGCATTCAAACGATGTGCTTTAATTGCTGTTTCCATAGCAATTTTCTGAACTAATTGAGATTGATACAAAAATTCCATAAAGTTTTTCGGTTTCTTAAAGTACTTCAATGCGTGCTGAGCTATTTTTTTATTTCCAACATAGCTTTTTTGGTGATGCGAAAGAATTGGATTCGCCAAATCCCAATTTTCATGATTAGTAATATAGGTCATGGTTTTCGGACTTGGGAAACTTTGAAATCCAAATTCTGCATTGAATCTTCCAATGTTTTTTGAAAAATCAGAGATTTGGTCATTACCATGCCAAACGCCCCAATAGTGCTGAGTGCCATGATCGAATCGCTCGGGAAGTCCCCAGTTGCTCAATGGGGAGGTATGGGTGTAAGGTAAAGTTGTGTTTTTTGCTAAAATTCCGGGTATGCTGATTTGAAAAATTTGATTGTAACTAGTTTCAATAGTTTTTTGAGCGGATTCGTCTAACTTATATTGATTTTGTAGACCCCAATATTTCCATGCCACTTCAACTTCGTTATTTCCATTGAATAAAATCACACACGGGTGCTTCGACAATCTAAACGATTGATATTCGATTTCTTTCTCCAGATTGTCCAAAAATTCATGTTCACCCGGGTACATGGCGCATGCGAACATGAAATCATGCCAGACCATTATTCCATAGTTAGAACATTGTTCGTAAAAATAATCATCGAAATAGGTGCCGCCTCCCCAAATTCTGACCATATTGGCATTTGAGACTTTTATTTGCTGTATTAATGTGTCATAAACTTCAGGTGTGAGTTCAGATAGAAAAACTCGTGGAGGAATTATATTCATTCCAACACAAAAGATGGGATTCTTATTAATACACAGCTGAAACTTGGTACCAATAGAATCTTGATCCTGATTTAATTTAACAGATCTGATTCCAAAATAAAAAGGTTTAATTTCAATAATTTCATTCTTTTGATTGAGCAAAAGCAATGTGTCGTAATATAACTTAGCATTACCAACTCCCACAGGATTCCAAACTTTAGGATCCATAATATACATTGTTATTTTACCTTGATTTGAAAGTTGATTGATGGAAGTTTTGGGAATGTACTTCGATTTAACAAAACCCACAAACGTCGTATCAACTTTTAAATGCGCAGTTAAAACTGCTTTATTTTCAATAATCTCTTTTGTTTCTATCGAAATATCATGAAAAAAGGAAGTTGAGTTTTTATAAAAAATTACGGGCTTATCAATTCCAATGGTATTTATTCTTGCTGTCCAGTCCCAACCAAAGTGAAATTGAGGTTTGCGCGTAAGAGCGGAAACGTAGATGCTATCAACATCGTTTGGAGCGGGATAATGAAATGCTTCGGTATTAAATCTTTCTTTATGGTAAATCCTCGGCGGCGTAAGGATTATTTCAATCGTATTAATTCCATTTTTTAAATACTTATCGAGGGAAATTTCATGGGGAATAAAATAATTCGATGCAGAATAAATATTTTCTCCATTTACTATTATTTCCCCGTACGTATCAATGTTTTGACATACTAAGGTAGGATTGTTGTACTTTTCATTGACGAAAATCTCTGTTTTTAAACGCCAAGTATGATTCTCAATCCATCGGAATTTTTCGTCGTTCTTTTCTAAAAAAGGAGCTGTTAATTCTCCTGATGCAATTAATTTTTGCTGAATGCTTCCCTTGCTTCCAAAATTTTTCCATTCATTTTTGAGTGGGTGATAAAACTTCCAAATGAGCGTATCTTGACTGCTAATTTTAATCCAAAGAAAAAAGAAAATAACAGTAAAAACAGCATATTTCATTTTACCAATTTCTATCGAAAGGTGAATCCACCATTTTATCCTCGTCTTTTGTTTTTAGTGCATAATTAAAACCTGAATATACTGAGTATGCACCAACATTTCCTTTCTTATCAAGTGCTAAAAAACAGCATTGAAGATTCGTTAAATCTTTATTTTTTTTAATGATGCGGTTGACAGCTTCTTTACAAGCTTCTAGTGGTGTATAACCGTGCCTCATGAGCTCCACAACCGTATGGCTCCCCGCAATCCGTATGATCGCTTCTCCAAGTCCTGTAGCGGTACATGCCCCAATTTCGTTATCGACAAATAGCCCAGCGCCTATTATCGGTGAATCACCAATTCTTCCATGCATTTTGTAGGCCCATCCTGATGTTGTACATGCACCGCTTAAATCACCGTTTTGATCCATGGCAATTAATCCAATGGTATCGTGGTTTTCGTGATTTATCTCTGGTTTTTTATAGACTTCTTTATTTTCTTTCTTCCATTTTTTCCAATCTTTTTTTACCTCGGGTAGGGGAGTTTTACTTTTTTCAAAGCCATAATCAATGGCAAATTTTTTGGCGCCGTCTCCCACTAGTAAAACGTGTTGTGTTTTTTCCATAATTGCTCGCGCAACAGAGATAG
>JBIJBD010000246.1:0-2819 GCA_044345395.1 Crocinitomicaceae bacterium | reverse complement strand
CCATTATACTTGCATCAAGTGTAACATGGCCATCCCTATCAGGTCTTCCGCCAACACCGACGCTTCTATTGGTGATATCAGCTTCAGTTACTTTTACTCCTTTTTCTACGGCATCAATTGCTCTTCCTCCCTCGGAAAGTACTTTCCATGCAGCCCGATTAGCTTCAAGTCCATGAATCCAAGTGGATAATACAATTGGTCCATTAGCTTGAGATTCATATGTATTTTCTAACAATTCTGTTCCTTTCAACGGATTTACCATTGAAAGGGCACCTGTTGCGAGCCCAAGTTTTATAAAAGATCTTCTTTTCATTTAGCTCTTTTCAAGGCATTTAAATAATTATTGAATAAGGCAGAATTTTTAGAATGAGTTGCATAATCCACCGCAAAATTATGTCGATGCGAATTGTCAGGCTTTGCACACATGAACAAGTATTTTTCACTCGATCTATTTAGTACCGCATCTACTACTTTTGGAGATGGGATGTTTATTGGGCCGGGAGGAATACCTGTTTGCGTGTAAGTATTGTATGGACAATCTTTTACGCGCATGATATCTTTTTCGTAAGGTTGACTTGGAATTCCAATTGGATCGCAATAACGTACTGTTGGGCAAGATTGTAGCATCATGTTCGTCTCAATTCGATTTAAGTAAACAGCAGCTATTGTAGACCATTCTTCTGGGACTAAATTTTGCTCAGCGTATACGATACTGGCAACTGTTGTGGCTTCAAAAGGCTCCTTTAAACCTATTTTATTAAGTTTTGCAATTCTTTCTTCCGACCAGAATTTTTTGTATTCGGAGGCCATTCGATGAAAGTATGTTTCAGCATCGGTATCGTAATACATTTTGTATGTATTTGGAATAAAAACGGCAGGAAGTTGTTCATAAGTTAAGTTTATACCTTCTTTTTTCCAGTTTTCAGGATTTCTGATGTATTTGAATAAACTTACACTGTCAACATCAATACATTTTGAAACCTTACCACAAACATCTTCAATTGTACTACAATTATTAAAAGTAACTTCAACTTCCACTTCAGCATTTCCATTACCTTTACTGTTCTTAGTAAACCCATTCAGCATGTCCTTGTAACTAGAATTTGGTTTTATAACGTACTTTCCAGTAGCAATTTTATCTTCATTCAATTCTTTATATTCTCCAACAGTTAAAAAAGCATCTTTGTCGTCGATAATTTTTGCTTCTAATAATTGATCAGCTAATGCAGATAAGTTTGTGTTCTTTTTCACCATGATTTCCACTTCCTTGCTGTTAATGGATGTTTTTTTACCCTTGAAGTAGATATTCGCCATTGGAACGATAAAAAATAGACTAATCAGAAGTGCAATTCCTGAAAAAATTAATACTACAGTTCTTTTAGACATAATTGATAGGATAATTCGTTAAATCTTTTTCCTTTGAAAACTAGCCAATTAATTTTCTCTCCTACGCATTTAAAGCCTAAATGTTCGAATAAAGCAATACTTGCTTCATTGTCATGGTGAATGAAACACTGTAGGTTCGTCAAGTCGAGAATTTCACGGCAATAATCAATTACCAACTGGATGCTTTCTGAGGCGAAACCTTTTCTTTTATTTTTCTCCGAAGCAATTAGAATTCCAATACAAGCATGGCCATGTTTAAAGTTTACATCATATAAATCAAGTGTTCCGATTGGGTTATTCGTTTCGTTTTGACAAATAATAAACCGCAATTGGCCGGAGGTTCTTAGGTCAGATTGTTGATCTATCAAAAGATTAATAGAATGCATAGAAAATGGGATCTCAGTATTCGAGACCTTCCAATTATCGATATTGTTTTCCCATTGAAATAACGTCAATGCATCGTTTTTTTCTACAATTCTCAAATGGCAACTATTTCCTTTTAGCATGTTGTAGCGAAGTTAGTTTTTTTTCAATATCCTTCAAGTCATAATGAATAATTCCCGCTTGTGTTTCTGCCAGATTGAAAGTAAACGTTTTACCTAGACTTTTACCTTTTTTCAATTGAATTAGAAGTTCAGTCAGTTTTCTTGATGGGGCGTTGAGAAGTTTCGCAACGGGTTGAAGGCAACTAGACTTTAAATTAGAAGATTTATCAAATGACTCGTAAATCTGCGTAACTTCTTCCAGTTTACAATCAAATAACAATTCTACAAGCACGAGTGGGGTTGATTTTTTTATTGCCAATTGAAATAATTTAGGGGCTTCCCCATGTAATTCTTTCCCAGAAACCTTAAGACTAAAATAACTACCGGAAATTGAAATTCCAACATGTGGAGCAATTTCATTGGGTTTCCAAATCCAAAGGTATTGACCTGAGTTTAAATTTGGATGTACATTGTAGTGTACATCAGAAAACAGAAATTCAAATTTCAATTGTTCCATTGAAAACTGGAATAGCTGGGCCGGAAAGTTCAATATTTGTGTAAGATGACTCAGAATAAAAATAACGTATTATTAACTCCCCGCCTTTAACGTTGACTTTAACCTTTCGATTACCTAGTTTAGGGTTTAATTCATTGAATACAATTGCACACGCAGTAGCACCTGTCCCGCACGAAAGGGTTTCATCTTCAACTCCACGCTCATATGTGCCAATGCTTATTTCATCATTTGCTACAACAGACATAAGATTTACGTTTATTCCATCTTTTTTGTATTCTTCATGATACCTTACTTCTCTTCCATAAGATACAATTGTATCCGTTGACAAATCCGATGATAACCTAACAAAATGAGGTGAACCCGTGTTTAAGATATATTCATTATTTCTTTTAAGAATTTCATGAACGGATTTCATTTGAATACTTATAAAA
>JBIJBD010000018.1:0-22207 GCA_044345395.1 Crocinitomicaceae bacterium | reverse complement strand
CCACCTATCAAATCAATACTCAAAAACCACTGTTTTCCTCATTTGCGGGGTGCAAAGATACATACTTATTCTTTCCTAACAATAACTTTTTGAAAGTTTTTTTGAAAAATAAAAGAATTAGTAATAACCACGGAGAGTTTATACCAATCTATTGTTATAAGGTTACATTTATTTGTGGAAATTTCAAAATTAGAGCATCTTTGTGTATAATGGGGATATTCATTTCTTCTCGAAAAAGACTAGTTAAGCATACCGATGAGGAGCTTGTTACATTATTTACTAAGGAAAAAGATAAAAAAATTATCGATGAGTTATTTTATCGATATAGCCATCTAGTGCTAGGTACATGCATGAAGTATTTGAAAAATAAGATGGATTCAGAGGATCTTACATTGACTATTTTCTCAAAGTTAGGAGAGAAACTCCTAAAACATGAGGTTAAGCAATTTAAAAATTGGTTTCATACGTTGACAAAAAACGAATGTTATATGTTGCTTCGAAAAAAGAAACCTGCAATGGATATTTCAATAGATAGCCTGACTTTAAGCGACGAAGATGAACTAACCGAAGAAAAAATTGTGATGGAAAGGAACCTTTTGAGCTTAGAAAATGCACTTCAACAAATAAAAGCACCTCAAAGAAAATGTATAGAATTGTTTTACTTACATCGTAAAAGCTATGACGAAATTGTGAAAATTTCTGGATTTACACTTTTACAAGTAAAAAGTAATATTCAAAATGGCAAACGCAATTTACGCATACTAATAGATAAAGAAAAAATCAATGAATTTTGACAGAGAACATATTAAAAGAAAATACGAAAGCGTAAAAGTCAACGAAATGGAATTAGATGCTTTTGAGCAAGACGCTATAGAAGGATGGAAAGAATTATCACCTAATGACTTGATTAGGCTTGAAAAGCGCTACTCTAAACGAATTTCGTTCATGAAAATATGTCTTTCTGCACTTTTTTTCACCTCTTTTGTACTGAGTATTTTCTTTTACGAATTTAATCGTTCGAACCAAGAAATGATTTCTTTAAAAAATAACCCAACAAATAAACATACGACAAAAACTCCTGAATTAACTCCTATAAAATTACCAAAACAATCACTAACGCTTATCGCACAAAAAAATCAAGTACAGCCGGCAAAAATTCGAGAAGACCTCAAGCGTAAACGCATTCAAGAAGAAATTCCTTCAATAATTCAAGAGAGTCATAATCGCCAAGAAATTTTTGAAATCAAACCCATGCCTTCTAAACGAATAGCTCCTGTATTGATTCAAAATCGGGCATACGAAATTTACATTCAAGACCTACTCGTTGTTGATTACAGGCATTACCGAAAAAGAGATCCAATAGTTATTTCCAACGATTTAACGGGAACGCCAGCCAATCAAATGGAAAAAAAAGTTGAATACCATACTAAAACTGAACTAGACGTTTCTTATGTTAATTTTTTATCGAAAACACTTGCATTGTTCAATAGAAAACAATTTCAAGAAGCCGTTGGGAATTTTGAGATTATTTTATCAAAATATCCTGACGATATAAATGCATTATTCTATGAAAGTATCTCCCTGTATAATTTGGGTTTAACGAAAGATGCTATCCATCGATTGAAACAACTGGAAATGTCTGTATTTACAAATTTTTACGAAGAACAACAATGGTATTTATTATTGTGTTACAAGGAAGATAAAAACAAGGAGCTTTTCCTCGAACTTCGAACAAAAATAATTTCTTCGAAAGGATTTTATTGGATGAGGGCTAAACAACTTGAATTTGAGTGAAGACTATCGACGACAGCCGTCTTTCATACATTTGACTAAAAGACGATTACTTTTTTAGAATACGGTTTGTTATCAATAAAAAGATTTACAACATAAACGCCTGGAATTAAAGTATTTGAAGCGATTTGAAGACTGTTTTTTCCAATATTACCCTTTACGCCAGGCTTATTGTAGACAGATTTTCCTTCTAGATCAATAACATTCAACCCTACAATTGCTGCTTTATTTAAGTCAAATGAGATTTTCAATTCATTTGCAAATTGATCCCAACCTGCAATAATAGTTGGATTAAATGAAATTTCCTCAAAAGAAGTGGATGACTCTTCACTGATGATATGTTGAGATAAATAAATTGCATCTCCCGAAGTTACACCATTGTTATTCGTTTTGTTGGTGGCAACATAAAAAGTAACATCGCCTGTCCCAGATGCAGGCGCAGTCCAAGTCCAATTCCATGAAAGTGTCGCACTCGTATTACTTGTAGAAGTGTGATTGGCATATTTTTTTGTTGTACCGTTGATTGAAGTGTTCCCTGTTTGCGCGGTAAATGTTCCAGCCATCGTATTAGCGCTAGTTAATGCTGTTGCTTGGAATCCCCTTTTTGCAGGATTAGACGACATGGATAAGGTAACATTGTATTGTTGTCCCGGAATATAGGAAGTAACTGGCGTAGTACCGTTTAGTACTGTTAATATATTTTCATTCGCACCATCTTGAGCTGTTCCAGCATGACAAGCTGTACAATTTTGTTCGCCAGGTGCACCTGTTTTACCTGCAGCGGCACCTGCGGAGTTGTGGGGTGCTAATACAAACTGATCATTTGAGATAGAGTTACTTCGTAAAGCATAAATTGCTATAGATGAGGCAATAAAAATTGAGGGTAAAATTATTTTTTTCATAGTTTTCAAATTTAAAAGTTATAGTTACTTAGTTATTTGGTTTTCCTTGATTTACCCAGCATTCCATTAATTGTATGACAGAATCCGGTAGCATGGGACCTCCTTGAGGCATTAATTGATAATTATTTGCTCTCATAGCGCCAATTATTGCTTTTGAATTAGCCGAAATGTTGTTATAGTTTGTAAGAGAATACCCGTTCTGATTGTCATGGCAGCCAGTGCACTCTTGGGTAATTAAAGGCAAAATATCTTGACTAAATGAAACTTCGTCGTTGCACAATACATTCGGATATGCTTCCACCTTGTCTTTTGAACAGGCAAAAAGCATGAAAAGGGAAAGATAAATAGAACCAAATTTAAACATGTGATTTTTTATAAAAATAAGGGAATAAAGCTAACCATAGCATTGGAAAAAGAAAGTGTAATGGAATTGCAAAACTCGGAAACATTTCGGGGAACTCCTCCTCTATATTCACAACAATCGGCAAAGCAATACTCAAGAAACTAATCAATACAACTAACATATTTAATACAAGTATTAGCTTAGCGAAAGACTCCTGGATTACATAATAAATACCCGAAAAAAACAATCCTAGAAAAATATTCGAAACTACAATTTTCCACAACGGAATCGTTTTTGAAAAATCAAAAAGTAAATAATACGATACCTTGGCGTAAGTAACACCAATTATCGAAGATGTCACCGCAACCAACAGACCAAATAGCACATACTTTTGGAACATTACTTTTTTGAGGCAGGAACAATAAACGAAACATTCATGTAATCCGGGACCACATCACTTTTCTTTCCCACACCAAATTCAATTCTGTTTACTTTGAAACTACCTTTGAATGTTATTTTTTTTCCTGATTCAGCAACCGCAGCCGGAATGGTATATTTTTTTGTCACACCTTTAATAGTCAAATTACCAATTATAGAAAGCGTATTGCCACTCTTTTCTACTTTCGTCGATACAAATGTAATATTGGGGTATTTTTTTGCATCAAACCATTCTTCCGTTTGGGCTTTTTTATCACGTGAGCCATTTCCCGTATTGATTGAAGAAACTGGGATTTTGAGATTAAATTTAGAATTTGTGATATCATCGCTGTCATAATCAACCGTTCCCGACAATAATTTAAAATTACCAGATGGATCTGCACTTTTAAACCCTATGGAATAGCCACTGCTCACTTCATACTTGTCCGGAGGCGTAATTGTGAATGCCAAAGAAACTATTAGTGCTAGTAAATAACTCGATACAATTAATGCTTTTTTCATATTACTCGTTTATTATAAATTTTCTACCTACACAAAATCCGAACCTAAATTGTCCATCCATAATTCTTTCCAAAGTGTACGGTATGAACTGCGTTTCTCCCAATCCACCCGAATTAGTGAAATTTAAGGTGAAATTATGCCCAAATGTTTGCCATTCTAGAGCAAGCCCCACACTATTCTTGTAGATATCACTTGGCCTAAACCCTTTGTCTCTGAATGTATGATAATACTCACCAATTAACGCAAACTGGCCCGTTACTTTAACCCTTATTGCTCCACCTAGCGCGAATACGTCATTTTGGTCATTCTGAGCTACATAATTTCTATGAACAAACGTTGGCATAAGAGCAAGAGATAACCAATCAGCAAACTTTCGCGTCAAATTAACTTGCGTAAAATAGGATAACCGATGAACGGCTTCAGGGAAGTTGCTTACTTCAGATAAATCTGTAGATGCTTTCATATAACTAAAACTACTTCCACCTATTACTGCAACAGATATTGGAAAAGACTTGGATTGTCTCACTGCGCGGTATTTTACAAACCCATCAATAAGTGATCTATACGGCGCACCTGTTCCTTTACTTCGACCGAAACCAACCATAAGATCATTCGAAATCCCATATTCTAATGCAATCCGCATGTCGGAAAGGTTATCGAAACCAAACATATTTTGATAGCCTCCATTAATTCCTGCAATGTCTCCAAAACGATGTTCAATGCGCATCTCCATGTACCCTTTTGTAAGCGTTTCAACAGAATGTCCATTAATAATTCTCGTACCATGGAATGCTTTGCTGACTGAAGTTTCTGTAACATCAGGTAAATTAACAGAAATATCTAATGAATCACCATTAATGACCTGTGCACGAGCAATGCATCCAAAAATTAAAATTAACGAAGTGCCGAAAACAAATGATTTCATCTCTATTTAACAACAAAGTTAAGGTTTAGTTTGTTTGTCACTGATGACGTAAGACAAGAAATATAGGTTGCACAAAGACAAATTACTATTTTTGATCTCATGAATATTGTAGAACAAGTATTAGTTGATATAGGTCTACCATGGATGTGGTCAAAGCTTTTAATTTATTTCTTTGTTCCATTATTTTCTTTTTTTTTAGCCTTTTACTTTATCAGAAAAACGAGTCTTTCCAAAAGATGGAAGCTAGTTCTTTTGTCGCTACTAACAATTATACCGCTCGCTCTTTATTTTGCGCTGCATCCTATTTACATTGGTGACATTTCAGATAATTCAACCGAAATAAAGACTTCGTATGTATTCCAAAATAATAAAACACTTACTATTTTTGTGTTAAAAGGATGTCCTCATTGTAAAAATACTATTCCTTATGTGGAAAAACTGCATGCTCGCAACAATCAAATTCCAATTCGATATGTAATTATTGGAAAGATGGACACAAAATTTCCGGGATTCACCAACGACATTCCCAATTTTTGCGAAAAAGTATATGAGCCAAATGCCCTTGCAGCAGCTGAAGTGACCCTTGGTAATTATCCTTGCTTCATCCTCTCGAGTAACGGTTTGGCGGAAAAAAGATGGTTTAATGACGATTTTGGCATGAGAACCATGGACATTATTGAGACTTATTTTAATTGAAGGATGGAGTAGAGAATTGGATTTGAACTCCATTAAATATTAACTTTGAAAAAAAAATACATGTCTTCACATTTTCATACATTAAAAATCAATGATATTCGAAAAGAAACGAAAGATTGTGTTTCAATTTCTTTCGATGTACCTATTGAGCTCAAAAATATTTTTCACTATTTTCCTGGACAGTATTTAACATTAAAAACGAGGATTTCGAATGAGGAAGTTCGTCGATCCTATTCACTTTGTTCTTCTCCAGAAGAAAACGAATGGCGCGTTGCCATAAAACAAGTGGAGAATGGTGTGTTTTCCACTCACGCAAACAATCAGTTGAAAAAAGGAGATCTAATTGAAGTTATGTCACCAATGGGTAATTTCAAATTGAACAACGAGGACCGAGATAAATCAATAGTTCTATTTGCCGCAGGCAGCGGAATTACTCCAGTATTCTCTATTCTAAAAAGTATTCTTGAAAATGGACAAGGTGACGTAACATTGTTTTATGGAAACAAAGGGTTTTATGGAATTATTTTCCGTGAAGAACTGGAAGCATTAAAAAATAGATTTATGGATAGACTTAGAATAATTCATTTATTCTCAAGAGAAAGTCCAGGTAATAAAATTCAAAAAGGAAGAATTAGTAAAGAAAAATGTAATGAATTGTATGATGCTTTTTTAGCCTCCTCTGTAATTGATGAGGTTTTTATTTGTGGTCCAGAACAGATGATTCTGGATGTAAAAAGTTCATTAACCGGAAAGGGAGTTGACTCAACCAAAATTCATTTTGAATTATTTGGCACCAATTTATCCAAAGAAAATAAAGTTATAGAAATTCGTCCTTCTTTAGCTACTAAAGTAGAGATCGTGTTGGATGCAGATTTGATTGATTTTGAATTAGACTCTAATGGCCCAACCATATTAGATGCTGCACAACAAGCAGGGGCCGATTTACCTTTCGCTTGCAAAGGAGGTGTTTGTTGCACATGCAAAGCCAAAGTTCTCGAAGGTACCGTGACAATGGATGTAAATTATGCACTCACACCTGAAGAAGTGAAACAAGGATACGTACTCACATGTCAAGCACATCCAACCTCCGAAATTGTGAGGGTGTCATTTGATGATTAAATTGAAAAATGGGAATATTTAATATTTTTAAAAAGAAAGAAAGTTCAACGAATGACTTTCATACGTTGATTATAAAAGAAAGTCGTAAACTAACTTCAGAAAGTGTTATGCTAACCTTTCAAATTGATGAGCAGATCAAGCGAGACTTTCAATTTAGACCTGGTCAATATGTAGATGTGGAAACTTCAATAAGCGGAGAAAAAATTAGACGGTCCTATTCGATTTGTTCATACGAACCTTCAGTACTTTCTATTGGCGTTAAAATTATTCCTCAAGGCAAAATGTCAAATTATTTGAATCAGCTTTCTGTTGGGGATACATTACAAGTTTCAACGCCTAAAGGAAATTTTACTTCTACCGGAAACGAAGCTCACGTCGTGTTTGTTGCAGCAGGCAGTGGAATTACACCAATATTCTCTCTTTTAGGTGCATCTAGTGCAAAAAAGCAACTATTCTTTGTGAATAAATCTTTTGAACAAATGATGTTTAAAACTGAATTAGCAGAGATGCGGGACTTAATAAAGCACCTCTATTTCACGCAAGTTCAGGAAGCAAACCATGCATATAGTCGTTTATCAAAAAATGCATTTATCGAAGAGATAAAAAAGGATTTAAATTTATTAAAAGCTGATGCTTTTTTCATATGTGGTCCCCATGAAATGATTTTAGATATTAAAGATGCATTAAAAATGTTTGGTGTCCCTGAAAGTAAAATAAAATTCGAATTATTTCAAGCGACTGTAAAGGAAGAAATTGTGAATGATGTACAATTTTCTGGCGAAGCCAAAGTAGAAGTGACATTAGACGGAGAGACTTCCTCCATGGCCATCCACACTTCAAAAAAATCTATTTTGGAAGGATTAGAATCACAGGGGATAGACGCACCTTATTCATGTAGAGGTGGTGTGTGTTGTTCTTGTAAAGCGAAGGTATTGGAAGGTTCTACACACATGAAGGTAAATTATTCATTAACAGATGAAGAGGTAAAACAAGGATATATTCTCACCTGTCAAGCTCAACCAACTTCTTCCTTTGTCAAAATTACCTTCGATGAATAAGTGTGTCGTGATTGTCGGAGCAAGCAGAGGTATTGGTCTCGAATTGACGAGAATTTTCGCGAAACTACCCAATTTCACAATTTATGCTTTGAGTAGAAATTGTGAGCATTTGAAAAAAGAGTTTCTTTCTGTTCGACATGTTCATATTCATTCATTTGACTTAGAAGGAGATATTGAGACGCAACTTTCCACACTTGATTTTCCTGCTTCAGGAGTAGACTTTGTAATTAATAATGCCGGTTTATTGGTTAAAAAACCAATAGAAATGCTCACTTTACATGAATTGGAGAGATCATTTAGGGTTAATGTCATCGGTGTTATGCAAACCGTGCAGTTTTTACTCAATAAACTGAATAAATCATTTAGTCATATCGTTAATATTAGTACAATGGGTGCGTTTCAAGGATCCGTTAAATTTCCTAGTTTAGCGGCCTACGCATCGTCAAAAGCTGCATTATGCAACTTCACCGAATTGTTTGCTGAAGAATTTAAAGCAAAACCGATTAAAATGAATTGCCTTTGTTTAGGGGCTGTTCAGACGGAAATGTTGTCAGAAGCTTTTCCGGGTTATGAAGCACTCATTTCAGCAAATCAAATGGCTGAATTTATTGTTGAATTCACTCTAAAAAATGGTCATTTTATGAACGGGAAAATAGTTCCTGTAAGTTTAAGTACACCATAATTTTATTTTCTCGATATCTTTTCTTACTTTAGTTGCTGAAAATGAAACTAAAAGCTCTCCAACTTATTCTCATTTGTTCAATGTGGATGTTATCCTTTGGACAAGATATACATTGGTCTCAATTCAACGATAATCAATTATATCAAAACCCAGCGCACACCGGTCATTTTGATGGTGATTATCGCTTTATTGGAAATTACAGAGATCAATGGAGGAGTGTTACAGTACCTTTTAGTACATTTTCTTCTTCAATAGATGCACGATTAAAAAAATGGGGAGTTGGTTTACTGGCATTCCATGATCAGGCTGGTGATGGAAAATTTCGTACCATCGAACTTCAAGGCAATGTTTCAAGATCCTTCAAATTAGTTAAAGATTCAAGTCAAGTATTGCGTTTAGGTGTGAACTTCGGCATGAATCATCGACAAATCAATTGGGATTTACTGTACTTTGATAATCAATACAATGGATATATCTTTGACCCGACCACTCCAACAAATGAGAATTACCAAGTTGCAAGAAAGACCAATGCCAGTTTAGGCTTTGGTTTCATCCATGAATGGAATTCGAAAACAAGAACCTCCGTTCAAACAGGACTTGGAGCATTTAATTTAAATCAACCTAACCAAGGTTTTTACACAGAGGTGATAAGACGTGATATGCGGTTTAACGGATTTGTAAAAGCTATAGTTCAACTTAATTCAAAATGGGATATTATTTCATCGGTGCAATACTCCCATCAAGGAATTTACAGAGAACTTCTTATGGGTTCTTCAGCAAGGCTTCACCTCTCTTCGAAACCAAACGTTTATCAAGCGCTGTATTTCGGTGCGTGGAATCGGGGAATCGACGCTGCATATGCATCAATAGGTTATGACTACAACGACTTTTTTATTGGTATAAGTTATGATGTGAATTATTCTAAATTAGTTCCCGCAAGCAACATGCGAGGGGGTGTTGAAGTGGCTCTTCGCTATGTCATTCGAAAATTCAAACCAAAACGCATTATCCACAGGGTATGTCCAGATTATATATAACTTTTTTTATTTGTCTACCATTTCTTGTATACTCTCAAAAAACTCGGCAACTTGTAAAATTTGCTGATGAACAATATAAAAAAGGCGATTATTATTATGCCCTTGAATATTACAAACAAGCTTTAGGCAAGGATTCATCAAATCTAGAAATTCTTTGGAAATATGCTGAGGCATTGAGGGCTTACAAAAATTATAGTGAGGCTGAAAAACAATATGCCAAAGTATTTGCGCGCGAACAAGCTAAAGTTTATCCATCGAGTATTTTACAACTTGGTTTAATGCAAAAACAAACGGGTAATTATAAAAAAGCCATTGAATCATTTAAACTCGCGGCAAGACTTTATGAAAAGGATAAAACCAATTATTTATATAAAAAAGTAGATAAAGAAATCCAATCGACGCAATGGGCCATTTCTCATTACAGTGATACAATTAAACCAATGGATAAGTTACCACTTACGGTTAATTCATTTGATGCTGAATTTGGGCACAGTGTGCGTGATAATCAATTAATTTTCTCATCCCTTAGAGCTGATTCAATTGTTGAACAAGCGCAAGAAGTATACGCCAGGTCTTATAAAACGAAACTTTATAAGGCGGAAATTAAAAACGGAGAGTTCTTGAAAAATGAACGAATTGATACCCTGTCATTTGAGACCTTAAATTCGGGTAACGGTAGCTTCAGTCTAGATGGAAAGTTCTTCTATTTCAGTTTGTGTGAAGATGAAGGATATAATTACAAATGTAAAATTGCTCGTGCTTCCTATTTAGGGAATGGTAAATGGGGCAAAATTGATACCCTTTCAAAACAAATTAATGCTGACGGTAAGAATACTACTATGCCATATATAGGAAATGTAGATGGCAAGGAGGTACTATTTTTTGCCTCTGATAGACAGGGCACTAAAGGTTCCTTAGATATTTGGTTCGCCCTCAAAAATGGTGAGAATTTCGAAAGCCCTATTAATTTAAGCGTATTGAATACAGAAGACGGTGAAGTAACTCCATGGTATGATGAAAAAGAAAAACGTTTATATTTTTCATCATCTTGGCACAATGGTTTTGGTGGTGCCGATGTTTTCTATAGTACTGTAGAATGGAAAAATAATACCCTTTTGGCTGGAGAGGTAATGAATGCTGGTTTGCCAATTAATAGTCCGGCAAATGATTTGTACTACTTTAAGCACAAGGATACAGTTTACGTTTCATCTAACCGAATAGGGTCATATTTCTCTAAAAATCCGACCTGTTGCAGTGACATATTTGCTTCCTATCCCCTCCCTATCAATGAACTACTCGTAATAATTGATACGCCTATTATTCAAGAGAAAATTAGAAAGAAACTTCCTGTTGTTTTGTACTTTCAAAATGATGAACCTGATGCCAAAACAACGGCAACTACAACTAAATTAAATTACTTAACCACTTATTCGGTATATAAATCTAATTACCCAGTTTATAAAAAAGAAGTTTCCAATGGTGTAAGCGGGGCGCTGGCAAAAAAACGTGTAGATGATTTATCAGAATTCTTTCAAAATAATGTAGATAAAGGGGTAAGTGACTTAGAAGAATTTAAATCGCTAATACTGGAAGAATTAAAATTAGGATCTAATGTAATTTTGACAGTAAAAGGATTTGCAAGTCCACTTGCAAAAACTGACTATAACGTCAACCTGACTAAACGAAGAATTTCCTCTTTAATTAACTATTTCAAAGAAACTAATAAAGGCGAATTTATTCCCTACATCAATGGGAAAGCTCTCAGTGGTGGGAAATTAAGTTTTGTTTATGCTCCTTTTGGTGAATTTTCAGCTGATCAGCAGACCAGTGATAATTTCTATGACCAAAAAAATTCTGTTTATTCTAAAGAAGCAAGTGTTGAGCGTAAGATACATATTGAGGAAGTGGTTTTTGAACGAAATGAAGCTATATTTCCCCTAACGACAAAAGAGAGTGTATTTACTGCTGGTGTAAAAAAACAAGGGGACTTAATGAAAGGTTCCCATAAGATCAAGAACAATTCTAATCAAGTTATAAGTTTCCAGGTTAATAATTCTAACGCTGCGCTTAAAATAACATCAAGTAAAACAACGCTGAATCCTGGAGAAGAAATAACCTTATCTTTTGAACTTAAAAGTGACGCTATTAAAGGATTTAAACGTATAAGTTATTCACTTGGAGTAACCGGATTCAAAAATCAACTGGAATTATTTTTAACTACAGAGGTAAAATAATTGGTCAAAATCCCTAAACAATTTTCCATTTTTCAACGCAGTAGTAAGCAATTACTATGGCGCATTATTCAAAATTATATTTACCTTCTACTATTTTGGATATTGTTCTTTGATCTTCAACGAGTAATGTTCATCATTTTCAACTTAGATGTTTTGGAGAAATCACCTGAGTGGTTAGGTGTTTTTATTTATTCATTAAGGCTAGATATAGCAACTGCTGCATTTATGTCTGTAATACCTACCGTTGCATTCGCACTTATTTGTTTGTTACCTTCTAGAAAGTTCAAATGGATATTTTATTTCTTGGTTTTATCTGAGGTGCTTATTTCGAGTGCTATTCATGCTGGTGAAGTTATTGTTTATGTGGAATGGAAACATAAATTGACTTCCAAAGTTTTTTTACATCTCTTTCATGGAAATGAAGTTGTTAGAACAGCAGATAACCTTTCGATCTTGTGGTTTTCACTCTTACTATTTGTAGAACTTTTCGTTGGTTTTGTTTTTTTTTGGTATTCATTCATACAACCAATTAATTCATTTACTTACTTAAAGAATAAATGGGATATTTTTATCGTAAGCACCAGTACAATAATATTGCTTGGATTGTCATTTTTATTTGCCAGAGGTGGTTGGCAACAAATTCCAATAAATATTGATTCTGCCTATTATTCAAACGACTTTAAGTTGAATGATTTAAGCATAAACTCCACCTATTTTTTTGCAAATAGTTATTTGCTGTATTTAAATTCCGATCTGGAATATTTAGTTCCAAAAATTGATGCGAAAGAAGCTGATTTAATTAGTAAAAAACTTTACAACAAACAACATCAGGACACATCACGTATTCTAACGACTAATCGACCAAATATTGTGTTAATTATCCTTGAGGGTTGGAGTGCCAATGCCATAGGTTGCATGAGTGAAACTAAAGGAGCTACACCTAATTTTGATCAACTTGCAACGGATGGGTTACTCTTCTCGCAGATCTATGCAACAAATACCACCTCCGAAATTGGACACACCTCTATTCTTGCAGGATTTCCTGCTTTACCAGAGACAGCTATCTCATCTTATCCAGAAAAGCACAGGAAACTTACAACCATAAATCAATCATTAAAATCTTCAGGGTATCATTCAGGATATCTTTTTGGTGGTGATTTATCCTATGGAAACATCGAAAGTTTCATTAAGGAACACCAAATGGATGAGGTTTGGGACGAAGATGATTTTCCTTCGGGTTTACCCCATGGAAAACTGACCTATTACGACGAAGACGTCTTGTCTTTATTTTTAGACCGCATAAATCAAAGCAGTTCACCATTCTTCCGAGTTGTTTTTACCGGTAGCACGCATGCACCATACGACCATCCTAAAAATTCTACACTTCATTGGACAGGTAAAGAATCTGACTATATGAATTCAATTGCTTATGCAGATCAATGTCTAGGCGACTTTTTTTTGAAAGCGAAAAAAGAGACTTGGTATCAAAATACATTATTCATTGTGGTTGCAGATCATAGTCATTCTTGTCCTACGCATGAAATCCCATACACTGTAGACTTCTTCAAAATCCCTATGTTATTTTATGGTGAGGTATTAAATAAATCGTATGTTGGTAAATCCATTGGTAAAATTGGTTCTCAAGCAGATTTAGCTTCGACCTTGTTGACACAATTAAATATTGGTACTGAAGCTTATCCTTTCAGTAAAAACTTGTTGGATTCAACAACTCCAGAATTCGCGTTCTTGGCTACGGTGAGAGGTTATGGTTTTACGTCTCCTCAAGGTAAATTTATTTATCATTTTGACGCGAAAAGATACCATCAACAAACATTTTCAGCACAACACTTTACACAAGCTAAGAAATGGAGTGACGCTTTATTCAAGAGCTATTACGAGTACTTTAAGAATTTAGAATTTCAGTAATAAATCTTAACTAAAAAAAGGTTGTCACGTGAAGTGACAACCTTTTTCTAATTTTTTGAAAAGGCCTTTTACTACCCTGAACACATTTCACAGCCTTCTGGATTGTCCAAGGAGCATGCAATAGCTGCTTGTTGATCCTCTATAGTTTGTTGTGCCGGTTGCTCTACTACCGTTTTATCTACTGTAAACTTAATAGCATCTGTTGCTGCTTTTGTTCTTAGATAATACATTCCCGTTTTTAGACCTTTCTCCCAGCCATAGAAATGCATTGACGTCAGTTTTCCGAAGTTTGCATTTTCCATAAATATATTTAAAGATTGGCTTTGACATATATATGCCCCTCTGTCAGCCGCCTGATCAATAATTGCCTTTTGTGAAATTTCCCAAGCCGTCTTGTACAATTCTTTCAACCTAGCAGGAATTTCTTGAATGTTCTGAATAGAACCATTTGCTGCCATGATTTTTTGTCTCATATCTTTATTCCACAGCCCTTCTTTCACTAGATCCTTTAATAGGTGCTTATTCACAATAATAAACTCTCCAGAAAGTACGCGTCTTGTATAGATGTTTGAGGTGTATGGCTCAAAACATTCGTTATTACCCAAAATTTGAGCAGTCGAAGCCGTTGGCATCGGCGCTAATAACAAGGAATTTCTGACACCATGAGTTTTAACTTCATCCTTTAAAACATCCCATTCCCATCTTGACGTTGGAGTTACTCCCCACATATCAAATTGAAAAACACCCTTAGAAACAGGAGACCCCTCAAATGTTTCATATGCACCATGTACTTTCGCCAAATCTTTAGACGCTGTCATTGCGGCATAGTATATAGTCTCGAATATTTCTCTATTCAATGCGCGAGCCTCTGAAGATTCAAAAGGAAGACCTAAAAGAATAAAGGCATCAGCTAGTCCTTGTACCCCCAAACCAATTGGACGGTGTCTAAGGTTAGAGTTTTTTGCCTCCTCAACAGGATAATAATTCTCGTCTATAATTTTATTGAGATTTAATGTCGCTTGATAAGTCACTTCAAATAACTTGTCGTGATCAAAGGCTCCTTCATCTGTTACATATTTTGGAAGCGCAATAGACGCTAAATTACATACAGCAATTTCATCCGGCGCAGTGTATTCGATAATTTCTGTACAGAGGTTAGACGATTTAATTGTACCAAGATTTTGTTGATTTGACTTGGCATTTGCTGCATCCTTATACAACATGTATGGAGTCCCTGTCTCAATTTGCGATTCAAGAATTTTGAACCATAAATCTTGAGCTTTTATGGTTTTTCTTCCTTTGCCTTCCACCTCATATTTCAAGTACAATGCCTCGAATTCAGCACTGTGAGAATCAGAAAGTCCAGGGCATTCGTGTGGACACATGAGCGTCCAATCGCCGTTTTCTTTCACCCTTTTCATAAATAAATCTGGAATCCACAAAGCATAGAATAAATCTCTTGCCCGTTGTTCCTCTTTTCCATGATTCTTTTTAAGGTCTAGAAAATCAAAAACATCTGCATGCCATGGTTCAATATATATGGCAAAAGAACCTTTTCTCTTTCCACCACCTTGGTCTACATAGCGAGCCGTATCGTTGAATACCCGCAACATCGGTACGATTCCATTTGAAGTTCCATTTGTGCCTTTGATGTAGGATCCTGTAGCACGAATATCATGTATTGAAAGTCCTATTCCACCCGCTGATTGTGAAATTTGAGCACAAGATTTCAAGGTGTCATAAATGCCACTAATGCTATCTTCTTTTGTTGTTAAAAGAAAACAAGACGACATTTGGGGTTTGGGCGTACCTGAATTAAATAAGGTAGGCGTTGCGTGAGTAAACCATCCTTCAGACATCAGGTTATAGGTTTTGATGGCAGCAGGAATATCATTTTTGTGTATCCCGATAGAGACGCGCATCAACATTTGTTGCGGACGCTCTGCGATCTTACCATTCAACTTCATCAAATACGATCTAGTTAATGTTTTAAAACCAAAATAATCGTATCGGAAATCTCGGTCATAGATTATACTTGAGTCGAGGGTTTCCTTGTTAGCTTGGATGATCTCGTGTACGTCATCTGCGATGAGTGCTGCACGTTCATTCGTTTTCGGATCAACGTAGTGATACATGTCTTCCATCACTTCCGAAAATGTTTTCTTTGTTTCTTTATGCAAATTCGAAACGGCTATGCGAGAAGCTAACAATGCATAATCTGGATGATCAATTGTTTTTGCTGCAGCCACCTCAGCCGCCAAATTATCCAAATCTGTTGTCGATACACCATCATATATTCCCTCGATAACCTTCATGGCTACTGCCTCGGGAGATACTAAAGGATCCAAACCGTAACACATTTTAATAATTCGCGCAGTGATTTTATCAAATTTAACTGCTTCTTTTCTTCCGTCTCTTTTTACTACGTACATGATTTAACCCTATTTTCTTTTAGTTTCAATTAAAATTCTTCATCCAAACTAAATGTTTGGTTTTCTTTCCCTGCCAATACTCCGGCTTTTTGATACTCACCCACTCGCTTCTCAAAGAAGTTTGTTTTGCCTTGAATGGAAATCATCTCCATAAAGTCGAAAGGGTTAGTCGCATTGTAAACTTTCTCATTCCCTAGTTCAACAAGTAGTCGATCCGCAACAAACTCTATGTATTGACTCATCAAATCTGCATTCATTCCAATTAACTTAACAGGTAGTGCATCTGTTACAAACTCTTTTTCAATTTCAACAGCATCCGTAATAATCTGTTTAACTTGTTCCTTTGGCAATTTATGTATCAAGTGTTTGGTGTAAAGCAAACATGCAAAGTCGCAATGCAATCCTTCGTCTCTAGAAATCAATTCATTAGAAAATGACAAACCTGGCATTAACCCCCTTTTCTTGAGCCAAAAAATCGAACAAAATGAACCGGAAAAGAAGATTCCTTCTACCGCTGCGAAAGCTACTAATCGTTCAGCGAATGATCCTTTATCAATCCATCTTAAGGCCCAATTGGCCTTTTTAGTAACACAATCTAAGGTGTCGATAGCATTAAACAAATAATCTTTCTCTGCACTGTCTTTAATGTATGTATCAATCAACAAGGAATAAGTCTCTGAATGAATATTTTCCATGGCTACTTGAAATCCATAGAAAAATTTCGCTTCTGTATATTGTACTTCCGACAAAAAATTCTCTGCGAGATTTTCGTTTACTATGCCATCTGAGGCAGCAAAGAAGGCCAAAACATGCTTTACGAAATGGCGCTCATCATCGGTTAACTTATTTTCCCAATCAATTAAATCTGGAGACAAATCAATTTCCTCCGCAGTCCAAAAGCTAGCTTCTGCTTTTTTGTAAAAACTCCAAATATCGTCATGTTGTATTGGGAATAATACAAAACGACTTTTGTTTTCAATTAAAATTGGTTCATTTACCTGTGACATAATTGTCTAGTTTATTTTTTCGTTTTTATTTACTCCTAAAATTGCTTGTTTCCCTTTGTAAAATGAGCGATTTTTTGCGTCACCGTTTCCGTTTCAATGGGCTTACAAAATTTGTCAAAATTATCGCTGCATTCAATTAAAGAAATTAACATTTATTTAAGGTTTTCAACACATTAAAACGCAATCCTTTCGTGGGTAAAACTTTCAGCGATTTTCAACAATCACATAAAGATATCCACACTATTTTTAAGGCCGTATTGAAAACTATTTCACAAAAAAATATCCCACTCAGCAGCAAAAATTTGTATGGAATTGCAACATTAAAATTATACCCAATTTCCGACTAATAAAAGACAGGAATCAATCAGGTTTTTAACATATATTTGTTCATACCATAGCAACCGCCGTGTTTACCTAAGAAAAGATGCGTAAAATAAACTCGTTAAGCTACGTTGATGCTTTGACACATGTAATTTTTCCAAATGTATGTGCGCATTGTGCTGCAGAAATTAGCCGTTTTGAGTCCAATTTATGTCATGTTTGCTGGGAAAAAGTTTTACCTACTTATTTTGAAAAGTACAAAGAACCTTCACCCTTAGATCAGTTATTTTTCGGACGCACAAAACTAAAGAGCACTTATTCCCTTTTTCATTTTCACGAAGACAACCCCATTCAATCATTGTTACACGGTATGAAATACAAGAATAAGAAAAAAGTAGGTACCTACCTCGGGAAACTCCTTGGAGAGAAATTAAGGGAAAGGCATATCACTCAACCGTTTGATGTGCTTATGCCAGTTCCAATTCATCCAAAAAAAGAATTTCAAAGAGGATTCAATCAATGTGATGCCTTGTGCGAAGGCGCTGCGAGTATTTTGAATATTCCGATAGATAAACGATTTTTAAAAAAAATCAAAAATACAAGTAGTCAAACAAAAAAATCTAAATGGGAAAGGTGGGAGAATTCATTAGATAATTTTTATGTCAGGCAACAAGACATAGCGTATAATCACCTGCTAATTATTGATGACGTAATAACAACAGGATCGACACTAGAATCGCTCTGTAATCTACTCACAAAGGCTTATCCCCATTTAGAAATAAGTGTGGCAAGTATCGCATACGCCGGAACATGAAAAAGCAATACCTTATCGTTGGAGCAGGATTAGCGGGTTTAACACTTGCCTATCAATTAAAGAAAAAAGGACACCTTATTACCCTCATTGATAAAGGTGAAAATCATTCATCTGCAATTGCAGCAGGCATGGTAAATCCAATGGTATTCAGAAGGATGAATAAATCATGGAGATTAGATGAATTTTTACCTGAATCTGTCAATTTCTATCAATCACTAGAAAACGAACTAGGTGTAAAATTCTATCAACCAATTCCTATTATGCGCTGCTTTTCCTCCCAACAAGAAAAAAAATGGTGGGTTGAACGAAAAGATCAACAAGATTTTAAAAACTACCTACACACATTTAATGAGGGGGCGGGTGAAAATAACCTTCTACATTGTGAAAATGGAAGTGGCATAGTTGCAGGGGCCTATTGGATTAACACATCCTATTTTATACAGGAATTTCAACGGTATTTCCGAGACGATAATTCTCTTCAAATAAAAGCATTCGATGCCACTAAACTGAATCCTAATGAAGCATGCTATGAAGGTATTTCCTATGATGGGATTATTTTTTGTACCGGCTACGCTCAAAGTGGCTTGCCTTTTTTCAAACAACTACCCATTCAACAAACAAAAGGACAACTAATGACCATATGTTCTAGCAAACTTCCAAAAGATATTTCCTTGAATAGAAAGTGTTTTGTTTTACCTATAGGAAATAACTTACTCAAAGTCGGAGCAACTTATGAGTGGCACAATTCCACATTACACATTACACCAGAAGGACTTCATGAATTAAAAGAAAAACTAGCCTGCTTAGTTAAAGGAGATTTTGATGTAGTTAAACAAGAAGCAGGCATTCGGCCAACAGTTAGTGACCGAAGACCATTACTTGGAAAATCAGCAGAATTTCCGCAACTTTTCCTATATAATGGGTTGGGAACTAAAGGATATTTGATGGCCCCTTTATTATCCAAGGAGATGGCAGAATTGATTCTTGAAGGTAAAGAACCCCCGATGGAATATAATACAAAACGTTTTTCATTCAATTGAACGTTAAAAAAGAAAGGGCATTTCCGTATATTTGTATCCTATTATGAATCACATTCGAAATTTTTGCATCATTGCTCACATTGATCATGGGAAAAGCACTTTAGCGGACCGCTTGTTACAAACTACTGGCACAATCTCAGACAGAGACATGCAAGCACAGGCCCTTGATGACATGGATTTAGAACGTGAACGTGGAATTACCATTAAGTCCCACGCAATCCAAATGAATTACAAATTTGAGGGACAAGAATATATTTTGAACCTCATCGACACACCAGGGCACGTAGATTTCTCATACGAAGTGTCTCGTTCGATTGCAGCATGCGAGGGCGCTTTACTCATTGTTGATGCTTCTCAAGGTATTGAAGCCCAGACTATTTCCAATCTCTATTTGGCATTAGAACATGACCTTGAAATCATTCCAATTCTCAACAAAATGGATTTGCCTGGAGCAATGCCTGAAGAAGTATCCGATCAAATTATTGATTTAATTGGTTGTGACGTAGAGGATATCATTCCCGCATCAGGAAAAACAGGTCTAGGAGTCGATAAAATTTTAGAAGCGGTTATCAAACGAATTCCTGCACCTAAAGGAGATGAAAAAGCACCGCTACAAGCCATGATTTTTGATTCTGTTTTTAACCCATTTCGTGGAATAATAGCTTATTTTAGAATTCGAAATGGCATTTTACGAAAAGGAGATAAGGTTCGTTTTTTCAATACTCGAAGAGATTATAATGCTGACGAGATAGGGATTTTGAAAATGGATTTATCGCCAAAAACCGTTGTAGGCACAGGTGATGTCGGTTACATTATTTCAGGGATTAAGCAAGCTAAAGAAGTTAAAGTTGGAGATACAATTACTCTCACCGAAAATCCATGTGAAGTAGCAATCAAAGGATTTGAGGATGTAAAACCAATGGTTTTTGCTGGGATTTACCCTGTTGATACAGAAGATTATGAAGAGCTGCGGTATTCAATGGAAAAATTGCAGTTAAACGATTCCTCTCTGGTTTTCGAGCCAGAATCTTCCGCGGCTTTGGGCTTTGGTTTTAGATGTGGTTTCTTGGGAATGTTGCACATGGAAATCATACAAGAACGTTTAGAACGTGAATTTAACATGACGGTAATTACCACGGTTCCAAACGTTTCTTACAAGGCATACATGAAAAAAGATCCAGAAAAGGTACTGATAGTTAATAATCCATCAGAATTACCTGACCCTTCTGGAATGGATCGAATTGAGGAACCTTATATTAAAGCGCAGGTAATCACAAAGAGTGAATACGTTGGGGCTATCATGACCCTTTGCATAGAGAAGCGCGGAGAATTGAGGAATCAAGTGTATTTGACGCAAGATCGCGTAGAAATTACTTTTGAAATGCCACTTGCTGAAATCGTATTCGATTTTTATGACCGACTGAAATCAGTTTCAAGAGGCTATGCGTCTTTCGATTATCACCCTATTGGCTATAAAGAATCAGATTTGGTAAAAATGGACTTGCTTCTAAACAGCGAGCAAGTAGATGCCTTATCTGCGCTTGTGCACCGAAGCAACGCTTTCGATCTAGGAAAGAAAATTTGCATCAAACTTCGCGAATTAATTCCTCGTCAGCAATTTGAAATACCTATTCAAGCTGCCATTGGAGCAAAAGTAATTGCACGAGAAACTATTAAGGCTTTGCGCAAAGATGTTACGGCTAAATGTTACGGTGGAGATATTTCTCGAAAAAGAAAATTATTAGAAAAACAAAAAGAAGGTAAAAAACGTATGCGCCAAGTTGGCCGTGTAGAGGTACCCCAGGAAGCCTTTTTAGCAGTATTAAAACTTAACGACTAAAACGAATATTATGAATACTTTTTTAACAAGCATGCACTCAGGATTAAGATGGATTGTTCTTCTTCTTTTAATCTATTCTATTGTAAACTCAATCATTAGAAGAAATACATACGAAAAGAAAGATCGTTTATTGTATATGTTCACCATGATAAGTATGCACATTCAATTACTAATTGGCTTAGTTCTTTACTTCTTTATTTCAGAAAAAATTCAATTTATCGATGGATGGATGAAAGTAAAACTTTACAGATTCTACGGTATGGAGCACCTGGTCGGAATGATCCTCGCAATAGCCTTGGTAACTATCGGACATATTGCTTCTAAGAAACAAACCGAGTCCAGTGCGAAACATAAACGAATTCTCATATGGTATTCAATAGGTTTAATTTTAGTGCTCGCCTTTATTCCATGGCCTTTTAGAACTGTTTTAGGAGGTCATTGGTTTTAAGATGCGATTCTTATTATTTTTATTGTTGACCATCCCTGTCCTATTTTCTTCATGTGAACAAAGCATAGAAGAAATAGAAAAACTTCCTGAAACGGAACGTGGTAAAGCGTTATATGACGCTAAATGTGCCAGTTGTCATGGTGAGGATGGTATGCTCGGAAGCTCAGGAGCAAAGGATTTGAGTCAATCTACGCTTTCAGATTCGGAAGTAAAGAATAGTATTCTTTATGGGAATGAAAAAGGAATGCCACCATTTAAAGATCAATTTGGGGCAGAGGAAAACCTCAACCTCTTAGTTACTTACGTCAAATCTCTTCGAAAGTAATGGAGGGCCACGTTACGGTAGATGCAGTTGAAGAATCGTGTGTTTTAGTTGGCGTAATTACATCTGAAATAAACGAAGAAATAGCGAAAGAACACCTTGACGAACTCGAGTTTCTCGCTGAAACTGCCGGCGCAATAAGTGTTGCAAAATTTCTTCAAAAATTACCTTATCCAAATCCAAGAACTTATGTAGGTACAGGGAAAATCGAAGAGATTCGCTTATATATCAAAGCGGAGAATATAGAAATGGTCATTTTTGATGATGAATTATCTCCTTCTCAACTTCGAAATATCGAACGGGAGCTTGAATGTAAAGTCTTGGATAGAAC
>JBIJBD010000123.1:0-7236 GCA_044345395.1 Crocinitomicaceae bacterium | reverse complement strand
AAATAAATATGACAAACTCAATTATTTGAGTAAGGATTAGTTAAATATGGATGAGTGATTTGCGCTGGTGATAGAGGATTTTCGTAGTTTTGTATAATTCATGATATATTATAATATTGATTATCAGTATTTTAATATATTTTTAAGACCCTGTATAATTGTAACACATTTTAATGCTTATTGGACCTCCAGGCGCTGGTAAATCAATGCTTGCCAAGAGATTGCCAACAATTTTACCACCTATGACCTTGTCGGAAGCATTAGAAACCACCACAATTCATAGCGTCGCAGGAAAAATGAAATCCTGTGCCGGACTAATAAAGTCGCGTCCATTCAGAAAGCCTCATCATACAATTTCAGACATAGGGTTAATCGGTGGAGGAAGCCATCCACAACCTGGTGAAATTTCATTAGCACATAATGGCGTTTTATTTTTAGACGAACTACCGGAATATAAACGACAAGTTTTGGAGGTCTTGAGACAACCATTGGAAGATCGCAGTGTAAATATTTCACGGGCAAAATTTTCTATTGACTACCCTGCAGGATTTATGTTAGTTGCAGCTATGAATCCTTGTCCATGCGGGTATTATAACCATCCTGAAAAGGAGTGCGTATGTGGACCAGGGGTCGTTCAGCGTTATTTGAATAAGATTTCAGGACCTTTAATGGATAGAATCGATTTGCATGTAGAGGTTACACCCGTGAAATTTGATGAATTAACGGCTAAAATACCCTCAGAGAAAAGTGATGAAATTCGAAAAAGAGTTGTCATTGCAAGAGAAATTCAAAAAAAAAGATATGGTAACAGAGAAGGAATTCATGCCAATGCCCAAATGAATAAAAAAGAAGTTGAAAATTATTGTCAATTAGACGAAGTTTGTCTTAACATTTTAAAAAGTGCAATGCAAAAATTAGGTTTATCGGCAAGAGCCTATGATAGAATTATCAAAGTGGCGCGAACCATTGCTGACTTAGATGCCTCGGATAGAATTAGACCTCACCATTTAGCTGAAGCAATTCAATACAGGAGTTTGGATAAAAACATGAATTCAGTTTCTCTTACCAAGCCTGTCTTGGTCTGATTCAGAAATTAAATATATCTTTAAACAAAAAAATCTATGAAATTTTTGTTTTCGGTAATTATATTTTCAACTGCACATTTTTTTTTAGCTCAATATCAAGTTGGTCATACCACGATAACTTTCAACGATCCGGCACGAACAGGTGGATTTGGTTCAGGTGGTGGAGCGGGAAGACAAATACAAACAGAGGTATACTATCCTTCAACTACTGCTGGTGATAATGTGGCAGTTGCATCAGGTCAATTTCCAGTTATAACCTTTGGACATGGCTTTGCAATGGCTTGGGATGCTTACACGAATATTTGGCAGCATTATGTTAACCGTGGTTATATTTTAGCTTTTCCGAGAACCGAAGGCGGATTGATACCAGGACCGAGTCATGGTGATTTTGGGACTGATTTAAAGCAGGTTTCGGATAAAATGCTGGCTCTGAATACGAATGCAAATTCTATTTTCAGCGGAAAAATTCTTCAAAAAGCAGCCATTATCGGGCATTCCATGGGAGGAGGAGCGAGTTTTTTAGCAGCTGCTAATAATGCGAATATTGAAACTGTAATTGGTCTAGCACCTGCAGAAACAACCCCTTCAGCTATTGCAGCGGCCTCAAATGTATCGGTTCCGGCTTTAGTTTTTTCCGGAAGCGCAGACGGCGTAACACCTCCCGCAGATCACCACATTCCAATTTATCAAGGATTAACAAGCTCATGCAAAAGTTTCGTTTCGATTACGGGTGGAGCACATTGCTATTATGCTAATACCAATTTCAATTGTGATTTTGGAGAAGGAACTTCTTCCCCAAATATTTCAATAACACGAGCTGAACAACAAACGGCTACTTATGCTTTTCTTGATCCTTGGTTAGATTTCAAATTAAAAGGAATTTGCAACGCTTATGAAGCATTTCTGTTAGCAATCCAATCTCAACCTGGAACTGTAAATGAAACGATTTGCCCTTCTTTACCCACAGTGACAATTATAAACGATCCAAATCAAGGTTCAGGTGTTTACTGTTCTTCCCTTCAGGGTAATTCATATCAATGGTATATGGATAATCAGCCCATTGTTGGTGAAACGTCTCAATGCTACAACATACCTGTAGATTTGGGTGCCACTTACCAAGTTGAGGTGTTTTTTGAAAATGGCTGTGTATTAAGTCAGCCTATTACTTTCGAAAGTGGATTGGAAGAGGTAAATCAATTTCACGTTCAGGTGTATCCAAATCCAGCTGAAGGGTTTATTAATTTTAAAGCAATTGATGTAATAGAATCAATTGAAATTATCGACTTTTTTGGGCAACTTTTATTAGCGAAAGAAACAAATCAGACATCATTCAAACTTGATGTATCAGATATTTCTGGAATTTATTTTGTAAAAATTAATTTTGGAAATCAATTTATATTCGAACGAATAAAAATTAATTAGTTAAAGTTACTTAGGCATTCCTCTCTCGCTTTTTTAGTGAATTCAACAAATTCAGGATAACTAGTACCGTTAGCCATGCCATTTTCAATTTCCGTAAACTGCTCTAAGGTGAAATTGGATTGGATTTTATCTAAAACGCATGAACAGAATTCTTGATTACTTCCGTTTTGCATGCATGCATTCATGAAATTTTGAACCAAATCAGCGGGATATGCACTCGTATTTGAAACTTCTTCGAAAGAATTTTCTTTAATTAAGGCAGTAGACATAGGAATTACACGAATTGTATTCAGTAATTCATCACACATATGAATATCAACAGGAGAGTTATTAAATACAAACTTAGATAATTCTAACGTGAAATTTTTGAAAATTTCGATATACTCTGGGTCTTGCTCGATTCCTTTTTTCACCACCATCCGAAATTCATAAGTCTTACCGTTTTTGTTCAATTGGACAGTTTTTTTCTCTCCATCGATAGATTCAGATTCAATTAAAAATTTTACCATTCGATTTGCTTCTTCCTCTGTGACTTTTTCAGTATAAAATAGTTGTAAACCATTTTTATTAATTTGTTTGCCGTATTTTTTTTCTAATGCCTCTTCTTCATTAGTCGAACAACCCAATGCAATTAAGAAAATAATTGTTAAGTGTAAAAATAATCTGTTTTTCATGCTTCTATTTTTGACGAAAGTATGAAAATATTTATTGTTATGAAATTACGTGAATTATAATTAATTTCCTTTCATAACTTATTCGTAATTTCGAGGCGACTATGAAAATGAAAAACCTATTCTTAATACTCTTTTTTACATCCATTAACATAATTTATGCTCAGGATTTTGTCATTCGGGGTTTTATTTATGACAAAGCCAATGGGGAACCAATGCCCTATGAAAAAGTAAAACTTTTGAAATCAGATTCCACAATTGTAGCAGGCGCACAAACTGATTTAAATGGATTTTTCCAAATACCAAAACTTGAAAAAGGTAAGTACATCGTAAAAATTGACATTCCCTCCTACGATTTAACAACTTTGAATGTAGAGATTACTTCGGCCAAGAAAATTTACGATACGCGCTTCGAATTAGTTAAACGAGAAATAGTCAAAGAATTTAAGGAAATTAAACTTAGTGCAGAGCAACAACGAAAAAAAACAGATCCTGATGTATCAAAAATAAGGTTGGATAAAAAAGGTATTGAAAGAATACCAAGTTATGGAGCAGAGAGCGATGTTCTTAACGGTCTTGCCGTTACTCCAGGGGTTGTGACTACAGGAGATCAAGGAGGTCAATTATATGTAAGAGGAGGAACGCCAATTCAAAATAAAATTCTTTTGGATGGCATGACAATTTATAATCCATTTCATTCTATTGGATTCTATTCTATTTTTGAAACGGAACTAGTTAAGAATGTTGACATTTTTACGGGAGGTTTTGAGTCTAAGTATGGAGGGAGAATTTCTTCCGTTATGGACATCACTTATAGAGATGGGAATAGACAAAAAGTTGAAGGTAAGGTTTCCGCTTCACCTTTCTTAGCAAAGATGGTGTTGGAAGGGCCATTGGGTAAAAAAGTAGGCACTTCACCTCGGACAGGGTCGTACATTTTCTCTGCGAAGCACAGTCTTTTGGACTACACATCTAAATCATTATATCCAGGAATAAATCAAGGAAATGGTTTACCATTTAATTTTACTGATTTATACGGAAAAGTTACGCTAAATTCATCAGATGGTTCTAAAATAAGTGCATTTGCCTTTTACAATACGGATTCTGTTAATTACAGTGTGGCTGATTTAAATTGGCAAGCTGCCGGAGGAGGAGTGAATTTTCTGATGGTACCTGTAGGTTCTCCCATATTTATTCGTGGTCACGTTAATGGAAGTTCCTTTACGACTACTTTTCAAGAGGTGGGTGCAGAACCTAGAACTTCAAGCATTGGAGGTTTTGATCTTGGTTTTGATTTCAGTTACTTCTTAAAAAACGAAGGGGAAATGAATTATGGTTTTAATTTTAATGGATTTAATACAAACTTTACTACTTATAATGAATTACAGCGCAAAATTGAGGCTGTAAACTTTACCACTGAAATAGGTGCCTATGTGAATTTCAGAAAAATTTGGCTTCGATGGGTACTGCAACCGGGACTGAGGGCTCAAGTATATGCATCCTTGGGTACTGTTTCAGTAGAGCCAAGATTGGCAGTCAAATATAACCTTAACGAAAAATTCAGGTTAAAATTATCTGGTGGTAGATTTTCTCAAAATTTTACCTCTGCAAGTTCAGATAAAGACATTGTAAATCTTTTCAACGGATTACTTTCTGCTCCAACGAATGTACAAGAGAATTTTGTGAATGAATTTCAACAAGTAAAAAATACGAAAAATGGTTTACAATATGCATGGCACGCTATTGTTGGTGGAGAATATGATTTAAGTCGCAATATTTCATTAAATATTGAAGGATATTATAAATACTTCACTCAACTCAGCAACATCAATCAAAATAAACTATACGATGACATTGCACAATTTGCAACAGTTGATGATGTGTTTAAAAAGGATTTTATCCTCGAATCAGGACAGTCATATGGCGTGGATGTTCTAATAAAATACAGTAAAGATCGTCTTTTTTTATGGGGAGTGTATTCACTTAGTAAATCCACTCGTTGGGATGGTTTTATTTCATATTTTCCAGTTTTCGATCGTCGACATAACGTGAATTTAGTGGGTTCCTATTTATTGGGAAAAGATAAATCTTACGAAATAAGTGTTAGATGGAATTTAGGATCGGGCCTACCTTTCACACCAACTGCAGGTTATTATCAAATGGTTAATTTTCAAGGAGGAGTGACCACGGATTACACAAATGAAAATCCAAATGACGTTACTACGTTACTTGGCGATTTCAATAGCAAAAGATTACCCTATTACCATCGTTTGGATTTTACCGCGAAAAAGCGCGTTAAATTTAAAAATAAGTCAGAAATGGAAATTGTCCTAAGTGTAACCAACGTATACGATAGAAACAACATTTTCTATGTAAACAGAGTAACAGGTGAAGAGATTTATCAATTTCCGGTTCTTCCAAGCTTTGGAGTGAATTATAAGTTTTAACGTATGGCAGAGATCGTTGGGTTTCGGGCAATTAGACCTACGCGAGATAAGGTGCATTTGGTTGCTACACGACCGTATTACACATATAAGAATAACGTTTTAAAAGCTAAACTTGAGGATAATCCTTTTACATTTCTTCATATCATAAATCCTGAATTTGGGAAAGCAAATAAAACAAAAGCAAATTCTAATGAGCGTTTCGAACATGTGAAGGAACAATTCAAACGATTCATAGACGATGGGATCTTACATCAAGATAAAGAGGAAAGACTCTACATATACAGACAAACAAAAGGTACATTTTCTTGTTTGGGAGTAATTGCTGGTTCAAGTGTGCAGGAATACGATAACGGAAAAATAAAAAAGCACGAAGCAACCTTGACTTCTAGGGAAGAAATGTTCACCAGATACCTTGATGTAGTTGGGTTTAATGCAGAGCCGGTGTTGCTGACCTATGAGAATAACCAACAAATTACTGATTTCTTAATTGATCAATCACATAGCAGACCTGAGTATGAATTTTCGACAACGGATAGCGTGAAACATGAATTGTGGTGTTTGACAGTTGAAAAAACTAATCACTTGATTTCTCTTTTTGTAGACATTGAATCAACCTACATTGCAGATGGCCATCATCGTAGCGCCTCTTCAGCAAGATTACATCATTTAAAAGGCGCAAACAAAAAAAATAGTCCAACAGCTTACTTCCTAAGTTTTTTAGTTCAAGAAAATCAAGTAGAAATATTGGCATACAATCGCTTAGTGAAAACACTAAATTCCATGTCTGTAACGGAATTCTGTTTTAAATTAAAACAAGTGGGAGAATTAAAACCGTTGACTAAATTGACGAACCCTTCAAAAGAACATGAGCTGGTATTGGTCTTGAAAAATGAAGCATACACATTTACCCCATTTAAGCATCTTATTGACAAAAATCATCCTGTTAACGCATTAGATGCAGAAATTTTAACACAGTTAGTACTTAAACCAATACTTGGAATTGAGGATTTAAAGACGAGTGATCAAATTGTCTTTAGTCCAGGGAATGAACCTATTGAAACTGTTGCTAATAAAATATATTGTGGAAAATACGAGCTTGGTTTTTTCTTGTATCCGGCAACTATTCAGCAAGTGAAGAAAGTTGCTGATCATCGCATGAATATGCCACCAAAATCAACTTGGGTAGAACCAAAACTTAGGAGTGGCTTAACAATTTATCCGATAGACTAATGATTTCAGAAAGTTTAGTTGAGATTCTTAAAGAAATTCCTGACAATGTTACGTTAGTCGCTGTAAGTAAAACCAAGCCCATTGAAGCTATAAAAGAAGCATATTTGGCTGGACAGAAAGATTTCGGTGAAAATAAAGTGCAGGAATTAGTTGCTAAACACGAACAATTACCAAAGGACATAAAGTGGCATTTAATTGGTCATTTACAGACAAATAAAGTCAAATATGTGGCACCATTTGTTCACCTCATTCATGCTGTGGATAGCGAAAAATTATTGTTAGAAATTAATAAACAAGCGCAAAAAAACAACAGAATAATTGATGTGCTTCTTCAATTTCACATCGCACAGGAAGATACAAAGTTTGGGTTTTCGGTGGACG
>JBIJBD010000014.1:0-22770 GCA_044345395.1 Crocinitomicaceae bacterium | reverse complement strand
AAATGTAAAGGATTTGCATGCATGGGAATTGGGACGGAAAAAGCACTCAAGGAAAAAGGATTTGAAGCAGCTTTTGTAGGAAGATTTTCTTCCGACCCAGAAAATATTTTTAAATCCCTATATACATATATAGACAAAGGTCTAGTCACTGTTCCACACGCATCAACTAGTTTGTTTTCAATACAAAAATTCTTACCTATCAATCAACTCAAATTTATTGAGGTGTACAAAACCATACCGGTTTACAAACAAATTCAACCTGCTTCAATTTATATTTTCACCAGTCCGAGTAATGTCTTATCGTTTCTTGAATCAAATCATTTAGCTCCCGAAGCAACGGTAATTGCTTGGGGACAAAGCACAAAAAAAATTCTTATTTCGAAAGGAATTATTGTAACAACTACGCTCTTAACAGCACAGGAAAGTGAGTTGATTGGTGCGTTAAATCTATGTTAAGCCATTAAATTCCTGTGTTTTTTTTTTGCAGTCCCAAAAAAATCTTATTTTTACGCCACGAAACTAACTTTAAGAAGAATAAAAACGATTTTAACTTGTACCCATGAAAAGAATAACCACTTCATTAATGATCACCTTAGCGCTTACTCTTGGTATTATTGCTAATGTTAACGCTCAAGGCAAAAAGAAAGCTGACAAAAAAGACAAGGCTGAAACTACGGAAGTAGCTGCTCCTGAAAACGCAGCTACCGATGCAGCAAATGTAGGTACTGCCGATGCCGCAGTTTCTGATGCTGCAACAACAGGTTCTGCAGACAATTCTAAGAAAAAAGAGGAAGCAAAAAAACCTGAGTTAACCTTTACACAACAATTGAAGCAAAAGTATATTGAGGGAGATGTAATTTGGATGACTCCGGTATTGATTTGTATGATTATAGGTATGGCACTTTCTATTGAGCGCGTTATTTACTTAAACCTTTCGACAATCAATACCTCTAAGTTCTTGCAAGATGTTGAAAAAGCTCTTCAAACGGGAGGAGTAGATGCTGCAAAGGAACTTTGTCGTAATACAAGAGGACCTATTGCTTCCATATTTTATCAAGGTTTAGATAGAGCCGGCGAAGGTCTCGATATGGTTGAGAAGTCTGTTGTTGCTTATGGTGGCGTTCAAATGGGTAACATGGAAAAAGGTTTGTCATGGTTGCAGCTTTTCATTGCTCTATCTCCGATGCTTGGTTTCTTAGGAACTGTAATTGGTATGATTCAAGCCTTCGATAAAATTGTTGAAGACGGTCAAGTATCTCCTACTACAGTAGCAGATGGTATCAAAGTAGCACTTTTAACGACGGTATTTGGTCTTATAGCGGCCATCGCGCTTCAAATTTTCTACAATTACATCACATCGAAAATTGATGGTTTGGTAAATGAAATGGAAGATGCTTCTATTTCTTTAATAGATATATTATTGAAAAACAAAGCCGTTAAGTAATTTAGTTAACTACTCAAAAAGTTAAGTCATGAAAAATCTAAATTACCTTAACCTTATAAAATTTGCACTAGTAACCGTAGGTGTTGGAGCGAGTTTCTTGTTATTCAATGGTCCTTCTGTTACAGCTGGCCCTACAGCGATTGCTGAATATCGCGAGTCAGCAGAGATGGATTTTGCTATTTGGTTTACAATTGGCCTTCTGATCTTTGCAATGGCCGTTGTTATTGGATTCTTTGCATGGAGCCTTATTCTTCAGCCAAAGAAAACGATTATTTCCATTATTGGTTTGGTCGTCTGTTTTATCGTTTATGTTGTATTTATGGGAATTGGTACCACTGATACTGTTCAAACATTAGCACTGAAAGGAGATAAGATTTCCCAAGGTGTAGTAGACACAACGTCTGCAGGGATTTACACTATTGCTTTCTGTTTAGTTGTCGGATTTATAGTGATTATCATAGGACCTTTCCTTGGACGTTACAGAAGTTATAAAAAATAATTGACCCATGGCCAAGAGAGAAATTCCTGAAATTAATGCGGGTTCAATGGCGGATATCGCCTTCCTTTTGTTGTTGTTCTTCCTAGTAACAACCACAATGGACAAAGACCAAGCATACATCAGGTCGATTCCAAAAAAAATCGAAAAACAAGTGAACGACAACCAGGAAATAGATACGCGTTATGTATTCCACATTTTTGCAAATAACAAAAACGAATTAATTCTGAGAGATCGGCTTGGTAAAGATATGAGTCTTCCGATAAGAGAAAAAGACTCTATTTCTGAAATGCTGTATGATTGGTATATGACCAACAGAGAGTTTTTTGATGAATCTAGTGTATCTGCAGCAGATAAAATGAAGAAGTACGAAAATCAATTTCCGTGGTATTCGGCTAGTTCAGCCGCTGAATACAAGATGGTTGTAGATGCTTACTACTTGGAACTTGAAAAAGCTGAAAAAGCAGGTTCTGAAAAAGACATTCAATTTATTACATCTAAAATTTCTGAAGCACAGAAAAAACAAAAACTTATTAAGCAGTTTTTTGGGAATTCAAAAGTTCCGGAAATTAGTGATAAGGCACACGTTCGTATAGAAGTACAACAAAAGACATCTTATGAACTGTTTGCCAAAATACAAAGTGAAGTGGAGGAAGCAATATACAAGGTTCGTGATGAGGAGTGTAAAGCGAAATTTGGAGAGTCTTACGGAATTATTAAAGGAAGAGTAATTCAGGACGAAGAAAAGTATAAAGAAGATAAATTAAAAATGGATTTAATCGAAATGCTTTTTCCTTCAAGAATCATCGAGGTTAAACCGAAAAACTAATTGAACTATGTCAAAATTCAAAAAAGATGGTAGAGGTTCTGGTCCAGCATTAAATACCGCTTCGCTTCCTGATATCGTTTTCATGCTTTTGTTTTTCTTCATGGTTGCAACTACGAGTAAGGAGACTGATCCTGCAGTTAAAATTGCACAACCTGAAGGTTCGAGGACTGTTGATTTGACGGCCTATAAACAACGTTCGGAAATTGATTTTTTATATTTAGGTCAACCGAGAAATCCCTCACGTGCAGATGATTTCAAGTTCGGGTATGCCTTGTCTCTCGATAATGTGGTTCAAGCTTCAGAAGATGAATTATACACAGTGAATACCGTTTCACGTTGGAAACTTGATAAAAAAGCACAGAAGCCTCCTCGTATGAAAAAAGATATCGATGCGGTTATCACGTGTATCAAAGCGGATAAGGATGCGCCAACAGGTATTATTTTTGAAATTAGAGACGCATTAGAACGTATTAACGCACTTACTATTGCTTATGCCGTTAAGGACAAAGGCACAAAAAAAGAGTAGCACACAACTTATTCAATACAAACCCACTCCAGTGGGTTTTTTTATGCCTTAGAATTTCATCGCCTTGTACAATTTGATGTATTTTTACAATCATTGAAAAAGTTTATGGAGAAACGCAGCTATCAAAATTACGTTTTAGGAAACTGGATTGCAGGAGATGGAATTGAGACAAACTTGTATCATGCCATCAATGGATCTATAATTGGAACCACATCAAGCGCAGGCATTCCTTTTGAGGATGTACTTGAATATGGAAGAAAAAGTGGCAGGTCTCTTCGAAAAATGACCTTTCAGGAACGAGGTCGCATGTTAAAAGCACTTGCCTTATACTTATTAGAAAAAAAAGAGTACTATTACCAAATAAGTGCTTGGACAGGAGCCACAAAAATAGATTCATGGATTGACATAGAAGGTGGAATTGGAAACCTTTTCGCGAATGCTAGTTTGAGAAGACAATTTCCTGATTTGCCCTATTACGTAGATGGAGTTGCCGCACCACTTTCAAAGAATGGAACTTTTATTGGTCACCACATTATGGTACCTAAGGAGGGAGTTGCCGTTCATATAAATGCCTTTAATTTTCCGATTTGGGGAATGCTCGAAAAAATTGCTGTCAACCTTATGGCTGGTGTTCCTGCTGTTGTTAAACCTTCAGAGTATACCTGTTACCTGACAGAAGTTATGGTGCGAGATATTATTGAATCTAAGATTTTACCAGAAGGTTCCCTGCAATTGGTTTGTGGATTAGGAAGAGGTATCCTTGATTCAGTGGACGCCCGTGATGTTGTCACCTTTACTGGTTCTGCAGCTACCGGAAAAATGCTGAAAGCTTCCCCTAGGATTGCTCAAGAAAGCGTTTCTTTTAACCTTGAAGCCGACTCATTGAACGCCACTGTTCTTGGGCCTTCAGCTACACCGGGGACTCCTGAGTATGATTTGTTTATCAAAGAAACTGTTAAGGAAATTACCATAAAAGCAGGACAAAAATGTACCGCAGTGCGAAGAATATTAGTGCCAGACAATTTGTTAGAAGACGTGCAAAAATCCATTGCTTCAAAATTAGCGACTACGAAAATCGGAGATCCAAGTGTAGAAGGTGTTCGAATGGGGGCCTTGGCGACTAAACTTCAAGTTGAGCGAGTTAAGGAAAATGTAAGAAAACTCTCGTTGAGTCAACAAATTGCTTATGGATCTATTGACGAAGTTGAAGTAGTTGGAGCGGATAAAGAAACAGGGGCGTTTTTCTCTCCGATTCTTTTTGTGAATGACGATCCTTTTAAGAAAACAGATGTCCATGAAATTGAAGCATTCGGTCCTGTTTCCACCATCATGCCTTATAAAACGCTTGACGACGCTATTGAATTGGCAAAAATGGGCAAGGGTTCATTAGTTTCGTCTATTGTCACGCCAAATGACGCCGAGGCAACTGAATATGTAGTGGGGGCCGCAAATATGCACGGTAGAATTCTCGTGCTCAATGCCAATTGCGCTAAAGAAAGTACAGGTCATGGCTCACCAATGCCGCTGCTAACGCATGGCGGACCAGGAAGAGCTGGTGGTGGAGAAGAAATGGGTGGGAAACGTGGAGTTTTACATTATTTGCAGCGTACCGCTATTCAAGGCCATCCAACTACTATTTCAAAAATAACTCAGCAGTTTCAAGTGGGGGCTGAAATGCCAGAAGCGAATCCTCACGTATTCAGAAAACACTTCGAAGAATTGGTAGTGGGCGAAACTGTATTTACTCACAAACATACTGTAACAGATGCTGATATTGTAAATTTTGCCAATGTTTCAGGAGATAATTTTTATGCGCACATGGATGCCACATCTTTAGAAGGAACCATTTTTGAAAGACGTGTAGCACATGGTTATTTCGTGTTATCAAAAGCTGCCGGGTTATTTGTTGACCCTAAAAAAGGTCCCGTACTACTCAATTATGGAATAGAAGAAGCCAGGTTCACTAAGCCTGTTTATCCGGGAGCTACCATTGGCGTGCGATTTACTGTTAAAGAAAAAATTGATCAAGAAAAACGTAGCGAAGAGGACATTCCAAAAGGTATTGTCAAATTCTTAGTTGATGTGTACGATGAAACGGGAGAAACCGTTGCTTTAGCTACGATTCTGACTATGGTAAAAAAACTTAATGGGTAATGACATTAATTAAAACATGTAGAGGTTTTACTCCTCAATTTGGAGCTAATTGTTGGTTTGCTGAAAATGCAACAATTGTAGGCGATGTGGTAATGGGAGACAATTGTTCCGTTTGGTTTAATTCTGTGGTGAGAGGCGATGTGAATTCAATAAGAATTGGAGATAACGTGAATATTCAAGATGGAGCCGTTCTCCATTGCACTTATGAGAAGACAACCGTTCAAATAGGCAACAATGTATCTATTGGCCATAATGCGCTCGTACATGGTTGTACCATTGAAGAAAATGTACTTATTGGAATGGGAGCGATTGTTATGGATAATTGTCACATTGAAACAAATTGCATTCTTGCTGCCGGTGCAGTCTTGTTAGAAGGCACTAAAATGGAATCCTGGAGTGTATATGCAGGGGTTCCAGCAAAAAAGGTGAAATCTTTAAGCCCAGAACTCTTTGAAGGTGAGGTGCAACGGATTGCTAAAAACTATTCGCTTTACGCCGGCTGGTTTAAAGAATCATAAACTTTTTACAAAAGCACTTGTTTAACGCATATTAAATTTATACTTTAGCAATACTAAATTTAGTTAATGAAAAAGTCATCTACTCTTATTCTCGCAATTTTAATGGTTAGTGTCGTTATTTTTTCTTGCAAATCAAAGAAAACAGGATGCGATGCTTATGGCCAAAACGGTAGCGTAAAAAAGTCTATAGAGCAAACAAGATAATTTATTTTTTCCTCACTTTATACTTATCTTCGTGAGCAAATCACTTGTTCATGAAATATCATAAAATCTCTTCGGAATTATTTATTAAGAACCGAAAAAAGTTTGTTTCTTACATGGAAAATGGCTCTTTGGCTGTTTTTAATTCCAACGATATCTATCCAATTTCTGCTGATGGAACGATGCCTTTTCAGCAACATCGTGATATATTTTATTTGTCGGGAGTAGATCAAGAGGAGTCAATTCTTGTGTTGTTTCCACAGGCAAGCAATCCAGCACACAGAGAAGTACTTTTTCTTCGTGAAACAAACGAACATATTGCCATTTGGGAGGGAGAAAAGTTGACTAAACAAGTAGCGTTTGATGTGTCAGGAATAAAAACAGTTTATTGGCTGCAACAATTCGAATCAATATTCAAGCAACTTATGGCAGAAGCCAAAGGAATTTACTTGAATACCAATGAACATTTGCGAGCCAATACTGAGGTAGAAACACGAGAGGATAGATTTATTAAAAAAATTAAACCTCTATATCCTGCCCATCAAGTTTTTAAGTCAGCACCAATTCTTCACAAAATTAGATCAGTTAAAGAAAAAATGGAAATTGATTTAATGCAACAAGCTTGTCATATCACAGAAGCAGGATTTAGAAGACTTCTTTCATTTGTCAAGCCCGGTGTTTGGGAATATGAAATTGAAGCAGAATTGGCGCATGAATTCATACGAAACCGCTCAAAAGGATTTGCCTATACCCCAATTGTTGCATCAGGAAAAAATGCCTGTGTCTTACATTACATAGAGAACAATCAACAATGTAAAGATGGAGATGTGATTCTTCTTGATGTTGGTGCAGAATACGCCAACTATTCTTCAGACTTAACGCGCTGTGTACCTGTCAATGGCCGTTTTACCTCAAGACAGAAAGAAGTTTACAACGCCGTGCTACATGTAAAAAACGAAGCACAAAAACTCTTGGTTCCAGGAACAATCATGGCAGAATACCACAAACAAGTTGGTGTTTTGATGGAAGAACAATTGGTAAACTTAGGTTTAATTTCATTGAATGATATTAAAAATCAATCCCCTGATTGGCCAGCTTATAAAAAATATTTCATGCACGGAACGTCTCATTTTCTAGGTCTCGATACCCACGACGTAGGTATTTGGCACGAACCAATACAAGCGGGAATGGTGTTCACTTGTGAACCTGGAATTTACATCCCGGAAGAAGGTTTGGGTATTCGTTTAGAGGACGACTTAGTGGTGCAAGAAACCGGAGCTCCTTTCAATTTGATGGGTAATATCCCTATTGAAGCAGACGCTATTGAAGACTTGATGAACGCGTAATGATTCACTTCAATACGAGTGGGGAGGGTGAACCCCATTGGCTTTTTCTACATGGCTTCCTTGAGTCTTCGACTATGTGGTCCTATTTACCACTGTCGTCACTTCCAGGTAAGAAGTTAATTCCCGATTTACCAGGTCATGGTTTGTCTACACTTCCTAGTTCGTTGGAGCAACCCTCTATTGCCTCCATGGCTGAAGAAATTGAAAATGAAATACACATAGATACTAACATCCCACTCATTGTTGTAGGCCACTCCCTAGGAGGATATGTCGGTTTAGAATTACTTTTTAGAAATAAGCTTTGTATTCAAAAGCTCGTCTTGTTAAACTCAAATTGTTGGGAGGACTCTGAAGAAAAAAAGAGAGAAAGGGTTAGGGTGGCCGACATCGCCTACAAAGGGAAAGCTATTTTTATTAATGAAGCCATTCCCAAGCTCTTTTATCTTCCAAACATGCGAAAAAAAGAAATAGAAATCTTGAAAAAAGAAGCACTTCAATTATCGGCAGATGGCATTGCTTATGCATCGCTAGCCATGAGAACACGCACTGATTTTTCGGATTTGGCCAAAAAGAATGCTGATAAAATAGTGTTCATCCATGGCGCCAAAGACAAGTTGATTTCCGTTGAAAACATTTCAAAGGTGTCAAATAAAAAAAACCTTCATCTCTTAGAAAATTGCGGTCACATGGCACTCATTGAAGCGACCGAAGAAGTACTTAGGATTCTCTCCGAAAATGCTAATTTTACGGAATGAAAATTTCCATTTTATTTCTATTTTTGAGTCAATTGGCAATGGCTCAAACGTATTTTACCCCGCGTGAAGTGTATGATTTTCATGTTGGAGACACCTTAGAATTCTCGATTTCAGCCGGTACTGCATTTACACAATTCCAAGATTATGGGATTACGCGATATAGCATAGCTTCAAAAACCTATAACTCAGACAGTTCTGAGATCTGTTATTTCGCTAATTCCTATTCGATGAAAAGAACATGGAATAATTCCATTGGGCAACACGATACAACTCGCTGGACTAGCTCTGCGACATGGTGTTATACAAATTTAGATTCTAATCTCCGCTTTTTGCCAAGTTATAATGATGCTAGTATTGCTGATACTGTTGAACTTCACGATATCGTTTTACAATATTGCACTCCACCTCAACCAATTTACTACCGCGACACGATAGAGGGCGACTATTTTGCGTTATTAAACATGTCTCCCACTCAAGTTTTTACAATGGCAGAGTATTGTGCCTTTCAGCAATATGTAAATGAAGTCTTTAGGCCGGGGTTTGGTAAAATTCGTAGTTACTCAAGTTTCGAAACAGCCACATATACCCAGTATAATGATACTACGCTTACCTATATGGTAAAAAACGGGGTAAGTTATGGATACAAGGACCCAACATTAGGATTTCAGGATATTTCAGAGCCGAGCTCACCGCTAATTAGTAATCCCGTATCTAATATTTTATATGTTAACGGGTATACTGGACCAATAATAATCATGGATGCTTGCGGAAGGGTTCTTTTAAATTCCTCCTCGATAGAAGGGGTTCTCCCTGTTGAGTTTCTCGAGAAAGGAAACTATTACATCAAACTTGCATTCCTTGAGACGGTTTTAAAATTTATTAAGGTATAGCCTTGTACTCTCACGTTGAAGTTTAACGGACATTATAAAACAGCATTTAGCCATTATATCGTGGCACAATTCATAAATTATCCCCTTTATTCTGAATAGAATTATCTACTTTTTTATATTGAACTTTTTTATCACTAGTTAAAATACGAAACATTGCGTATTTGAATAAAGGAGAAATGCCTCCATTTTTGCACAAAAAAAGTATGAAAATAGCCATTTTACTAGCAGGAGTTTTAACCTTTTCTAATTACTACAGCCAGCAAATCAATTATTCGGTGACACATAACCAACCCGTTTTTCCTAAATATTCACTAAACCTTGATTTAATGAATATGGATGCAAACACAAAAAATGTAGATAATTTATCTTTTAATACTGGGGTTTGGGGATATACAAATATTATCAATGGATTAGAGATACAGTTTAATATTCAAAAAAGCTATGCTCAATTAGCAAGATTATTAAATAAAAACTATGTGGGAAATATAGAAGCATCTGTTGGAACAGCTTATTTTTTAAAAAAACTGGATCGTGCCGAAAATGTTAGAGTTGTCCTAAGTGAAAAAACTAGTTATGATGGAAGATTTACATTAACAAAGTATGTAATGGTTCCTGGAACAGTGGCTTACAAATTAGGCGTTGAAGGCGGGGCATATTATAGATTAAGTCCCTATGAAATTGATTTCGAATATGACTCAAAAGAATTAAACATGACAAATATTGGTTTTTATGCTGGCGCTGTCTTAAAGCGATCAACAAGTTTGAAAATCACGTACAACGGCAATAATACGGCCTTGTATTCAGGGAACTGGGACTTTTTTGCAGATGCTATGTTTCTACCCATATCTTCGTTTAAAGATACAGAAACACTAACAGCTATATCATCTACAGATAAAGAATTAATAAAACAATCCCCTTTAGGTTTTAGGGCAGGATGCCGTCTTTATCAAGCTGATAAAAAAGAGATAACAGGAAAAAGATTTGGAGTTTCTTATAGCGGCGCATTTGGTAAAAAACCTTATCAGGGGTGGTTTCTTTCTGCAAGTATTGGAATTACGTTATTAAAAAAATAAAAATGAAATGGCTGTCTGTTGGATTATTTCTTCATATCGTAAATTTCTCGTTAACTCAAACAATTGCTGAATTTGCCTATTTAGATGAGAAATATAGCGGTAAGAAATTTCTTGGAATTAATCCATCATTTAACAGAATATCAAATAAATCAGCTCCTTATCCCGAAAACCATAGATTAAACGCAGTAATTCTAGATTTTCAATTAAAATCTATTCAAACAAAGCAATTTGGAAGAAGATTTAGTTGGTATAATAAAGGATTAGGAGATATTTTATATTTACTTGGGAGAAATTTCAATGGAAAAGGTAGTTTTTATGCGAAAGAAGAGACGACATTTTCAAATATTTTTGGGTGGTTCGAACATTCATTTAATTTAACAAATCCCAATGGGATCCTTCAGGTTTCCGCTGGAATAAATATTGGGGATTACCTATATGTTGGAAGGTATAGAATTGATTCTATAAGTGCTGAAAAAAATATTGAACCCCAAGGATATTATATTTCAGGAGGTCCAACCGCGGATTGTAGGGTTTTAATCACCCCTAATTTCTTATTAGAAACAAGTTTCTCATATGCCTTTTCTTATATGAAACTCTTTGGTATGAATGACGGCTCTAATACAACAGACCATACATATCCGTACCCTAATTTTGCACATTTTAGGACTGAGCTAATATCAAAATGGGGGGCTTTTCTTAGTTTCGATTATAACTGGTTAATAAACAGAGGGGCTAACCCTGCATCAGGGAAAAGATTTGGTCTAACTCTGGGATTTAAATTTGATATTTCTAGAAAGGAATAAATACGAAACAATGCGTATTGTTCTAATTGAGAATCCCAAATAATTTTGTCAAAACATCTAAATGCTATTAAAAATGAAATTAAAACTAATATTTTCTACGATCATCATGTCATTACACTGGGGATATAAAGCGCAACAAATTAATTATTCAGTAGTTAAGGATGATCCTACTTTCCTTTTCCATGCAAAAGCAGGTTTTTTTTACGATGCTGATTTTTCTAAAAATAACAATAGATCAGCGTATAATTACCAAGCCACTGTAAATATTGGCGAACGACTATCAGTTTCGGGCGAATTTATCAAGGCCTACAAGAAATGGGACCGGCCAAGAGAAAATGCCATAAATGAATTTTCAAAATCTCTTTATGGTTTGAATGGTCGAGGAACTTTTTTCTTTCAAGTAACTGATCAAAAAGAAGATGTTAAAGTTTCTTTGAAAAAGACGAGTACAAATTCAGGGAATTATACTATTACGGACGAAACTTTTATTATGGCTCCAGCCCGTACAATTCGAAAAGTAGGAATAACTGGGTCAGCAGGTTTTTACAGAAATAATTATATAGAGAGCCAAAAGTACGACACAACTTTTCAAATTCAAGATCAAACAGGTAATTCGGTAAATTCAATGAATTTTGCAACGTCTTTTTCAGGCTTAAGGTTTTCTGGCGGATTTCACGCTATCATATCTCAAAATTTTGTCATCAACGCGCAGAATACTTCAACGGGAGAGCGGTATGGACGAAAATCCGTTCGTAATAAGACGGATGTTTTTGCAGAAATTCTTTATATGCCAACTGTTGGGATTGAGTCTTCGCTTGTAGGAAAGGCAGACAATGGTGGAGGAAATTACTCAATAACGAATAAACCGAGTATTAAAAATTTGGGAATGCGATTATTGGTTGAATCATATACAACTGGGCCTTTAGGAATAGGTATAAGGCTTGAATTTGGAGCTAGGCCTGGTCTTACATATAATATTCACTCATCGGGTAAATTGAAGAATATGTATATGGCTGCTGGTTTTTTCATCGCGTTGAATAAATAGAATATATTTACAACTAACACCTATGATACGAATTGCTATTGTTGAAGATATAAACAGAATTGCAGAAACTTTAGAAGAAAAAATTCTTCTTTCTTCTGATTTCACAGTAGTAATTAAAGCAACTACGGGAAAAGAAATAATTCAACATTTACAAAAAAATCATTCTGTTGATGTGATTATTATGGATATCAATATGCCGGAAATGAATGGCATTGAGGCGACTTCCTTTATAACCAATAGATGGCCGAATATCAAAATAATCATGAGTACGGTTTTTGATGATGAACAAAATCTATTCAATGCTATAATGGCTGGAGCAAGTGGGTATCTTTTAAAAGACGAACCTCCTCAGAAAATTCATCGTTCAATATACGAGGCTTTAGAAGGGGGAGCTCCAATGAGTCCATTGATTGCAAAAAAAGCGTTATCAATGATAAAAACAGGCGCCCCTGAAGAGTCTAAAAAAGAAATTATTGATTACGGCCTGACAGATCGTGAAATAGAGGTGCTTGAACACTTATCAAAAGGGTTGAGTTATGAGCAAATTGCAGACAATCTATTTATTAGTTACGGTACCATACGAAAACATGTAGAAAACACGTATCGTAAATTGAAAGTAAATAATAGAATAGAGGCTATTGACAAAGCCAAAAAAGGTGGGGTTTTGTAATAATTGTATAATTTAGTTTGCGAAACCTACCTTACAATGAAATTTAAAATTTCTTTCATTCTTTGCTTTATTCTTTCACTCTCTTTTTCTCAAACAGATAGTTTACTTAAAATTTTACCACAACTGAAAGGTGAAAAACGTATCAATGCACTGTTTGATATTTCGGTTTCTTACTCAATGAATAACCCTCCAAAAAGCATCATGTTTGCTAATCAAGCCCTTGGGGAGGCAAAAAAATTAGGTGATCAAGCACTGTTACTTGAATCTTACAATATTTTGAGCGTGGCTCACATGTCTGCCTCAAATTTAGACTCCGTTATTAGTATCTCTCAAAACGCTATTCAATTAGCCATTAAATTAAAAAATAACGTAGCTCTAGGAAAAGCATACAATAAAATTGCGATAGTAAATATGGAAAGAGGTAAGCATAAAGAGAGTATTGATTACAATTTTAAGGCTTTGAAAATTTTTGAAACGGAAAACATTTTACCATATCAAGGTTCGATTTTACTAAATATAGGTGTCAGTTTTGAAAAGCTTGGCCTTTTCGATGATGCATTAATAAATTACAGGAAAGTGCTAACGATTGCAGAGAAAACAAATTCTAATGACTTATTTGCAAATGCAAATGGCAATATCGGAATAATTCTAATGAAACAAGGAAAACATAACGAGGCCGAAGCGTATTTTCAAAAAACATTAAACTACATTGATCCTATAAGGGAGAAAAAGAAATTATCTATTCTCTATCAAAATTTTGGTGTAAATGCTCGCTCATCGGGAAACTCAAGCAAAGGATTAGAATATTATAAAAAATCATTAATTCTCTCCAGAGAAACTGGTGATGTATTGGGGTCCGGTTTCAATTACAATAATTTAGCAAATTGTTATATGGATATTGGTGACAAAAGCACCTCTAGGCTTTATATAGATTCAGGATTCACGATTGGAAAAAAAACCGCATCACTGATCTTAATTAAAAATAGTTATCGAGCATTCTCAAGGCTTGAAACTTTAAAAGGAAATTACACTTTAGCAGATTCTTATTTCGAACAGTATGAGCAATATCGAGATTCTATTCTAAATATTGATAAAGTAAAAGCCGTTTCAGAAATTCAAACTAAATATAACCTACAAGCTAAAGAGAAACAAATTCTTGAAGAAAAAGCGGTTAGTGAAGAAAATAAAAAACGGTTCTATGCAACGGGTGGTATTGCACTATCACTTGCTTTAATACTATTTCTTGTTTGGCAGCGGCAAAGGTTAAGAATAAGAAAAAAAGAAGTTGAAACGCTCAATAGATTAACTGATGAAAGAAACAGAATAGCTCGTGATCTACATGATAATTTGGGCGCAGAACTAACAATTATTTCATCCAAATTAGATACAAAGATTTATAAAATGGAAAAGCTAACAGAAAAAGAAGAATTAGAAAAAATTGCTGTCCTAACCCGAAATGCCAGTGTGGTTTTAAGAGAAACAGTATGGTCAATTAAAGCCGAGAAATTAACCTTGTCATCTTTAACAGAAAAAATCAAAGAGTTCTTTCATCGCTGGGGAAACGAACAATCCTTATCACTTAATTTTTCTATAGAAAATGAACAGAAAGAACTCTCACCTCTTCTTGCATTAAATTTATTTAGAATTGCCCAGGAAGCCTTAACTAATGTTCTCAAATATGCCAATGCAACGAGTGTGGAAATTCAAATAACTCCAAAGTCATTAATAATTAAAGACAATGGAAAAGGTTTTGATATACAGACGATTAAAAAAGGATATGGTCTTTCAAATATAGAAAGCCGAGTTAATGAATTTCAGGGAACTTTTTCTATAATTAGCTCGAGAAGTGGGACTGAGATAAAAGTGGTTTTTAACTCTTGATTATATTTTTTTTGGAATATCCTAATTTTCAAAAGTTCTTGTGCGCGATATACAAAACCTCTCCTTTCATTAACCGATAGCGTTCGATCTCTTCATTAGAAAAGTGATTATTTAAGTTAAATGCGGTCACCTTGAATCCGGCTTTTTCTAACCATTGCGGGTAATCTTTTCCAAACAAACGCACATGGTCTTTTTGCCAAAAGTGTTTTTCGCGGTCTTCAGGCGAGGTAATAGATGCGTCTTCGTATGTTTCGGTTCGGTTAAAATCTTGTGGAACTTGCATTATAGCCCATCCGCCATTATTCATCACTCGGTAAATTTCCTTCATACATTGAATTGGATCTTTAACGTGTTCCATAACGTGATTGCAAAATACAACATCAAAGCGATTATCTTCCAATGGAATGTGGTGTAAGTCGAAATGCAGATCAGCAATGGGAGACTCTAAATCACCTGTTAAATAGGTGAGATTTGGTTGTTTTTTAAATAGGGGTAAAAAACATTGCTCTGGCGCAATATGCAATACATCAAGCTTTTCTGCCGTAAAAAAGTTGCTCTCCTTTTTTAGGTACAACCACATTAACCGATGGCGTTCAAGTGTTAAATCATAAGGACAAAGTACATTTTCTCGATGAGCAACATTCGACCCGTAGGACAAAAATTTTGAAAACGAACGCTCACAAACCGGACAAGCAACTTTGTTTCCTTTGTACAGCATCGGAGCAAAAAATTTGAAAACGTAGCTCAAACGAATTAGCAAGGGCCTTGGCAAAGTATTCAATAAGTACTTATACAATTTTTTCACCTAGCAAAGGTACACAATCCGAAAAAGATTATCCGTATTTTTGTTCAAATCAAGACTATGAAACCCTATTATATTTTAATTATTTCTGTTCTTATGACAAAGATTTCTTTTGCTCAAGCTCCAGTGGCCATTAAAAACCCGAAGACGCTAACCAAACACAATCATCAACGTGTTGACGATTATTATTGGATGAATGAGCGAGACAGTAAGCCCGTTTTGGAACACTTGGCAAAAGAAAACGAATACCAATCGGAGTATTTTAAACCCTTAAAACCTTTAATCGATGGGTTAATGAAAGAATTTGACCAACGCATTAATCCAAATGACGTCAGTGCGCCATATATTTTGAATGGTTTAACATTTCAATCGCGAAATATTGAAGGAAAAGATTACCAACAAGTGGTATTACTTGAAAATAAAAAAACAACCATTTTCATCGACGAAAACGAGCGAGCAAATGGAAAAAGTTTCTATGAATTAGCTGACTGGTCCTTATCTCCAGACAATAAAATGGTAGCACTAACTGAAGATTTGGTAGGAAGACGGAAGTACCAGATAACCTTTCGAATTAATAAATCCGGTAAGTTTTTGACTGATAAAATTGAGGATGCCAGCGGATTGGTTTGGGCAAATGATAACAAAACGGTATTCTACACGAAAAAAGATCCTCAAACACTTCGAGAATTTCAAGTTTACAAACATGTTCTTGGGACCGATGCCAAAAAAGACGAATTGGTTTATCAAGAAGAAGATGAAAAGTTTAGTGTGGGAATTGGAAAAACAGGAACAGATAAATATTTGTTTATTTATTGTTATAGCTCCACTACTACCGAACTGCATTGGATTGACGCGGATAAGCCACAGGAAAAACCTCAGGTTTTTCTACCTAGAAGGTCGGGTCACATGTACGAGGTGGCGCATCACGACAAAGGATTTTATATCCTCACCAACGCGGATGGAGCAAGCAACAGAAAAGTGCTTTTCTCTCCTTCGTTCCCAAGAAATTTAAACCAGTGCAAAGATTTTATTCCTCATAAAAATGAAGTTCTGATCGAAGGATTATCTGCATTCAAGAATTTTCTTGTTATCGAAGAGCGCTCAAATGGCCTGCGCGGCATTAAAATGATAAACCTAAACGATCAAAAGGAAAGTACAATTGCATTTGATGAAGAAACTTATTTCCTTGGTCTTGGTGTAAATGATAATTACAATACGGATGATTTGTTCTTTTCGTACAATTCCTTGACAACGCCCTCTACTGTTTACCGCTACAATATGGTGAAGCAAGAAAAAACTTTATGGTTCAGAAAGGAACTTTTAGACAAAGGTTTCAGTCCTGAAAACTACAGCTCGCAACGAGTATGGGCAACAGCAAATGACGGGACCAAAATTCCGGTTTCCTTGGTTTATAAAAAAGGAACCGATTTAAAAAAGGCGCCTTGCTTGTTATATGGATACGGTTCTTACGGATATACACTACCTGATGTGTTTAGTGCTACGCGATTGAGCCTGTTAGACAGAGGTTTTGTTTACGCTGTTGCACACATTCGTGGAAGTAAATACATGGGGGAAAATTGGTATGAAAACGGGAAATTTCAAAAGAAAATTAACACGTTCACCGATTTCATAAATGCCGCTGAGTTTTTGGGTCACATGGGTTATTGTGATAAAAACAAAATTTATGCTCAAGGCGGAAGTGCGGGTGGTTTGTTGATGGGTGCGATCACGAATATGGCCCCGTACCTGTGGAAAGGAATTGTTTCTCAAGTTCCATTCGTTGATGTGGTTACCACCATGCTTGATGAATCAATACCACTTACTACAGGAGAATATGAAGAGTGGGGAAATCCAAATGATCCAGATTTTTACTATTACCTATTGAAATATTCGCCGTACGACAATTTACACCGCATGGATTATCCAGCGATGTATGTGACGACAGGGTACCACGATTCTCAAGTACAATATTGGGAACCCATGAAATATGTTGCAAAATTGCGCGAGCTAAAAACAGATAAAAATCCGTTGGTGTTTGATTGCAATATGGATGCCGGTCACGGAGGTGGATCAGGAAGAACTTCAGAGCGAATGGAAGTAGCAAAAGTTTATGCATTTATTCTTGGATTGGAAGGTATTACTCGTTAGTTTAGGTTTATCCTCATCGGTTTTTGGTCAAAATCCAAAGGACTCAACTGTTCTTCAAGATTTCCGAGATAGGTGGGTGGTTTATTCCGACGTGGGGTACACTACTTCACCATTTTCAATTTCTTATCCTTTTTCAGGAGAATTAGATAAGATTCAATACCGAAATAACTTTCGTACAATATTAGGAATTGGAGTTGCTTATAAATGGTTTGCATTGCGCTTGGGAATTCCCGTTCTTAACCGCTACAGGTCATCGGAAAAATACTCAAAAACAGATCAATTCAACGTCGAATTGGATTACTCTTTTCGTAATTTTTATATTGAAACGCAACTAAACTTATGCCGTGGATATGCTGCGCTTAACGCCGCACAGTGGAACAATGAAATCATTGCTGAGAATGAGCTTTTTCCAAACCTGCTGTCCTATAATTTTTCGTTAGGAACTTGGTATTTTCGTGATAAGAATTTTAAAATCAATGCCTTGTTAGGAAAACGCGCACATTATTTAAAAGAGGTAAAGACTTGGTATTTAAAAGGCTGTTTTAATATTTTTGGATTAGATAACCTTGGAAATCCGATTTTACCCTTAAACCTAACAAATAACAGCGAAACGCGAACACTTGCAAACCGCGTAGGTTCTTTTGATGTGGGATTAATTCCGGGGTATGCTTACGTAAATCGATTGAACAATTGGCAGTTTTCGGGTTGGGCCGGTTTGGGTGCTGTTGTACAAGCAAAAGGTTACAGTGCTACCTCAGGGGCAGACCGCGTTTTTCTTGGACTTGCTCCTAGGTATGATTTTCGTCTTATGGGTGGATATTCCGTTCCAGATTGGTTTGTGTTTTTAGTTACTGATTTTGACAACAAGTCCATGCAGTTCAATGACTTGACCTTTAGGCAGTATTTTTACAGCATTAAACTCGTGGCAGGAAAACGTTTCGGTTAATGTTTAATTTCGAGCGATTTTTCCCAGGTATTTTCGCCAAGTTCGATGCGTATGATGTATTTACCTGAGGGTAAATGAGATAAATTCACCAATTGACTTTTATTTATTAGGGTTTGAGAAAACTCAGAAGACTGCTTGTTCTCCGCTTGTGATAAACTCAAATGAACAGGTTCAGAGATTCCGGCCAGCGTTACCTGAATAACCGTCCCCTTATTCTTAGTGGGTAAAATTGAAATAAACCCTTCCTCTTTTTTCAAGTCTCGCTTTTTGTTGAGTTTTGCCGGTTTCTGATTTTCATTTACTATGGCCATTTCTTTTTCATCCGAAAGATTACGATCCACCACAATCCCTTTTTGTGCCTGATAATCTGTTTTCCATAAACGCACATAATCAACCAAAAATGTATTTGGAAAAGGTGTATTTGCGTCTGGACCAGGTTCAAACGCTTGACCCTTCACAGCAAGGGAGGAATTCAATACAATGTTTTGATCAGTAGGAAAGTCTCCTTCAAATACTCCTGTCGGCATTCCGTCCATGAAAAAAGTTAAACGTCCCGGCTCCCAATATCCCGAAAACGTTACCCATCGGTCAATTATGGGGTATGAAGATTTTATCCATGCACCATAGCGAACCCTTGCTCCCAACGCATTCTTATAGGTTTCCACTTTTTTTTCAGGATGGTGGACATCAATATGGTAATTATCCATCCGCTCACCCTTTAGTTCTGTAAAATCTATTTCGTCTTTGTTATTATGTCCATAGGTCCAAAACGCCGGCCAAATTCCTTTACCTACTGGTGCTTTCATGCGAGCTTCGAAGTAGCCGTATCTAAAATCTTTCTTTGAATAAATAGCAGAGGTTAAGTAGTAAAGCTGTGCCTTGTTTCCCTCCACGATATAGGGTGCATTTTCCTTTTTATATTCATCTGTTAACATCCAGTCAGGGATCGTTTGTTTGCGATCTGTTTTAGAAATTGTTAACTGTAACATCCCCTTGTCAAGTTTAACCATTTCAGGTGAAGGCGCCATGTTATAGCGAGGATTGACACCACCCCAAGGATAATTGTCGTGCCATTTGTTGAGGTCTAAACTAGTACCATTGAACTCATCGCCAAAATGGTAGTACAAAGTGTATATGGTGTCTTTTTTCACACGCAACAATAAAGGTTCTTTCAGGGACCATTCTTGTGCAAATGCCGAAGTAATCAACAAACTGCTGAATACGATAGATTTTTTTATCATGACTTGATGAATATGTTTTTTGCTTCCGTAAAAAACCGCAAGGCTTCCCAGCCGCCTTCTCTTCCAACACCTGATGACTTCACTCCACCAAATGGTGTGCGTAAATCACGCACCAACCATGCATTCACCCAAACGATCCCCGACTGCAGGTTATCGGCAACCCTATGTGCTCTTTTCAAGTTGCTGGTCCATACCGTTCCGGCAAGACCATATTCCGTCGAATTAGCCATTTTCAGTGCCTCTTCCTCCGTATCGAATGGCGTAATGGTCACTACAGGTCCAAAAATTTCCTCTTGATTGGTGCGGCATGTGTAAGCTAAGCCCTCAATAATTGTCGGTGCAATGTAGTAGCCATTTTCATATGGCGGATCAAGTAACACGCGATGACCACCTGTTAAAACTGTTCCGCCTTCTTCCTTTGCTAATTCGATGTAGCTTAATATTTTCTCCATGTGAGGTTTTGACACCACGGCGCCAAGTTTGGCTTCGGGATCAGTTGGAAAGGAAACTTTTGATCGGCTTACCTTTTCTACAAAGGCTTGCTTGAAGCGCTCATAAATAGGACGCTCAACAAAAATTCTGGAACCGCACAAGCAAATTTGTCCTTGATTGGCAAATGAAGAACGTATGGTTGTACTTAACATGTCATCAAAATCGCAATCCGCAAAGATGATGTTAGCATTTTTTCCGCCTAATTCAAGGGAGAGTTTTTTAAACATTGGCCCCGCTGTTTGAGCGATATATTCCCCTGTTTTTGTTCCTCCTGTAAACGAAATTGCCTTTATTTTTGGGTGCTTCACGATGGCATCTCCAACTTGTGCACCGGTACCGTGAAGAATATTGAGCACTCCCGGAGGCACACCCGCTTCTTGTGCTACTTTACCCAAAAGGTAGGCAGTATATGGCGTAACTTCCGAAGGTTTTGCAATCACACAGTTTCCGGCGGCTAAGGCAGGAGCAATTTTCCATGAAAAAAGGTAGAGCGGAAGATTCCAAGGAGAAATGCATCCGACTATTCCAATTGGTTTTCGTGTGGTATAATTCACCCCTACACCTTCCATGTAGTGGGATTCTGAGGCAAAATGAAGAATGGCTGTCGCGAAAAAATGAAAATTGGAAACCGCTCGTGGAATATCCACATGGGCAGCTAACGAAAGGGGTTTTCCGTTGTCGCGACTTTCTGCCGCCACAAATTCATCCATTCTCTTTTCTATACCTTCGGACAATTTAACCAGAATTTTACTTCGCTCCTCCAAAGACATTCCGCTCCATGAAGGAAACGCTGCTTCTGCTGCCGTGACCGCCAGGGCAACATCCTCAGAGTCTGAATTTGGTATAAGGCTGTATACATCCCCGGTGGCCGGTTCATAATTGTCAAAGTACTCTTCGGAAACGGGCGGACAATACGCTCCATTGATAAAATTCTGTAATTTTTCCATGTGGTTTGAATCAAACAAATTTCGTAAAAGAATTTCAATCGACGTTAGAAAGTGCTTCTGCTTGTGTAAATTTGACCTATGAATGATAACTTGACAATTCAAAAGGCACAAGACATTGTAGACGAGTGGATAACGAGTGTTGGAGTTCGTTATTTCAATGAACTCACCAATACCGCGATATTGATGGAAGAGGTAGGGGAAGTTGCACGTATTATGGCGCGACGTTATGGCGAGCAAAGTGAAAAGGAAAGTGACAAAGGAAAAGAGTTGGCGGATGAATTGGCGGATGTGTTTTTCGTACTTATTTGCCTTGCAAATCAAACCGGTATTAACTTAACAGAGGCCCTTCAAAAGAATTTGGATAAAAAAACCAAAAGAGATGGTCAGCGACACCTCAACAATGCAAAACTAAATCCATGAGCACATCACTTCTCAAATTACTGAAAGCTGGACATCATGTGATGGTAAACGGGCGATCAGAGGATTGTTTAACGGAACTTCCTGAAATAATAGCACATTTTGTTCCTCAAGCAGAAGAAGGTTCTCCTCGCGCGCTGATTTTGTGTAGTTCCGATGACCAAGTGCGAGCCATAGAAGCACAATTAAAAGATTTGGCTAAAGACATGGATTTAACCGTTGATATGGTCACAGATAAAGGCAATATCCTTAAACAACGCAATGATCTTTTCGACGGTACAGAAGTGATTATTGGCACCGTAAAGCGCAGCACGGAATTGTACTTTCAGAATGGCTTTAACATGGGGAAAATTAAATTCTTTGCTGTTCTCGATGCTGACCAGTTGATGCGTTTGGGAATGAAAGGAAATTTAACGCGATTGGCAGAAAGCTTACCAAAATGCCGTGTGTTGATCAGCGCACTGAATACAGAAGAAGAACGACTTCTTGATTTCCAAACACAGTTTTTTACTCCGATAAGCGAGGTGGAAGTTTGATCTTTACTTAAACGAAGCTCCGATTTTAGGAATCAACGTTTCCATATAACGCTTGTTTTTTTCAGGATAAAAGATGCGCAAGGTGTTCGGGAATCCATTTTTGAACACACATTTTTCGTAGGTGTAAAATTTACCAAATGAGTTTTCTTCGCCACTTATAATGAAGTAATCTTTTTGAAGAAATTCTCGACTGATAAATGAATAATTCTCCTTGTGCTCCAGAAATAAACTGTCGATAGGTGTTTCGTTATTTCCCGACTCTACAAATATGGAGACATCTGCCATGTTGGTGTCTACGTAATACACTATCGTCCCACCTGCCACAATGGCGCTTTCGTTAAAATTCCCCGGTAATTCAAAGGAATAATCAAAGTCTTTGGACTTAAACTTTTTCCATTTCTGTTGCGCAAAAACCAGGTGCTGCATGAATAGCATGCAAGCCAATAATGTGTAGGATAATGCTTTTTTCATGGACTAAAGGTAATTAAAAAGTTTACAGTATTGAACTAGTTTTTTTATATTTTAGTAACCTAAGCTTTTCTATGTTTTGAAACTTACACCTTTTTTTGTGAAAAGGATTTTATGACTCTTAGGTCACTTAAATAGCCTA
>JBIJBD010000119.1:0-7517 GCA_044345395.1 Crocinitomicaceae bacterium | reverse complement strand
CCATATTTCATCTAACAAGTATACGAATTACCATTGATATCCAATACCAATTTGAACACCAAAAGAAGTATAATGAGTCGTAATTAGCCCATCGTGTACAACTTTAGATAGAGAACTTCTTAACATCGGAGATAACATAACTTTGAATCCCGAAATGGATACGTATTCTAACATACAACCCAATTGACCCATCAACACGAAAGATTCTGATCGGTTGTTACTTACCATGTAATCGGATGATAGGTTGTTGGAAATGATATAATTGCCGACTGAATTGCCTACAGAGAATCCTAGTGCCGCACCAACAAATGGTTGAATGCTAAATTTATTAAACGCCTTTTTCCACCCCATGTTTAGTGGTAAATTAACATAGGAAAAAGAATTCAATTGCTGTAATCCTGCCGTATCGTTAAACGTGATGCGCTCACCCAAACGAATAAAATCCAAACCGCTTGACAATACCATGTTAGATCTATTAGCCTCTAATCGAATGGACAAGTCCCATGATGTTAAAGATGATTCTATTGCTTTCCTATTTCTGATAACATTTTTAAGATCATCCTCTGTATAGTTTGAAGTGAACACTTCTTGTTGTGCCGCAGAAAGACTCGGTGTTCCTTTGGACGAATAGATTTGACTGACCCCATTGAGCACAGCAGCTGAAAATTGCCATTTTTTCTTTTGTTGTGGATTATTTTTAGAACGTTCGGTAGTCTTCTTTTTTTCTTCCTTTGCAGATGAATCAACCAACTCTTTAGCTGACACTAACGTTAAAGTGTCCACTTTTGTCTCATTTCCAATTGGTATTTCACTGATGATTTGTTCGTTATTGGTTTCTGATAAATTAGTATCAACCATTAAAGAACCCTTCTCATAAATTAAAGAAGCTTCCTCACCACTCATTCTGTTGTATGTATTGGATATGCTTACCGCAACATGTTTGAACAATGAACTATTTTTACACTTAATCTTTCTATTTGATGGATTATCTGTTTTAATATCAGAGCTTTGTAATTTTTCATTGGTATGATGTAATTGATGGTATTTAGGTTCAGATTTAACTTGTCCTGACGAATAATAATACCAGGTTGCCCATCCTACCAATGAAATTAAAAGCAATAGTGATGAAAGATACCATTTCCAATATCCTAATCTCTTTTTTGAGTTTTTACTCATTAATCTTCGATCCAAATCTTCCAAAAAAGATTCCGACGGGATCTCAGACGAAAACTCACCGAACTTTTCCTTGAAAAGTGAATCCAAATCCTTATCGGCCCTCATATTCATTTTCTTTTTTTAATAATTCTTTCAATTTTTTCCTGGATGTTTGCTCCGAAATTCCCAACATCTCTCCTATTTCCCTATGCGAATATCCCTCCAACACATGCAAATTGAATACAGCTCTGCATGGTGTTGACAAACTATAGAGAAGTTCTTGTAAATATTGTTTAGTAAAAACTTCATCAATTTCAGGACTCACGGATTCATCATTCTGATAGCTATCACCAAAGGTAAATGCGGCCTTATATTTTTTATTTCTTCGGAAATCATCAATAATTTCATTAGTGATTATTCGTCGTATCCAAGATTCAAAATACTTTCCGTCGAACGCGTGTAAATGAGCCAAAATCTTCATAAATGCATTGTTAACTAACGTAACTTGATCTTCTTTATTGGCATGAAAACGCCGAACCATTCCAATCAAAACTGGAAAACACAAATTGTACAGAGCAATTTGCGCTTTGCGGTCTTCTTTTAGCACCGCTGTAACCAATGATTGTTCAAGATGGAGCATTTATAATAAATATAACGTAAAAAAGATGAAGATGGGGTGTTAACTACTTTTTTAAACCTTTCTTGGGGCATTCTTGTTATTTTTGTAATCTATTTTGAATTACATATGAGAAAGTGGGAGACGATTAAAGGATATCAGGATATAAAATTTGAGTTTTTCGAAGGAATAGCTAAAATAACTATTAACAGGCCGAATGTTTACAATGCGTTTCGACCAGAAACTAATTTTGAAATGCTCGATGCTATGGTAATCTGCCGTGAACGCCAAGATATAAATGTTGTTGTATTTACAGGTGAAGGAGACAAAGCATTTTGCTCGGGAGGTGATCAGAATGTTAAAGGTATTGGTGGTTACATTTCGGAGAATGGAGTTCCTCGACTTAATGTTTTAGACTTACATAAAGCAATTCGATCCCTTCCAAAACCAGTTATTGCTATGGTAAATGGGTATGCTATAGGTGGAGGTCATGTTCTTCACGTAGTTTGTGATTTAACAATAGCCGCGGACCATGCAAAATTCGGACAAACGGGTCCAAAAGTTGGAAGCTTTGATGGTGGATTTGGAAGTTCCTTTTTGGCAAGACACGTTGGTCAGAAAAAAGCACGAGAAATTTGGTTTCTATGTAATCAATACACAGCAGAAGAAGCTGAGAAAATGGGAATGGTAAATAAAGTTGTTCCACTATCGCTATTGGAGGACACTGTTGTAGAATGGTGCCATATAATTATGAAAAGAAGTCCATTAGCCGTCAGGATGATCAAGCGCGCGATGAATGCAGAATTAGATGGTCAACACGGACTGATGGAATTAGCCGGTGATGCTACCCTACTCTATTATTTAACGGAAGAAGCACAAGAAGGAAAACATGCTTTCCTTGAAAAAAGAGATCCTAATTTTCTTCAATACCCTAAATTTCCTTAATGATGACAATTCGAGACATAGAACCAAAAGCACTTTGGTCACATTTTGCCGATTTAAATAGTGTGCCAAGGCCTTCAAAAAAAGAGGAGCGTGTTAGAAAATTTATGGTTGAATTTGGAGAAAAATTGAAGTTAGAAACCCTTGTAGATGATATTGGAAATGTAGTTATTAAAAAACCAGCAACATCCGGAATGGAAAATCGGAAGACAGTAATTCTTCAAGCACATTTAGACATGGTACACCAGAAAAATTCCGATACCGTTTTTGATTTCGATAATCAAGGTATTGACATGATAATAGACGGAGATTGGATAAAAGCAAATGGAACAACACTTGGAGCCGATAACGGAATTGGTGTTGCAGCAATCATGGCAATTTTATCTTCACACGATATCCCACATCCTTCAATTGAAGCTTTTTTCACTATTGATGAAGAAACAGGTATGACAGGTGCGATGAATATGAACGGCAAATTATTTCAAGGTAAAATACTTTTAAATATTGATACAGAGGACGACGATGAACTTTCAGTAGGCTGCGCAGGTGGAATCGATACAAATACATCGTATTCCTATAAAAAAGTTCCTCTGTTTGAAAATTCAACAACTTACGAAATTACCATACGAGGCTTGTTAGGAGGTCATTCGGGTATGGACATAGATAAAGGTCGAGGAAATGCCAATAAATGGATGGCCCGAATTATCTGGGAATTAGCTAAAACGAATAACTTTCAACTGGTTAGTTTTGATGGAGGAAGTCTTCGTAATGCTATTCCAAGAGAAGCGACTGCTATCATTGCGCTTGATGATGAACAAGATGTACGAAACCATTTTGTTCGAATAACAAATAGTTTAAAAGAAGAATATCAACGCATAGAACCACATACTCATATTCAAATAGCTCCAATTTACTGTGAAAGTCAAGCGGTTCATTCAGATGATTTCAATAGAATTTTAAACGTTCTAAATGCTGTTCATAACGGTGTGTTTCGTATGAGTCCAGACATTGTTGGTCTCGTTGAAGCATCCTCAAGTTTGGCACGCGTAATTGTAAAAGATGGTAACTTTACAACACAATCTCTTCAGCGAAGTAGCGTAGAGTCAACAAAGGAGGAAGTATCCATGGTTATACGATGTGCATTCGAAAACATGGGGGCGCATGTTGAACAAACAGGAGATTATCCGGGGTGGAAACCAAATCCATCATCTGGTATTTTACAACTAATGGAGCCTTTGTACAAAGAACTCTTTAATGAATCACCAAAGGTTAAAGCCTGTCATGCAGGATTAGAATGTGGAATATTAGGTAAACATTTACCGGGAGTGGATATGATATCATTCGGACCTAACATCAGAGCAGCACATTCACCAGATGAGAAAGTACAAATAAGTTCGGTGCAAAAATTTTGGGGTTATTACCTTGAAACATTAGCCCGAATCCCACTCAATTAACAACTTAATTTAACGTATTTTTAACTCATGGAATTCAAATTAAATACAATAGAAGAGGCGATAGAAGAATTAAAAAATGGAAGAGTAATTATTGTGGTTGATGATGAGGACCGTGAAAATGAAGGAGATTTTTTAACCGCCGCTAGAAATGCAACGCCAGAAATCATCAACTTTATGGCTACCCATGGCCGTGGGCTTATCTGTGCACCACTGAGTGAAGACCGCTGCGATCAATTGGGACTTGAAATGATGGTGAGAAATAATTCTGCAGCTTATGAAACCCCGTTTACCGTTAGCATTGACCTCATTGGACATGGATGCACAACTGGAATAAGTGCGAGTGATCGATCAAAAACGATTTTAGCACTTATAAATCCCGAAACACGTCCAGAAGAGCTTGGTAAACCCGGACATATTTTTCCACTTAGAGCAAGAAAAGGTGGCGTATTGCGTCGTGCAGGCCATACCGAGGCGGCTGTTGATCTTTCGAGAATGGCAGGTTTTGAAGAAGCTGGTATTATCGTTGAGATATTAAATGAAGATGGTTCAATGGCTAGACTACCACAGTTGATAAAAATTGCCAAACGCTTCGATCTAAAAATTGTTTCCATTGAAGAATTAATAAAGTACAGAATCACCAATGAAACGCATGTTGAACGCGTTGTTGATGTGCATTTACCAACCGACCTAGGCAATTTTCAACTATACGCCTACAAAGATCGAAATACAGATATGGATCATTTGGTGTTAGTAAAAGGTGAATGGAAGGAGGAAGAACCGATACTTGTTCGAGTACATTCGTCGTGTTTAACCGGAGATATTTTTGGTTCTTGTAGATGTGATTGCGGCCCTCAACTACATAAAGCTATGGAGATGATTGAAAAAGAAGGAAAAGGCGTAATCGTTTATATGAATCAGGAAGGCAGAGGAATTGGATTGGTAAATAAACTAAAAGCATACAAATTACAAGAGGAAGGATACGATACCTTTGATGCGAATATTCAACTCGGTTTCAAGCCTGACGAAAGAGATTATGGCGTAGGCGCTCAAATGCTACGGGATTTGGGCGTAAGAAAAATGCGCTTGATGTCAAATAACCCAAAGAAAAGAACGGGATTGATTGGTTATGGTTTAGAAATTGTTGAAAATGTTTCATTAGAAATAGAAAGTAATGAACATAATGCTAATTACCTGAAAGTCAAAAGAGATAAATTTGGTCACAATTTGAAATTAAATCCATAATGCTACTTGCTAAGAATATCGTAAAAACCTATGGTGAACTGTCAATTCTCAAAGGTGTAAACTTAGAAGTTTCTAGAGGTGAAATCGTATCTATTGTTGGGTCATCTGGAGCAGGGAAGACAACCTTATTGCAAATACTCGGCACCTTGGACAAACCAGATAATGGAGAATTACAAATAAATGGAATTTCTCCTTTTGCATTGAATCAAAAGTCTTTGGCTGCTTTTCGTAATAAAAATATAGGCTTTATTTTTCAATTCCATCAATTGCTGCCTGAATTTACCGCTTTAGAAAACGTGATGATTCCGGGGATGATTGCAGGTAATAATCGTAATGAACTCCATGAGCGAGCAATGTTTTTATTAAACAAACTTTCTGTTGATCACCGAAAAGATCATAAACCAAATGCACTCTCAGGCGGAGAACAACAACGAATTGCTGTATGCCGTTCATTGATAAACGAACCAAGTATTGTTCTTGCTGACGAGCCTTCAGGAAATCTCGATACAAAAAATGCAAAAGAATTACATGCATTGTTTTTTAAATTACGCGAAGAATTTAAGCAAACTTTTGTAATCGTTACGCACAATGAAGAACTTGCAGGAATGGCAGATCGACAACTCACTATGAAAGACGGAATATTTATATAAAATGGACTTGGAATTAAAAGAGTTCCTTTTATTTAAAAGTGACTATTATGAAAATCCGAATTTTATTGAACATGATCCGATTCAGATTCCAAAGCGTTTCACCCAAAAAGAAGATATTGAAATCGTTGCTTTTTTAGTAGCCACAATCGCTTGGGGGAATCGACAATCCATTATCAATAGTGGCGAAAAATTAATACGTATCATGGGCGATTCTCCCTACGATTTTATTATGAATTATGAACCAAGTAATGAATTCTCATTTGTTCACCGAACATTTAATTCACAAGACTTGAATTACTTTTTCACCGCACTGAAACATTGTTATCTTACCGGAGGGTTAGAAGCACAATTTATGTGTAACACTCAGCAAGGAATTAAACATAGAATCATTTCTTTTCGCTCCAATTTCCTTTCCTTACCTCATGACCCAAGAGCTTCAAAACACGTTTCAAATCCAGAAAGCGGTTCTGCGGCAAAACGATTGGTTATGTTTCTTCGCTGGATGGTACGCCCCAACACAAAAGGTGTGGATTTTGGAATTTGGCAAAACATCTCCCCAAGCGAACTCTATGTTCCACTTGATGTGCACACCGGAAACATTGCAAGAAAAATAGGAATTCTTAATCGAAAACAAAATGATTGGACATCAAATGAAGAATTAAAAGAAGTACTTATAAAAATAGATCCCATTGATCCAGCCAGATTCGATTTTGCTCTTTTTGGTTTAGGAGCATTCGAGAAATTTTAAATTTCAGGCACTGAAAACAAATGCAAAATTTGAGAGGTACTACTACCTTCATTGGGCTTCAAAATGATGTGGTGCTCATCCTTAACTTCAAAAGTAAAGAACCAACGCTCTCCTCCAAATTGTATATCTAATTCTTTGTTAGTCGAATACACTGAAAAAGTTCCTTTTTTACCTTCGCCTTGATATAGTTTTGAAAAATCAGAGAGTAAAACATTGCCATTTGAAGAAAAAATAAGAAGTTCATTCTTAAACCTATGCGAATTATCTGAATCATCACTTGGTGCTCCAAAACTTAGTATCCAGATGCGAGATTGTCCCCCATGAAACAACTTATCATATTTAACCTCGTCTAAACGATTTCCATGGAAACATGACGAAACTAGAACTAGAATCAATATCAATAAACTAAAACGCAAAACTTTCCTCTTTAATAATTTTTTCTACCTCTTTAGTTACTTTTTCCTGTTCTTCTGTCTTTATGAAATGTTGAGTTCTTCCTTGGTCGTAACTTATCCTTTCACATGAAGAATAAATATATTTTCGATTAATCCAATTGAATATACAATAAAAATAAACACCCTCCTTTTCGGATTTGAACTCAATTACAATATCTGAAGGAGTATTAGAATTAACATCTTTTAATTCTTTAATACTTCCCTTAAAGGAATTCACAAGTATTAGTGTTCCATTCTCACGCTCGAAAACAAACG
>JBIJBD010000142.1:0-5952 GCA_044345395.1 Crocinitomicaceae bacterium | reverse complement strand
CCCTCATTTGTTCTATTAAAGTTTCAGAAGAATTCACCATTTGAAAATAGGATTTGTAATCCTTTTGAAATTGACTTTTGAGGGTATTGTATGCAGTCAATCCCTCAGGTTTTCCAAAAAGATATTCATCATACTTTGCAGATTCTTCAGTACCTCTTGACTTCGAACCGAATCCTCGTGAGCTACCAATTGGCAAACCGTTATCTGTTAAAAAACTACCCAAGACACTTGATTTTCCCAAAATTTCTACCGCTCCGTCGATTAAGGAGGATTCGGCGTTTAGCTGTTGACGTATTTCTTTTTGTTTTATAATAACCTTGTACTTGAAAGGATTATAATTCTCAACCTTAACTCGGACAACATCACCTTCTTTAAATTTTGTTTTTTTAACCAATTGAGGGTCTGATGATTTGTCTTCAGGTTCTTTGTATAAATCGTATTTCTTATCTTCAACATTGTATTTCAAAATAAAGGTCCTTTGCGCGTTAAATAGCACTACATGAAAGGCAATTCCTATGATCAAACTAATTTTTGTTCTCATAAATTCGTTCTTAGCTTTTAAAAAATGATTTAGTTTTTATTCTTTTTCTTTTTTGACTTCTTGTCCTTACCACCTTCGGCAGGCACAACTTGTTGCACCGGTGTTTCTACTGGTGTAACAGTTGTAACATTGTTATTTTTTGATTTAGGAATTGGAAAAGAATATTCAAAATCAACTTTTACTAAATGAACACCTGATACCGCGTTAGCACCACGCGTTTTACCTTCAGACCCGTCTGCAATTAATTTCGCAAAAGCATCTCCAGCACCTCTTGTAATAGCGGCGGTTTTACCCAATTCTTCAATTACGGAAAAATCCATTTTTTCAGGACTCGCAAAGAAAAATAATTTATCCAATCCACAATCAACGGAATCTTGACATGCGAAAATGAACTTATCTTCAAAACTTTCCTCAATATTCGGATTTAACTCTAAGAATTTATTATTTCTGTCCAAATCAATAACAGTAACCTCTTTAGTATTAGATAGGTGTAATGCATATACATAGACCATTCTTGATGAATTATTTTTAATCTTCACCTTCAAGGCCCTCATGTAGTTGTTTTTGCCTAAATCTGCTGCATAATTCTCTACTATTTTCAAATATTCATCGCTAGTAAATTCGCTTAACGAAACATCAATTTTAATCTTCGGATCTGTCAACTCAAGTTGATTAAAATAGTCTAACTTGAGGGCTTGGTGTAAAAATAAAACCAAAGTGTCTTGATTTTCTTTAATTGACAAATCTTTAGCTTCCATCCTTTTAAACGGATTTCTTGTGTGTGGAAGTTCGATGATCACCTTTCCATTTTTATCGGCTTTTACGATATAATCAATTCGCTGCTGTGGATCTTTAGTTTCTTTGCCTTCAATCAATTCGATATTCGCGTCGTTAACCAGTAAATTCTTGATTTTTTTTGTCAGTTCTTTATTGTCCTTAGTATCTAATAGCACTTTTATTCGTTGACCTGAAAATACCTCATATGTTCTTTTACTTGAGAATTGCGCGTAATTTGCTTTATTTACTTTTTTAAAAATATCTTTTTTCTCTACAATACTTTCACTTCCAAGAACCTCAACTACAACGCCCTTTTCGATTACTTTAATTTCCGAAGAATTACTATTTAGCGGTGTTATTCCGATGCTATCTCCCACGTTGATCCCATGTACCATACCACCTGCAATTCGAATTCTAGATGCAGAAATCACCTCTTTAATGCGGTAGTTTTCACTAAACGGAACAGTAGCGCCGCCAAAAAACAGACTATTTACTTCTTCCGATTCTATATCAGCATGTTGATTTCCTGCTGAATTATCGAGTAATTTTCCGAAAACAATCTTAAAAACATTTTGGTAACTAGCTGTCGATTTCAATCCCGAAACTGCCTCCACCATTGCATAGGTCAACGAGCCGTAACCTTTTCCATTAACCTCCATTTCATAATTTACCTCATCATTTTTACATCCCATGAAAATAGTTTTAATCCCATTTCCATTAATAGAATTTGCTTCAGAAAAATTCTTTTTGTCTTTGGCCGTGTAATCTGGCGTGTAATCCTCTGGTTCGCATTTTGAACTAGAACCACGTCTTCTTGTTGAGGGAGTACCACGTGTCCCCGTTCCAGAGTGGCAAGCATCTAAAACCATAACTAGGTGTCCTTTATCTCCTATTGCTTCCTCGATCTTAGTCACGTAATAATCTAACTGATCGTCAATTAAATGTCCGCTGTAGTCATACCCGTTGTAGTAATAAACAGCAGCATCATACATTGCCAAAGCCTCATCATACCCATCAATTTCATCTTTCTCAACAAATTTCAGGTTTGGAAATTCTCCTTTCTTCACATCCGCTACTTGCTGTCCGTGTCCAGAATAATGCACATAAACAACATCTCCTTTTTTCAAACGCAACAACAACGCATCTAATTCGACCATGGCATTTTTGGCTGTAGCTTTTTCATTCAAAAGAGTTTTGATATTTTGAGAACTAAATCCCTGCCCGACAAGCATATCGTTTACCAGTAAAATGTCATTTTCAGAACTCAAATTACCCCATTTCCCACCTTGGGCTCTTTCGGGATAAGTACCCACACCTAAAAGTAAGGCGTGTTTTGTTTGAGAAATACTGTTAAAACTCAGACTCATAAAAAGTCCGAAGAGGGTAATCGTGGTTTTCATTGTTTTCATTGTTTTAATTGTTTTCATTTCGTTCTATTCTGCCACTAATTCATAAAATAAAGGCGAAGCATTTTTGGAAAAAATATCTTCATATTTTATCCAAATAAATCCTTGGTCACCGAATTCTGTTCCCCAAGAGTTTTGAAGTTCTAGAGCGCCACCAAGTTTATTATCGTCATATCCTACTATGGTAAAAGCATGTTTATATCCATTTAAGTCTTTAATTTTAGGATTTGGAAGATACACCGACTTATCCTTCACAATTGGATACTCAAAGTCATGTTCACCATACTCACAACCAATAAAACACATGTATTCGCTAATATATCTATACCAGTGACATACATCAATCATATTCATAACAACAACCACTGCACTGCGTTCATTCAATGCCTGTTTTACATCATACAAGGCATTTTCATAATTAATTCCGTTTTCTTTGTCGCTTACAGTTGAAAGTACAGTATAGCTTTTCAACTTGTTTTCAGTTGATTCGGAAGGATCAACAAGACATTTTGATTCTGATGTTAAAGGAATCGAACCGAATTGCTCAATGATTCCTAACGACTTCATAATGTGTTCCTCTTTATAAGGTTGATCACAATCATATCCTTCGTTGAATCGATAGATAGACTTTTCTTTTGCTAATACATACTTGTAATCAAAGGCAGGTAAATTCTTTGAATTAGACGAGAGGCGCTTGGCTGTTGTTAAACCCTGATACACTGCCGTAACCGCAAAATTAGGTTTTGAAAGTCCAAAGCCTGAATTGAAATAAATAGAAACCGGAGCAAATGAACGAACTGAATATGCTGCGGGATAACCTCCTCCCCTTGTGGTTATCTTTTTAGATTTGTTGGCATTACAAATAACCAATAGCTCATCTAAATCTTCTAGGTTTTTTTGCGCTTCAAATGTTTGGTAATTAAAAATACTAAAAACCAATAAAATTAAAGGCCGAGTTATACTTTTCTTCATAATTACTTTTATTTAGTCGAAACAGGTTCGTAGTGATTAGAAATGATCTTTTTATTCTTAGAAATTCCTTTAATAATGGCACCATCTCGAAAAATTATCTCTTCCACTTGGTTGCTATTCTTACCATAAATTGGAGCATTCAGCTGGATTCCGTATACGCCATTTTTAATAGTTTTTACTTTTTTCGAGTTTGGCTCAACGATAATTTCCAAAAGGAAAGCACCCGCTAATTGAACAATCATTGGTTCTTCGGAATAATTATAAAACCATACGGTAGAATAACCATCCGTTGGATTAAATTTATGATTGGTATTTTTATTTTCTCCAAGGCTATGAATAATATTACCTTTAATCCCTTTGCTTTTAATAAGATTTAGGAATTCTCTTTTTCCGTCTTCACTAAAAATACTATCGGAATATACCATCAATTTTTCAACAGAAAGATTCTTAATTGTTTTTAAGATACGTTTATCCAGTTCTAGGCATGATGCTCTTAATGGAGTATTCAACTGGTTAACTCGCGGATTGAAAGGATCTAAAGCTATGAATTCCGCTACATTTCTTGTTGTCTTTTCACTATTAATAAGTTGCTCTAATCTTGAATTATACAGTTGAATTTCCTTTATCTTTTTCATGTGAACCTCATTGTTATAATTAGCAGTGTATTGCGTAATCTTTTTATTCAATTGATCAAGGGGCAACATATTCTCATCGGCCAATAAAATTTCCTTAAAATAATGCCTTAATGCTCGCTGATAGAGTGTATCTCGAGCTACAGAACAAATCTCACATTTAGAAAAACTCTTAATGAAGCTGTGTACTTCTATCGTATCCGTCACGTCCTTTTTAAGAACCTTCTTCCAATTGCTAATACAGCTTTTCTTGGATCTAAAATATGAAATATCGTCTTCAACACTCAAGTATGAATAAGTACAGCCCTTCAATTCAGAGGCAAACGCTGGATTTTCATAGGTTGTAACGTAGCTTTGAATAAGCACTGTGTCTTGAGAATTCTTTGCTAAAACGAACATCTCATCTCTTTTTACATTGTAGATTCTATGCTCAATCTCTTGTTTTTTCCGCTTAGACTTTGTATTTTTTAAAAGAAACGTTAATTCTGAAATGTTTTTCGATTTCTTAAGTGAATTGTATCTCACTTGACCAACTACGCAAGTTGTCAAAAAGATGAGAACGATTGATAAAAATCCTTTAAATTTCATTTCTTTAATTTTGAATATGCATCAGCACTTTCCTTAGTGGCGAATTTGTAAAGTTTATAGTTTTCAAGCTCTGAAGCTTTACACGTTATTTCTTGTGCTTTTTTTCCTTTCAATAACCATAATTTGTACAGTTTTTCACCGTTAACATAACTTGGTTCAATCAGTTTGCCTGTATGCAAGTCAAATAAGGCATATTCTTGGGACCATAATTTATTGGCAGTGATATAATCTCGAGAATCAACCTTTAAATCTGAATCGGTTAACTTTAATTGTATTTCGCCACCTCTAGTCGGAACACTAGAACAGGTTAATGACTTAGAATAGATTGTTTCGTAGTACCCAGGTGATTCTTTTCTGAATCCTCTTACATTAGGACAAGATGGGTAGGCATTATTAGTTATATCAAATGCATTAATATCATCTAAACAAAAATTACTATTATCATCACTGCTACTGTACCACCAACTTGAACCATTTTTATCAATGATTTGTCCAATCCAATAAATATCGTCGTAATCACGCTCACCTATTGTTAAATCGATTGAGGATCCGGTGGTTACGGGATACCATCCAACTGCATTCCAATTGTTTGAATTGTATTGAGCTAAGCCAATATATACTTTTTCATGGCAATTGTTGTAAAAACGAATTACTTGACTTGTTGTGTTATTGTTATTGTTGTTATTATTATTGTTGTTATTGTTATTGTTGTTATTGTTATTAAAGACCGACAGAGAAGTGTTTTTATATGGGTCTAGCACCATCTGATAGGCATATCTAATATAGTTTAAATCGCTGTACTTTAACCAAAAAAATCCATTTTGACCAAAATCATCTCCCCAACTGTTAACTATTTGAAATGCACCTCCTCCTTTATTGTCATCATACCCAACTATAGTCATGGCATGCAGTCCGTCAATTACATTAGAAGATAAGCCATTCCAAACACCATCTACTAAGTTCAACTTAGATTCCCAACCTGAATAATTTGAAAAGGATGGGATCGCAAAAACTATTGGACTATTCTCTAATAAAG
>JBIJBD010000117.1:0-7588 GCA_044345395.1 Crocinitomicaceae bacterium | reverse complement strand
GAATTGGGTGCATACGTTCCACTTCCACCACTCCATGTTCCAACTGTCGCTGATCCTCCTATGGTGCCCGCTAACGTGACAGTAGATCCCGCACAAATAATTTGATCAATATTCGCATTGGAAGTCGCAGGACCAGAAAATGTAAAAGTTACCTGATCAGTGCCAGATGGGCAAGGCCCTGCAGGATCATCGGTTGTAAGTGTTAAGGTTATGATTCCAGCCGCTATTTCCCCTGCAGTTGGTGAATATATCGCATTAGGTGCGGCAGAATTTGGATTAAAAGTACCCAATCCACCCGACCACTGCACAGATGATGCTGCTCCACCGAAAGACCCCTGCAATTGAATTGTCGAAGAATTACAAACACCTTGATCAATTCCAGCATTTACAATAGATCCTGAGTTTATAGTTATTATCATTTGATCGTTCACTGAAGGACAAACACCCACAGGATCATTTGTTGTTAATGTTAGTGTTAAAGTACCTGCAGTTATTTCAGAAGTACTTGGCGTGTAGGAAGCATTCAGTGTGGAAGAATTAGGTGTAAATGTGCCGTTACCGCCAGTCCAAGTTCCACTGGTGGCCGAACCACCTATAGTTCCTGTCAAGGAAACATTACTGCCCGAACAAACTCCTTGGTCTATTCCTGCATTTACAGTAGCCGCCTGATTGATTGTGACTATCATTTGATCATTCACGGCAGCGCATGGTCCCACAGGATCATTAGTCGTTAAGGTTAAAGTGACAGATCCAGCCGAAATTTCTCCCGCACTTGGTGTATAAACAGCATTTAATGTAGTCGCGTTTGGTGTGAATGTTCCACTTCCTCCACTCCATGTGGCACTTGAGGAGCCTCCTCCACGCACGCCAGCAAGGGTAACGGTTCCAGTAGAACATATCGTCTGATCAACTCCCGCATTTACTGTAGCCGCTTGATTGATTGTGACTATCATTTGATCATTCACGGCAGCACATGGTCCCACAGGATCATTAGTCGTTAAGGTTAAAGTGACAGATCCAGCCGAAATTTCTCCCGCACTTGGTGTATAAACAGCATTTAATGTGGTTACGTTTGGTGTGAATGTTCCACTTCCTCCACTCCATGTGGCACTTGAGGAGCCTCCTCCAAGCACGCCTGAAAGGGTAACGGTTCCAGTAGAACATATCGTCTGATCAACTCCCGCATTTACGGTAGCTTGAGGATTTATCGTAATAGTAAATGTTTGAGGTGTTCCTGTACATGTTACTCCTACAATTGTCTGAGATGGCGTAACTGTAATTGTTGATGTGGTAGTAGTGGCCACGTTATTGCTATTAAAACTATTTATATTACCTGTTCCTGAAGCAGCAAGTCCTATGCTAACATTGTTATTAACCCATGAATAAGTAGCTCCTAAAATATTCCCGGTGAAACTAACGGCAGTTACAGAAGAAGTCGCACAGACAGTTTGGTCTGTCGGATCAGAAACTGTCGGAATGGGATTAATTGTAATGGTTTCGTTTGACGTTATAAAGCCATTACATGACCCATTACTAATATAGAGAGAAGGTGTAAATGAGACTGGAGATGTTCCTGTATTACAATATGAATAAGAAATATTTTGTGTTGAATTTGGAACCAAATCAACAAATCCTCCATCACCGTATAATAATTTTGCTTCAGTAACGTTACCAGTGGTCACATTAAAGCTTGCTGTATAACATGAACAACCTGAGAGGTTAGTATTCGTTACATCTAATGTTCCTGAAGGGCCTCCTACAGTTATAGTAGCTACATTTTGAGTACTTGTACATCCTGTTAATGAACTTACAGTGAGTGAAACATTATATGTGCCAGCAAGTGCATAAGTTGTTGAAGGATTCCATACTGTTGATGTTTGACCATTCCCAAAATCCCATTGGGCTGAATTATTATCTACATTATTTGCGGAAAGATTCGTGAAGTTAACAAGGTTAGGAGGATTAAAGCAAGAAAAGCTTGTTGGATTTGCAATTGCAGCTGCAAAAACATCAAAAACAGATATAGGCACAATACTATCATCCGAACATCCTAAATTGTCTGTGACAGTAAGTGTAATAGTTTGATTTCCTTGTTGATTAAAAGTAAAGCTTCCAAAATTAATTCCAGAGCCTGTGGTTGGTGTTGAATTTGTGGCAGACCAAGAATATGTTGTTAAACCCACACCTGTCGAATTGTTAACTACTGTAACCGATTGATTATTACAAATATAATCTTCACTGATCGTAAAACTTGCAATTGGTTTGCGAACAATAATTGTTTTTGTTACTACTGTCGAACACCCCAACCCAGAATTATCTGTAATTGTCAAGGTTAGAGTATAGGTTCCAGGGTTCGAATATGTATGTGTTGGTGATGCAATATTACCAGTTGTATTCGGTGTTCCATCACCCCAATTCCAGACCCTTGACGCAATTGAAGACATTGGAGCTGTTGAATTGTCTGTAGGCTGAAAAGCTTGCCCTGAACAGACCGTGTCGGATACAATTAAGTTACTTAAAATTCCATGGACCGTGATATAATTTGGTTTTATTATTGTATCTCTACAATTATTGTTATCAATATTCAACATGGCAATTCCGTATTGCCCGGGAGAATATCCATTTGCACTTGAAAACGCTCTACTTCTGGGGGTTCCTCTTAGTGAGGCTGAATTATTTGGAAAAGTTACTGGGTTAGCAACAACTGGATTTGTATTCCAATCCCATTGAGTATTTGAAGAACTCGTAGAACTTGGTAGGGAACCTGAATTATATTGTGGTGCTGGTGTAATATTCGAGAAACTAAGTGTTGTTCCAATACATACAGAAGTTGTAACTATTCCGGAAAGTGTGGATTGAAAATCGGCCGCGTTGTTTTGATTTACACGAATTGTTGCTGATGACGAAGTACTCGGACATCCAGTTGTTGCATCTGTGGCTGTTAATGTAACCGTAAAAGAGCCTGTAGTTGGAAATGTATGCGTCGAATTTTGAGTTGTTTCCAACGGGGTGCCATCACCAAAATTCCATGAATACGTGGTGCTTCCCGTAGTACCAGACGTTGTATTCGTAAATGTTCTAGTGAATTGATTAGAACAAACTACAGCAGAGGTTGTAAAACTTGCTTGTGGACCTAAAACTGTAATTACTTGGGTAGAAACTGACCCAGAACAACCAAGTTGGGGTGGACTACCTGCAACTACCGTATACGGAGTCATTGATACAGTATAGGTTCCAGGCGTTGAATAGTTGTATGACATAATTGTACTTTCTGTTCCCCATGCAATGGTTCCATTTCCGTAATCCCATCGAATAGAATCCGCTCCAGCACCGGTATATTGAAACGAAAAATTTTGTCCTATGCACAAACTTGTTGTTGGCCCAACATTTAACGAAGATGTTGGAGTGATTCCATTCCCAACTACAATCACATTATTAAAATTCGTCACCGAGGTACATCCATCGCTCGATATACTAGTCATTGAAATGCCGTAAGATCCTGATGAATTATAGTTAACTGAAATTGGACCGGAACCAGAACCACTAGATGGTGTTCCACTCGTAAAAGTCCAATTTGTCGAACTTATTGTACTCCCGGATGGAGCGGTAGCGCTTGAAGTATAATTAGTTGTTACCGGAGCACTACAAGCATTAGTCACCGAACTAACATAATTATTAGTAGGTAAAGTTTTTACCGTTATGACTGTGGAAACTATTGCACTCGGACAGCCTAGCGTGTATGTTACGGAATAGGTAGTGGTTAATGCAGGGTTTACAGTTATTGACTGAGTTGTCGCACCATTTGACCAACTATATGTACCACCTCCCGAAGATGGAGTAGCTGTTAAAGTAACTGATGACCCAGCACAAATTGTCCCATCATTATTTACAGTTCCTGAATTTTCAGATACACTAACTGAAACTGTGGGAGCTGCGGTTAAGGTTACTGAAGCTGTTGCAGGAGCGCTAGCACAACCTGAAGCAGAATATGTTACACTATAATTTCCAGCAGCGCTTACTGTAGCGGTGGAAGCTGTTCCTAAACCATTGGACCAAGAAAAGGCACCTCCTCCGGGGGACCCTGTTGCGCTGAGTGTTCCCGATGAACCATTACAAATCGTTAAATTAGCTGGACTTATAGACACCGTAGGTAAAGCCTTAACTGTTACAATGACATTTTGCTGAGTTTGACAACCGTTTGGTGCAGTTGTTGTTACAAGATATATTACCGATATATTTGAGCCTGTTGTATTAGTTAGTGTCTCTGAAATATTCCCATTTCCGGAAGATGCAGGCTCTGAAATACCAGCAACTAAAGCACGGGTCCATGAATACGTACATCCTGCCGTAGAACTGGTGGGTGTGTAATTAAAAACTGATCCACTACAAATTGAATTAGGGTTTAAAGGACTCGAAAGAGATGCGGATTGATTTACTGTAATTGCTGATAAATTCTGAGAAGTGAAACAGCCAAACGTATTTGTTACAGTGGCTGAAGGAGTGTAGGAGCCTGCTGCGTTGTATGTGTGAGAAAAGTCCTCAATATTATAGGTTTGTCCGCTTCCTGTATTCACTTGAAATGTTTGTAAGGAACCACTTCCTGCCGCACAAGAGCCATTAAAATTAACTATTCCTGGAGTACAAGCTGTTGTTGGAGATAATACATAATTTATTGTTGGATTATTGTAAACAGTAAGGTAATTGCTTTGACTATTTGTAGTTGGCGCTCCTCCATTCGAAACAGACAATGATACAGAATACTGTCCTGAAGAAGTTAAAAACAAGGCGATAGAACTTCCCGATGGCGTGGATGAATAACCACCAGGACCGGAAATTGTCCAATTGTATGTTGAATATGATGTGTTGGTAGCATTAATAATAAATAAATTACTAGGACACTGATCAACATCGGGAGATGAAAAACTAGCATCAAGTTGACTATAAAACGATTGTGACGTGAGAAAAATAAAGAAGAAAGACACAAAAAGGCTGATATTGAGCCAATGTCTTGATTTCAAAGAAAAAGTATGCATAGGAATCAAAGATATTTTAAATTTTACTTTTGTCCAAAGTATCTAACGACTAAAACAAAAAGTAGTTGCCTTTTTTCTAACTTCGTTGAATAAAAAATGTCTAGTAAAAAATGGATTCTGTTTTTCGCGAAAGACTTCACGATTTTATTAAACTGGATGAACTAATTTCACCCGACGATCCGTTGTGTTCCGTAGACGGGAAACAAGTCCAGTTCTATGAAGAAGGGAGAACTACCTCAGCGGCTGTATATTCATTGGTTTCCTTAGCCAAAAAAACAGAGAAGGAAACAGGAATTAACCCCTTGTGTATTGCTGAAGGTGTAGCTTCAATAAAAAAAAATAATGTATTCCTCAAGGTTCCAATAATAATTCAAGAAATAAATTGCAATACTTCATCAGAATATGTTCAAATTGACAAATTGGGTGAGCCTTTTCTAAATCCTTTTTTAGTGCATTTATTCGGGAGAAAGAATTTTCAAGAAATCTCTACAATTGAAACTTTTTTAAAAAGGAAACCTCAAGAAATTCTGACCGAACCAACGAAAACATTTATTGGTAATTTTCATCCGTATCGGTATGAATTGATCCGAGATATTGAGGAAATTGAGGGGGTTTTTACTATCTCTCAAAACTTGGCGCGACTGCTTTTATTGGATACAAAAGAAAATGAGGAAGTTATATTTGGTGATTATTCACCTATTATCGACTCAGATTACGACCAACGAGAAACCATTGAAAAATTCAAACGCCAATCGTTATTGGTTCAAGGACCACCTGGAACAGGAAAGTCTCAACTGATTGTGAATGCAATAGGTATTGGACTTCATGAAAAAAAAACTATCCTATTATCTTCAGAAAAAAAATCTGCACTTGATGCAGTGTATTTCAGGTTAAAATCTCTTGGATTACATCACCTGAGCTTACTAAACTTTGCCAAAAATGAACAAAAATTAATCGTTTCTGATTTGAAAAAAACGTGGGATTTTTTTCAAAATTCATCAAGGCATGAAGTTACAAAATCAATATGTTTTTTTCCGTATGAAGATATAATTAATACCATCATTGAAAAAATTTCAACCAATAAGTGCCACATGGATATTTTGTTTGAAAAATTGAAGGATTTCAAGAATGAAACAATCTATTCATTCGATTTTGGAGCCTATTCTTTTGATGATATATATCCGCAGATAAATCAATTAAATCCAGAATTATACCCATTATTAGCCAAGACTAATTTGCTTAATTCAAATATTTCGGATATCATTGAACAAGAAATTACCAAAACCAAATTTCAACTCCATAAACTTAATGATTTTTTACCCGTTAAAACAAAGAAGGATCTAGATACATTGATTGTTAAACTCTTTAAAATTCAACATTTTACTTCTCATTTTTATACGTCATATGGTGAAATAATTGCCAAGAAAAGTGTTAAACTCACAAAACTTTACAGCACAGGGTTAACACTTGAAAATGATGAAAAAATTTGGTTTGAAAGTCTTCAACATTGGATAAAAAGACCATCTCGATCAGAACTAAACCTGTTAAAAACGCTTTCTTATCAACATGGATTTTTTAATCGGTTAAAATTTAACCGAATATGGAAAAAATGGGTCAGAACTCCTGAGCTTTCAACTGAAACAACACTTGCCTCTATGGAAAGGTTTTTTGCGTTTGAAGAGAAGAAAAACAAATTCCAACTTGCTCTATCTCAACTAGGCATTGATAATTTACACACCTTAAAATCCATCCATCAATTAGCCCTTCAGCACAATGATGAAGATTGGAGTTGGTTTAAGTCTCTCAAAGCGCATCAATTACTTGAATACAAAACAATTCATCCTATTATTCAACAATTAAAAATTGGGGTTCAAGACGTATTTCAATTTCAAGAAACTGATGATATTTATGTTTATTTGAATCAACTGCTAACTAACATTGAGCCACTTAAACAGCAATTAAAATTAACGGATAGTTTTCCTCCTGACATTAAACGTGTTTTTGTTAATTGTTCTACTTATAATGACTTTAAATTATCCATATATCACGCATATTGGAGAAAATTAACATCTAATGCACTTTTTCCAAAAAAAAATGAAAGAGTAGATTGGTTGACATCTGCGCTTCGTTACCAAAGGAATAACAAGGAAAATCAACGATATACTGCCAAAGAATTAATTGAAACGTCAAAAATTTCCTTTCAAACCTACCACGATTTAATTCTTAGTTCGCCATCAAAATTGTCAGCAGAGAAGAAGATATTCAGAAATCAATTAAAAAAAGGTAAAACTATACTTGTCAAAGAATTTAGTAAGAAAAAGAATTTTATGAGTTTGAGAGGATTGTATGAGAGTGATGCTCGACATTGGTTGATTTTATTAAAGCCAATTTTAATGATGCATCCGCAACGCATATCTACATACTTTCCTCCAGAACCTGGACTTTTTGATATTGCAATAATTGATGAGGCAAGTCAGATGCCATTTAGTCATTCTATCGGTACGCTCCAACGCGCAAAACGGCTATTAATCGCTGGAGATGATCAACAAATGGAG
>JBIJBD010000180.1:0-4468 GCA_044345395.1 Crocinitomicaceae bacterium | reverse complement strand
ATTGTCAAGTTTTTGTATGGATTCGATATAGTTGTAAGCCCGGAGAAAGTTCCCTCTACCGTCGACTCGGATTGTAATAACTCTGTAATTTCCTTGAGCTCCAAGTTATCTATTTCAACTTTCAACTTGTCGTAGTCATTATCAGAAATACAACCAAAGACTTTTATGCTTTGCTTGTTCCGTTTCAAACTTAATGTGTCTAAATTCAAATTCTTTGAGCCTAATGCTAGCTGAGTTTCATCTGTAATTTCCCAGCGGTAATTTTCTAAAGAGAAGAAGGATGGTTTAATTGTAAAACGCAAATCATTTTGATCAATAACCATTGTGGTCCAAGCCAATTCCGAATTGTCTTTTCCTTTCAAATTCCACGTTAGTCTGGATTCTAACAACCCATTCTTTCCAAGATTTGTAAATGAAAGCTTGTCAAAACTTATTGAATCATAGTCAAACTTTTTCACCTGACAACTTCCATTTATTCCCTGAGAAGATATCGATTGATCAAGCTTCAGACCTTCAAAAGATAAATTATCATAAGCAATCGAATCAGCTGTTAATAACACATTAATTTCTTTTTTGGCTGATTGATAGGACCCTTTTAGCTTGGTATTTTTACTTATTTTCAATGCTGGAACAAAAAGGGCGAACAATTCATCTGTCTCACCTACATTTACTTCAAAAGTGAAATCACTCTGTTTTTTTCGTTTTGCCTTTGCCTTAGTCAAAAATAAAGATGGGAATACCACAGATGCGTCCTCAGTAAATTGTTCGAAGACTGAATTGTAATCAATTTTTCCTTGAATCGATGCATTTACCACTTCGCTTGAAAGTTTGAAATCTTCTTTTCCATTTTCTCTTTTCACGGTTAAATCAAACCTTGGCACTTTGATTGACTTACTTCCTTGAACAATCGTTGAAATTTCAGAACTTATTGATCCGTTTACATTGTTCAGGTTTTTTCCATTAAGATCAATAGTCAATTTGGTCGATAATTGTAAACTATCATCAGTCACAAAGCCTAACTTACTCAAATGCGCATGTGAAAGATCAAGAGTCAAATTGTAACGTTGCTCACCTGAATACCTTGCTTTACCTGAGAGATTCATTAAGAGATTTGGATCAGCGACGCTAATTCCTCCGGCAAATTCTGCATTATTTATACTCGGAGCTTCAACGGTGATGTTTCGGTATGGATAACCTTGGTAATCTAAACTAGAAATTTTTGCACTTAATTTATCCAATTGAAAAGCATCATCCTTAGATAAACGAAAGGTTTCAAATCCGAGTTTTCCATTAATCAAACCGAATTGTTGATCTCCTGTCAATTTTGCAAGATTCACCGCAAAAAATTCTAGTGCATTGGGATCATTTTGTTTTATTGGTTGTATTGAAATCCCGGAAGATGAATTTTGTATTTGAACACCATTGGTAAGCGATAAACTTCCATTTAAACAATTCAATTGTTTTGCTTTGAAAAAAATAACTTGTTTATTTCCGCTGCATTCAATTTCTTTTAATTCGATAAATCCGATAGCGTCTCTTACCACTGAAAAATCAATTTTTTCAAAATCTTTAGGAAGTTTTATTTTTCCTAGCTCCTGAAAATCAAAATAAGAAGAGGAAATCTTGGAAGAAAATGACGCTAAATTGTTTGTCCTGAAATCTGGCAAGGTAAAATCCCCCCTTATGAAGGTCTGATCGAGTATTCTAGCATCCAAATTTGAAATTTTCAAGTGGGCAAGATTTTCCTTAATGTCACATTTCAATTGAATGTGGTCATCCATGCCTTCTATACTTGGCACCCAAAACGATACGTCTTTTAATGAAATGTCACTTGCTTGAAATGAGGCATCAAAAATTACTGAGTCTTCAAAGTAATCGAAAGAATCCCATGAATTGTAGTTTAATTTAAAATATTCTGCCGATATGTGTGATTCAGGCAATGAAATAAAAAGTTTCTCTAAGGAAATTCCTTTAGGTCCAATGTTAATTAAGGTGGTAAATTCATTTAATTTGAAACCACTTTTTTCCGAACAAAGCAATTTACTTACTTGCAACGATATTACCTCTTCTTTTAAATTAAAATCAGAAAGTAAAACACTTAAATCCTTAAAATACAAATGATTAAAATCAACACCATATGCTAACGGTGGTTTTAAAGCATCATTATAAGAAAAAGATATTGCTTCCAAATTGATTTTATCTATTGATAGTTTGAGTGGTGGGCTGGATGTCGGTTCATCCGAGGAGAAATAATCAACTAAAAACTGATAATTCATGGCCCCTTGTTTATCTTTTACAAGGTTAATTACACCATTATTCAATTTGATTTCATTCAATTCAAACGCATTGTTTTCTAAATCAAAATCATTGATAGTTACCATCAATTGAGGTGTGCAAATTAAGGTATCGTTTTTTTGGTCCAACAGCGTAAATCCCTCAATAGAGGCGCGATCAAAAAACACAATATCCACTTTATCAATCGAAATGCTCGTTTTTAATTCTGAGGAAAGATATGCAGCTAATTGTTGTGCCAAAAAAGTTTGGAACGCTGAAGTTCGAATGGCAAACGCACAAACAATAAACAATATGAGAACCCATTCGAAGGCTAGCCCAAAAGAAGTTCCCACATATTTCAGTAATTTTGTCATCCTACACACAAATTTAAGAATCTTTTGGCAGTGGATACAACAATCATACTAGGAATTGAAAGCTCATGTGATGATACCTCAGTGGCTGTATTGTCGGGAAACAAAATTTTATCAAATGTCGTGTCTTCTCAATTGATCCATGCTAAATATGGAGGTGTAGTTCCAGAAATAGCATCAAGAAAGCACCAAGAATATATCTGGTCAACTGTTCAGGAAGCGTTAATCTCTGCAAGAGTTAAATTAAATCAAATTGATGGTATTGCAGTAACGAAAGGACCAGGATTATTAGGTTCACTGATGGTTGGGGTTTCGTTTGCCAAAGGTTTAAGTTTGGCAACTTCAAAACCACTTCTCGGCGTTCATCACATGAAAGCGCATATTCTAGCGCATTTTATCAAAGACGCCAATAAAACATTCCCTTCATTTCCTTTCCTTTGCCTTACAGTTTCTGGAGGACATACCCAGGTGGTGCTTGTTAAGAATCCATTGGAAATGAAAGTTATAGGTAAATCAATTGATGATGCTGCAGGTGAAGCATTTGATAAAGCAGCAAAAATGTTAGGATTGCCCTATCCAGGTGGCCCACTAATTGACAAATTAGCAAAATTTGGAGATGCCCAAAAATTTGTTTTTTCGAAACCTAAAATTCCAGAATTAGATTATAGTTTCAGTGGTCTTAAAACTTCCATACTATACCAACTCTCAAAATGGAGCAAAGAAAATCCAAATTTTATTGAGGAAAATTTAAATGACTTATGTGCAAGCATTCAACGAACAATCGTTACTATTCTTATGGAAAAATGCATATTAGCGGTAAAGAGCACAGGCATCAACCAATTTGCATTAGCTGGAGGTGTCTCTGCAAATAGTGAATTAAGGAAAACATTTATAGAACTAATGCATAAATTGGGAGTTTCAACGTATGTGCCTAAATTTGAGTATTGCACGGATAACGGAGCGATGATAGCTATGGCAGGGAAATTTTTATTCGATGCGGAAATTTTTGAAAATCAACAGATGAGTGCGCAAGCAAGGTTAAATTTTTAAAAAAACTTTGCCAGTGTTCAACTATTCGTTATATTCGTATATCAACTAAAATACATAATCATGGAAGCTATTTTAATTCAAAAGGAGGATATTCCGAATTTAACTTTCTTTGACAAAAGCAAAGTGAATCAGCATCCAGAAATCTTAAAACAAATTGAACAGGCAACAATTTTAGGAAATGCTCACCGAAGCAAAGTTTCAATTTATTTTCAGGACGATGAAAGCATCAAAAAAGTAGAGACAACTGTATGGGCAGCAGGAACAAAATTCATTTGTTTAAAAGGAGGAATTTGGATTCCAATTTCTCGATTACTTGAAATTAAGTATTAAGATGTTGAAAGCTTTCTTAATCATTTCACTCATCTTTTCTGGAATACAAATAGTTGCACAAAACCATGTTACGTGGAATGCCTATTTGAGTGAAAACAAAAGAGAAATCATCCTAACCGGTACAATTGAAAAAGAGTGGCATCTTTATTCTAATTCAACACCTCAGAACGCCGGACCTGTACCAGTTGAAATTTTGTTAAAGAAGAATAAAAAATACAAACAAATTGGCAAAGCAAGAGAAATTTCTCCTTCCAAATTTATTTATGATGCTAACTTTGGCAGTAATGTGGCTATCATCGAAAACGAATATGTTGCTTCGATTCCCATGAAGGTAAAAGATAATTGTACTGTTAGCGGTGAGGTTTATTATATGATTTGTAATGATTCAATGTGTCTGCCTCCAATATCAGTTGGTTTTAAAGTAATAATAAAATAATGAAGCA
>JBIJBD010000235.1:0-3115 GCA_044345395.1 Crocinitomicaceae bacterium | reverse complement strand
GTTAACGCTTTTCTATTTGCTCAGGGAAGACCTTGGCAGGAAAATGTGAAATGGTCGTTCAAAGTAGAAAATGTTCCGGGGTCTGAAACAGAAGCATATATTGTTGGAACAGCCACCTTGGCCGAAGGTTATCATATTTTTTCTGTTAGTCACGACCCAAGCAAAGCTGATATGACGGGAAGTCCAACTAAATTCAAATTCAAAAAATCAAATTACTATAAAGTTGTTGGTTCTCTTCAAGATGTAGGTAAAGCACATGTATTCAAGGATGAATATGGAATCCAGTTGTATTTCGAGAAAAAAGCTTCATTCAAGCAGAAAATTGAAGTCTTAACCGATCAGAAATTTGATTTATCGTTCACATACGAATTTCAAATTTGTAATGCCGACGGTTGTCAATTCCCACCAACTCAAGATAAAAAATTAACCTTAAGTGGTTTCAAACCTGAAAAACCGGTAACAGAAGAAGTACTTGAACCACAAAATGCTACCAATGAAGCAAGTTCCACCAATGCAAACAAAAAGGGAGCTGAAAAAATTAGTATTGAGCAAGCCGAACAAGAAAAAGGCTCAAGTCTGATGATATTTATAGCAGGATTTCTAGCTGGATTAATTGCTTTATTTACGCCTTGTATGTTTCCGATGATTCCTATGACCGTAACATTTTTTACAAAGCAGTCAAAAACAAGAAGAGAAGGAATAATGAAAGCGCTAATTTATGGTGCATCAATCATTATTATTTATGTGACATTTGGTTTGATCTTTACTGCGGCGACCGGACCAATTGGATTAAATGACTTGTCGACAAACATTTGGATGAATTTAATTTTCTTTGCTGTATTCATGTTATTTGCTTTTTCATTTTTAGGCGCTTTTGAAATTCAGCTTCCGAACTCGTGGGTTAATAAAATGGATAAACAAGCAGACCGAGGCGGGCTCATAGGTATTTTCTTCATGGCCTTTACTCTTGGATTAGTATCTTTTTCTTGTACAGGTCCAATTATAGGGAGCTTATTAGTGGAAGCTGCAACAAGCGGATCTTATTTTACCCCTGCTATTGGAATGACAGGTTTCTCTCTTGCACTAGCCATCCCTTTTACTTTGTTTGCAATTTTCCCAGGTTGGCTAAATTCACTCCCACAATCGGGAGGTTGGTTGAATAGCGTTAAGGTATGCTTAGGGTTATTAGAAATTGCTTTTGCTTTAAAATTCCTTTCAGCGGTAGATTTGGCCTACCATTGGGGAATACTTACTCGTGAATGGTTCATTGGTACTTGGTTTGTGATTTTCGCAGTTATGGGACTTTACTTACTCGGAAAAATCAGGTTTTCACACGATTCTCCAATTGAAAAAATTTCCGTGACACGATTTATGTTTGCTTTCCTTTCGCTGACATTTGCCATTTATTTACTCCCAGGAATGTTTGGTGCTCCAATTAAACTTCTAAGTGGTATAGCGCCTCCGACTACCTATTCAGAAGATAAATTCTTGTTTAATCACGGTGGTCTCGACAATGGTTTAGTAAAGGATGAAATAACGGCAAAATATCGTGAACATATGCACGAATCGGGAGATGGCTCTGTTATGGTATTTCACGATTTGGAAATTGCAAAGGCCTATGCTAAAGAACGTAATTTACCAATTATGCTTGATTTTACAGGATATGCATGTCAGAATTGTCGTAAGATGGAAACAACAGTTTGGGCGGACGATCGCATAAAATCAACCTTACAAACACGCTTGGTTATTGCTTCACTTTATGTAGACGACCACGAACCTCTTCCTGAAAGTGAGCACCGTTATTCTGAGGCGATAGGTGGAAATGTGAAAGAGGTCGGAAATATTTGGGCAGAATTACAAATTACTCGCTACAAAAGTTTCCAACAACCGTTATATGCGATTATTGACCATGATGGAAATGATTTAGTACAATCTGTTGGTTATACGCCAGATATTAATGAATTCAAACAATTCCTTGAAACTGGAATTGAGAATTTCAATAAAAACAAAAAGAAATAAGTGTTGAGGTTGTGAAGCTTTGTATTGCTGAAAAACCAAGTGTTGCAAGAGATTTAGCCCAAATTTTAGGCGCCACAACCCGAAGAGATGGTTACTTAGAGGGGCCGGAATATTGTGTCACCTGGGTATTCGGTCATTTATGTTCATTAAAAGATCCAGAGGATTATCTTCCGAATTGGAAATATTGGAAATTAGAGGATTTACCAATTATACCAGCTCAATTTGGTATTAAATTACGAGAAGACGAAGGAGCGAAAAAACAGTTCCAAGTAATTGAAAAACTAATCAGTTCTGCCTCAGAAGTTATAAATTGTGGTGATGCCGGTCAAGAAGGAGAACTCATTCAACGGTGGGTATTATTAAAGGCAAAATGTTCCGTGCCTGTAAAAAGACTTTGGATTTCTTCTTTAACAGAAGAAGCAATTAAGCAAGGGTTTTCCAAATTAAGAGATGCGAGCGAATTTGATACACTTTTTGCTGCGGGAAATGCACGTGCCGTAGGAGATTGGATGTTGGGAATTAACGGCACTCGTCTTTACACCAAAAAATATGGTAAAGAGAAAATGACGCTTTCGGTTGGCAGGGTACAAACACCAACTCTTGCTATGATTGTGCAACGTCAAAAGGAAATCAACGCCTTCAAATCTGAAGAATATTGGGAATTAAAAACGCTCTACAGAAATACCGAATTTACCTGTCAAATTGATCGCTTAAAATCAGAAACCAAGGCGTTAAAAGGATTAGAGTATTTACAAAATAAGCTGTTTGAGGTTATCGATTTCGAACAAAAAGAAGGTAAAGAAGGAAATCCTCGACTTTATGATCTAACAGGCTTGCAAGTAGATGCAAATAAACGATTTGGCAAAAGTGCTGAAGAAACTTTGAATCTCGTTCAAAGTCTATATGAAAAAAAATTGGTTACCTATCCAAGAGTAGATACAACCTACCTTTCTGAGGATCTTCATCCTAAAGTACCTGAGATTCTCATAGGATTAAAGGATTATGCTCGCTTTACAGAATCGATTCTTACAAGTCCTATTCCGAAATCCAAAAGTATTTTCGACAATGAAAAAATTACCGATCATCATGCGATTAT
>JBIJBD010000161.1:0-5043 GCA_044345395.1 Crocinitomicaceae bacterium | reverse complement strand
GATATTGGCAAGCTGAACATAGGCTTTTACGTAAAGAGAATCATAACTCAATGCTTTAACGTATAAGTTTTTAGCTTTTATGAAATCTCTAGAATTATAAGCCGTATTTGCTTTGGATAGAACGTTGAAAAGTTTATTTTTTTGGGAAAAACTACTGAATGAAATACATATAACAATTCCAATGAGTCCAATCTTCATATAGTCAAATTTAATCAATATGTCAGATAATACAAAGAAAAGATGAATTCCTCGATTGCTTTTAAAATCGTATTTTTGTCAACTATGAAAATTTACCTAACCCTTTTGTTGCTTGCCTTGTATGGTTTATTTCCTGCACAAAGGCCTTCCGGGGATGGAGTTCTTTTTGGGAAGATTGTTGATGATGTTACTTCACAACCTTTAGAATACGCTTCCGTGCGTCTACTGAATGCAAAAGATTCTTCTGTTTATTCGGGTGTTTATTCTGATGCTATGGGTAAATTCCAATTCGAAAATCTTCCGTACGGAAAATATTTATTGAAAATTGCAAGATCCGGTTTTCAACCTTATTTTTCTTCACAGCTAGTGCTGTCCTCCACAACAAAATTGTACAATTGTGCTGTTATACGACTATCTGTCGATGCGAAAAACCTGAATCAAGTTAACCTTTCTGGAAATTTAGATGTGTTGAAAGCAGGAATTGATAAAAAGATATATAATGTTGCTGAGGACTTATCGGTTAAAGGCGGAACAGCTAATGATATTTTGACAAGACTTCCCTCTGTAGAATTAGATCAAGAAGGTAAGATTTCTTTGCGTGGAGAAGGAACGGTCACTATTTTAATTGATGGTCGACCAAGTTCAATTTCCGGTGGTAATGGTAAAACATTGTTAGATGCTTTGCCTGCAGGATCTATTGAACGTATTGAAATTGTAACGAATCCTTCAGCAAAATACGATCCTGACGGAAATTCAGGAATAATAAACATTGTACTGAAGAAAAATAAACTCAAAGGTTTTAATGGTGCCGTTACCTCTAATATAGGGTCAGGAAATATCAGAAATGGCAATGTGGCGGAATCAAATTTATCGTTGAGCTATCGGAATGGAGCAGTAAATGTTTATGGAATTTACAGTTATCGCTACTTGGATGGGTATCGAAATAATTATTCAAATATCAATCAATTAAATGTTGATGGTAGTCGGTTTATATTGGATCAGGATAGAACGGGTAGCGATTTAAATGAAGGACATACCTTCAGAACAGGAGCAGATTTCAACTTGAAGGATCGTCAAACACTCGGCTTTTCTGCTACGGGTAGTATTGGGGTTAGAGATAGGACAGGAGATTTATGGAATTCAGTTTACGACACATTGAATAACAGGACGGATCTATGGCAACGAACAAGTTTTGACCCTTCACAACAACGAAACATAGATGTCAATACAAACTATCGTTATGATTTTAAAAATGATCGTGGGAATTTTGTTTTCGATGCAACACAATCTTTTGGAAAGGAAGGGATTCAAGGGTTTTATCAGGAAAATTATTTCGAGCCAGATTCAGTTCCAACAATTGGAAAAAATTCTTTGAAACAACAACTTGATAATAAAGAAAAGAACAATATAACAACAGTTCAGGCCGATTTAACCCTGCTCTTTCCAAAACTATCTGCTAGAATGGAAACTGGAGTTAAAGCAATTCTTCGTGACCAAGAAGTTAACACCAATTCAGAAACATTTGATTATTTATTGAATGCCTACATACAAGATACATTAGCGAATTTTCTATACCAGTACAAAGAACGAGTCTTTAGTGCTTACGGCGTGTTTGGTCAGCAGTTTGGCAAATTTAAGTACCAAGGAGGCTTACGCTTCGAGCAAGCTTATCAATTGCCAAATCTCGTTTCACAAGGTATTAAAATCAACAATCCACCTTATTTTAATATTTTTCCGTCTGTTCATTTGCGCTATGAAATGGTTCCAAAATCTGAACTTAGCTTAAGTTATAGTAAAAGAATAACTCGGCCTTCCTCCGCAGATATGAATCCCTTCACTAATTACTCAGACCCATTTAACTTGCGTGTTGGAAATCCATACTTACAACCGGAATATACGGATTCATATGATTTGAATTACACGCACGAACGGAAGATTTACAACATTTCATCCAGTGTGTACTATCGAAATTCTAAAGGAGTTATTAGTCGAGTGAAAGAATATTATGAAAACAACACAAGTGCCGTAACATTCATGAATATTGCAGAAACACACAGCTTAGGGTCCGACGTCATGTTAAATGTAAAACCAATGCCGTGGTGGAGATCTTCCATTTCCTGGAATGGAAATTATATTTGGTACTTGACCAATCAAGAGGCCTTGCCTAATAGACAAGGGTATTTTCATAATTTTAAATTCAATTCATCGATTGAATTTTGGAAAAAAACGGCTTCACTTCAAGTCAGTGTTACGTACAATGGAAAAAGGATAACGGTTCAAGGAATTGCACAAAGACAAGGGCCAACGGATATTGCTTTTGAAAAGCGCTTAGCCAAAGGAAAATGGTCAATTGGAGCGCGTGTTTCGGATGTTTTTAATGTTCAAGGATTTTATTTTAAGGTTGATCGTCCAACGGTTGAACAAACTTCTACATTTAAATGGTTGACTCGACGTTACTATTTTTCTGTTACCTACAAATTTGGAAAATTAGAAATTTCGAATAAAAAATCCAATTTTAATGACAATGGGGGTGCGGAGTAATATTCGGTTTCTGTTAGTTCTATGTTGTGTTTTCATTACACATGTAAGATTGGCACAAAATCCTTGGAGTGGAAATACCACACCTTCCTATCCTGAGCTAATTTCTCATTTGAAAACGATTGATCTCACTCATGCAGAAATAGAAAATTATGCGATGGGTCAATCCGATTATGGAGAACCTATATACTTGTTAATTATTAACGGTACAGGTGATTCTTCAAAGACCTTTGAAAAGGCAAGGAATTCTTCCACTTTACTAGTAAATAATGCCATACATCCAGGAGAACCTGATGGAGTTAATGCTTGCCTTCTTTGGATAGATAATTGGATAAAAAATGGAAAAGAAACTGCTGAATTGCCTGTTATTGCCATAATTTCGGCTTACAATGTAGGTGGAATGTTTAATCGGTCATCAACGAGTAGGGCGAATCAAAACGGACCTGAAGAATATGGTTTTCGGGGTAATGCTAGGAATTTAGATTTGAATCGAGATTTTATCAAAGCGGATGCGGAAAACACCAAGACCTTTTATCGAATATTTCACTCATTAGATCCAGATGTGTTTATTGATAATCATGTAAGCAACGGAGCTGACTATCCGTATACGTTGACATTTATCTCCTCTGTAAAAGAGCGAATGGCGCCTAGTTTAAGAAAACTCACATACGGTCAGTTAATTCCATATATGACGAAAGTACTCAGAAAACACAAATGGGAACTCTTTCCCTATGTCGAACTAAAAGGTAAAACACCAGAAGAGGGGATTGTGGCTTTTAATGACTTGCCACGTTATGCGATGGGCTATGCCAATCTTTTTAATACCATAAGTTTTACCGTAGAAACGCATATGTTGAAACCTTTTCCTGAAAGAGTGAAAGCCACATATGACTTTATGAATGAATTAATTTGTTGGATGGGAGGACATTCAAAGTCCATTGAAGCAGACAGAGCAAAAGCCAAATTATGGGCAAAATCATTACCAACATTTTACTACAACTATAATTTGGAAAATACAAAAGATTCAATTTGGTTTAAGGGGTATGAGGCCGAGTATGTTAAAAATGAAACAACTCAATTAGCACACCTTAACTATAATCGCACTAAGCCGTATGAAAAATATATTCCTCATTTTAATAGACATGTAGCTATAGATTCAATGAGAGTTTCAGACTATTATGTACTTTCTGCACAGGAAAAAAAAGCTAAAGAAATATTAACGTTTAATCAAATTCAATATACTGAACTTAAAAACGATACTATTATAGAACTTGGTGTGCTTGTTGTGAAAGATTTCAAAAGTCTTTCAAAACCCTATGAAGGTCATTTTAAACATACTCAGATTGAACTCGCACCAATTTCCTCACAGTACGTAAGATTAAAAAAAGGAGATTGGATTATTCCTACAAAACAAGATAATTCACTTTTCATTCATTCGGTTCTATGGCCTGAGTCAGAAGACTCATTTACTGCTTGGAATTTTTTCGATTCGTATTTACAACAGAAAGAGTATTTTTCGTCCTACGTTTTCAAGGATAAAATCGATGAGATATTTGCCAAAAATTCAAACTTAAAAGAAACCTTCGAACAAAAGCTTCAATCAGATTCTTCTTTTGCTTCCAGCGAATGGGACCAATTGTATTATATCTACGCAAATAGTCCATATTTTGAACAGACCTTTATGCGTTTGCCAGTTTACATAGGAAATTATTGAAAATGGGTTTAGTTCAACGTGAGACTTTAAAAACCACCATTTTGTCTTCACTTGGTTTAGTTTTAGGGTATGTGAATAAGGCTGTTTTGTTTCTTATTCTTCTCTCTCCCGAACAAGTCGGTTTGGTTAATTTAACGGTTACCGTTGGTTTGCTATTTTCTCAATTTGCTAATTTGGGAACTATTTACAGCGTATGGCGTTTTTTTCCATTTTTCAGAAATCAGGAGCAAGGTCATTATGGTTTTTTGTTACTCAATATGTTTATTGTACTGTTCGGTGTAGTGATAATGTCAATGGTTGTTTTCATTTTCAGAGACACAATCGTTTATTTGTATCAAGATAATTCCGAATTATTTGTTGACTATTACCTTTGGATCATTCCAATCGGGATTGCGCATGTTTATTATGTGTTGTTTGATAATTATTTAAGAGGATTACATAAAAATGTTTTTTCTATTTTTTTGAATGAAATTGTACTTAGATTACTGGTAATGGGGTTGTTGTTACTCCTTTACCTAAATTGGATAGATTTCCATCAATTTTTCAGTTATCATGCCTTACTTTATTTTTTTCCATCTGCGGTACTTTTTATT
>JBIJBD010000252.1:0-2690 GCA_044345395.1 Crocinitomicaceae bacterium | reverse complement strand
AAAACTCTCCTTGAGTTCTATTAAAGTATCTAGAAAATTTCGCCGTTTGATACTATATTTTAGTGGTTATAGTTACATCAATACCCTTGCGGTTCTCTTAGTAATTTCCATGGATGCCATGATGATTGCTCATTACATAGACTTGAAAGCAACAGCTATTTATACCACTGTTATATACATTACCAGTGCAGTAATGGTTCCATACAGGTCACTGATTCGTGTCAGTTCTCCTTTGGTTGCCTTACATTGGAAAAATAGAGATATATCGGCGTTGCAAAGTTTATACAGTAAATCAAGCTCGGTTGGGTTATATTTTGCATTGTTGAGTTTTTCATTTATTTGGTTTCCAGTAAAAGAAATATTTTCATTTATTCCTCAGTATCGTGACGGTATATATGTTTTTCTTTTTATTATGATCGGTAGAATGGTAGATATGTTTTGTGGCCTAAACGGTACTATTTTTTCGACATCGCGCAAATATAAATTCGATTTAATTTTTTCTATTTTCCTCTGTGCTACAGTTTTCTATTTGAATTTGTTATTAATTCCTGAATATGGAGTTGTTGGTGCAGCTATTTCTACCTCTTTGGCTTATGTGATTTATAATGTGTTGCGTTGTTGGTACATTTATTATTATTATAAATTACATCCACTGAACAAACAGCAGCTATTTTTACTATTTTATTTTGCAGGATTTTATGGTCTTATGTTAGCATTCGACACCTACCTTTTCCAATCCATTGAATTTTCAAGTCTAATTTTTCCTATTGTATATAAATGGATATTGATTTTTGTAGCACTAATTATTCCTGTATTTTATTTAAACTTGGAAAAAGAATCCACACAATATATACGGAATTTTATAGTTAATTTTAAAAATAAAAGGCAACGAGAAATTAATAGTGGCGTTTAAATCAAGAATGAAAAGAATTCTGGCAATATTTTTCTTTTTAATGTGCGTTACGGTGAGTAACGCACAAAAAATTGACCCTGATGATTCATTTACCTTCGAATTGTGCCTTCCGAATTCATCTGTGAATAAGCCTTTTAGAGAAATTATGCAAGGAGTGGTTAGTGCATCTCCTTATTATCAATATACACTAAAAAATTCCCTGAGTATTGGTATTGGTGCCAATTACAGTTATTTTGCAATCAATCAATTTCGAGTAACCCAGAAAATATTGGGAGGAATGCATCAAGGGGTTGGTTTCTTTAAATTAGGCCATGAAAAATTTTGGTCGGAAAGAATGGGAACGGATATAGGTTTGAAGGTTGGGTATTCAGAACTTTTCGTAATTAGTGATTTATTGAAATCTCAAGATATTACATTTCGCAGGATGAACGGAGTTTTTGTTGAGCCTACGATTTCATATCTGATTACTATGGATGTTAACAGCAGTATTCGATTTGTCCTTGGTTTTCCTTTTTATAATTTTAAGTTTCAACCCTGGACAATAGGAGAGGGGAGTTGGGTTTATGCCACATCGTCTAGTGGTGATAACAATACTCCGGGCGTTTACGATCAAACAACTACAAAATCAAATGCAAGGGCTTTCACCATCGGATTTGGGTATACATATTACTTTAATGGAAAAAAATCAGAACCTTGGTTAGATAGTGAATAAACCTTAGGTTTGAATTACCCCAACATTATATCTTTTTTCAATAGGAGCTTGATTGGCCATAGCAATACCTAATGAAATAAAATCTCTAGTTTTTGCAGGGTCTATGATGGCGTCAATCCATAATCTACTCGCCGCATAATACGGAGATATTTGTTCGTCGTAGCGATTTTTTATTTTATTGAACAACTCGGTTTCACGGTCGGAAGTAATTTCTTCGCCTTTTCCTTTGAGTGTTGCTACTTCAATTTGCAATAACGTTTTTGCAGCAGCAGCACCAGACATTACGGCAATTTCTGCAGTTGGCCAACCTACAATTAATCGTGGATCGTATGCTTTTCCACACATCGCATAATTCCCGGCACCGTATGAATTTCCCATTACTATGGAAAACTTGGGTACAACGCTATTTGCCATGGCATTAACCATTTTTGCACCATCTTTAATAATACCTCCATGCTCGCTTTTGGAACCTACCATGAACCCTGTGACGTCATGCAGAAATACAAGTGGAATATTTTTTTGGTTACAATTCATGATAAATCGCGCAGCTTTGTCTGCTGAATCAGAATAAATAACACCACCAAATTGCATTTCTCCTTTGGCATTCTTAACTATCTCACGGTTATTTGCTACGATTCCTACGCTCCATCCGTCTATTCTTGCATATGCCGTAATAATTGATTTGCCGTATGTTGGTTTGTATTCAGTCCATTCAGAATTATCTACAATACATTTTAATAATTCTTTTGTTTCATATGGTTTTGAACGGTCTGCCGGCAATATTCCATAGGCATCTTTTGGATTTAATTTAGCGTCAGCAGCAGCTATTTTATCAAATCCTGCAATAGGTCTTTTACCCAGCCTACCAACTAAATCTCGAATGGTAGAAAGACATGTTTTGTCATCTGGAACGTTATAGTCACAAACACCAGAAATTTCAGTTTGCGTCGTGGCACCACCTAAGGTTTCGTTGTCAATCGATTCTCCAATAGCAGCTTTAACTAAATAAGATCCTGCCAAAAAAATAGTCCCAGTTTTATCTACGATCAACGATTCATCAGACAT
>JBIJBD010000124.1:0-7029 GCA_044345395.1 Crocinitomicaceae bacterium | reverse complement strand
AACCAATTTGGACAAATATCGCGCGTAGCCTCCAAGAAATACGTCGCGACTTGATTCAATACTTGACCTTTGAAGGGAATTCCTTTTGGTAATACATGGTCAAAAGCAGAGATTCTATCCGATGCCACCATCACTAAAAGTCCATTATCCAAGGTGTAAACATCTCTCACTTTTCCGTTGTAAACTGAAACTTGACCTGGAAAATGAAACGTTGATGACGTTATTGCGTTCATTGTTTATTATATTTTTCTGTTTGTTTTTCTTTTGATTCTGCTTGATCAAAAGCTTCAATTATTTTCTTAACTAAACTGTGTCGTATCACATCACTTTGTCCCAATCGAATCACACTAATTTCTTCCACATCTTTCAATACATCGAGCGCATAAGACAAACCCGATTTTTGTTTGTGAGGCAAATCCACTTGCGACATATCTCCAGTAATGACAAACTTGGCGGTCATTCCCATGCGGGTTAAGAACATTTTCATTTGCATAGTCGTTGTATTTTGCGCCTCATCTAAAATAACAAATGCTTTGTCTAAGGTGCGTCCTCGCATAAATGCCAAGGGAGCAATTTCAATGATCCCAAATTCTATCATGTCACCTAATTTTTCTGCTGGAATCATGTCCCTAAGAGCATCATAGAGTGGCATAAGGTACGGATCCAGTTTTTCTTTTAAATCGCCCGGTAAAAATCCAAGATTCTCTCCCGCCTCTACAGCAGGTCTTGTAAGAACGATACGCTTGACCTCTTTTGCTTTGAGTGCACGAACAGCTAGGGCTACTGCAGTATATGTTTTTCCAGTACCTGCTGGTCCAACCGCAAACACCATGTCGTGAGAATTTACGGCTTGTACAAGTTTTTTTTGATTTACGGTGCGTGCCTTAATTTTGGAGCCTCCATTGCCATGTACTATAGTTTCTGATCCGTCATCGCTACTTAACAAACTACTGCCATCACTCAGCATTAAATTATCAATGTTATTTTCAGATAAGGAATTGAATTTATGATAATGCTGCACAATGAGATTGAATTTGCGCTCAAACTCATCCATGACCTCTTCATCACCACTCATGGTTACCACATGTCCTCTAGCTGTTACTTTCAATTTTGGATAAAAAGATTTTAAGTGCCTAAAGTTTGCGTCATTTACACCAAAAAGCTCCGCTGGGTTGATTCCTTGTATTTCAATAGTTCTTGTTCCCGTCACAAATAAAATTTACTGCCTTATTTACTCGTAATGCACGAATTACATTACTTTTGGTAAAATTATAAATTAATTGCCATTCAAGCCCTGATTTGACATGCAAATCATTACGTTAACCACAGATTTCGGACTGCAAGATTACTATGTTGCGGCAACAAAAGGAGCAATATTACATCAAATTCCTACAGCCAATATCATAGATATTTCTCATTCGATTAGACCATTTAATGTGGCTGAGGCAGTTTTTCAATTAAAATGCTGCTACCACACCTTTCCCCCTGGGACTATACATATTATCGGTGTAGATTCGGAACCTGTATTTAGTGAACTTAATCCGAGTTTTCCAACAGTTATGCAGTATAAAGAGCAATTTTTCATCGCCAATGATAACGGATTTTTCGGAACATTTTTAGAAGATGATGTGCCTCAAGCACTTTACAAATTAGAAAAACCGAATTTCACAGAAGATTATTATAAATTCCCAACAAAGAACACGTTTATTCCCCTAGCCGCTCTGATTAGTAACAAGGGTAACCTAAGGGAAATATGCGTTGAATCAGAAACCTACAAGAGGGCATTCATACAAAAACCAACTATTGAACACAATCGCATGCTGGGTAATGTGGTTCATATTGATGCCTACGGAAACATCATTACCAACATTACAAAAAAAGACTTCTACCGATTTGGGGAGCACACCCCTTTCACTATATTTTATGTTAACAAAACGTATTATATCGATACCATATCAAAAACATATAATGACGTAACGATGGGAGAAAAGGTAGCTGTATTCAATAGCAGCGATCTCCTAGAAATCGCCATTAATAAAGGAGCAAATGGTAGCACTGGAGGTGCGAATAAATTATTTGGTGTTCGAGCTGGTGATGTAATCACAATTGAGTTTCATCCGCCAGGCTCAGCAAAAGATATTCAATCGTTATTTTAACATGATTACGCGGATAGTTAAATTGGAACTTGACGAGACTAAGTTGTCTGAATTTTTGGAACATTTCGAAAAAGTCAAATGGGAAGTTGCAAATTTTCCTGGTTGTTTTGGTATGAAATTACTTCGTGACAAGAACGATGATTGTGTTATTTTTACATACAGCCAATGGAAAAATAACGAATCATTAAACAATTATCGAGAATCTGAGCTTTTTAAAACACTTTGGCCGACTATCAAACCATGGTTTCGAAAAAAGGCTGAGGCATGGTCTGTTTTAGAATATTTCGATGGTTTTTCTAAATAAATGATGAAAAAACTTGGTAAGCCTGAAAATTAGCCTACCTTTACCGAAATTATAATTATTACAAAATGAGTAAAGGAACAGTAAAATTCTTCAACGAAACAAAGGGTTTTGGATTTGTTGTAGAAGAGGGAACTGGCAAAGAGTACTTTGTACATGTTACCGGGTTAATCGACAAAATTCGTCAAGAAGATGAAGTCGAGTTTGATCTTCAAGAAGGTCGTCGAGGTTTGAATGCGGTTAATGTAAAGAAAGCATAAATTATTAGTTTAAATCTTTTTAAAGGGTTTCTTTCGAGAAACCCTTTTTTATTTTCTAATTAATCAACACCAATGCGCTCATAAATTTTTATCAACAAAACCACCAAAGTGATTAATTTTGAACGTTTATATTCATCATGAGGGCATTATTTTTTAAAGAAATTAACAGTTTTCTCAATTCATTGATAGGCTACGTATTTATCATCATCTATTTGGTTAGTTCTGGTTTATTTCATTTCGTTCTTGACAGCGAAACAAACTTGTTTTATAATTTTGAAGCTGATTTAATTCCTTTCTTCGGCTTGTCTCCATGGATTTTCTTGATGTTGATACCGGCCATAACCATGAGATCGTTTGCAGAAGAAAAAAGAACCGGTACAATCGAATTACTTGCTACCAAACCTATATCAGATATTAAAATTGTACTAGCAAAGTATTTTGCAGGAGTAATTTTATTAGTTATTGCTATCCTACCGACTATTGTATATTACTACACCATTTTCCAGTTGGGTAAACCGGTTGGCTCCATCGATTCAGGTGCCACTTTCACATCTTACCTCGGACTGGTATTAATTGGCTCTGTTTTCGTTGCTATTGGAGTTTTTGCAAGCACACTCACCAACAGTCAAATCATTTCGTTTATTTTGGCCATGTTTCTCTGTTGGTTTTTCTATGACGGATTTGAACGCTTAGGCACTTGGGGTACTTTTAAGACATATGATTATGTCATTAAATATTTTGGTATGACTTCGCATTACGACCGAATTGGAAAAGGGGTGATTTACCTACGTGACATTGTATATTTTCTCTCGTTAATTGTTTTATTTTTATATTCCTCATTACATGCATTGAAAGTAAGTAAATCATGAAATTCAAACTTCCTTCTTTCTCGTTAAAATGGTTGTATGGTAGTTCCGTACTAATCCTTCTTATTACCGGAGTAATCTTAGTAAATATCTTAGCCAACTTTTCTTCGGAGAAAATTGACATGACTGAAGATCAACGTTATTCACTCTCTGAACCTGCAAAAAAGTTTCTATCAAAAGTTCAGGATATTGAAGGTAAAGTTTTCGTAGAAGTATACTTAGAAGGTGAATTACCTGCAGAATTGAGGTCTTTCAAAGAACTTATTCAGGAAAAACTGGAAAATTATAAGGAGTTTTCAAACGGAAAAATAGACTATAAATTCATCAATCCCAAAAGCGATGGGAATGGAAAGCCCAATGAACTTGAATTAGAAATTTTTAATGAAGGGAAAGGGGTGAAACCTGTTGAAATCAATTATAAAGACAACAAAGGCGTTTTGAATGTTTTACGTGTATGGCCTGGAGCAAAACTCTCATACAATCAAAACGGGGTAACAAAAGAGTCGTATGTTCAATTTATCCCTCCTAGACCTGGAGGCTTGACAAATTTGGAAATGATTAGGGGCGCTGTAGACAATTCATTCAGTGATATTGAATACCTATTAGCTGCTGGAGTTCATGAATTAATTCTTAAAAAGAAAAAGCGCATTGGCTTTCTGCAAGGGCATGGGGAATTGAGACCTGAGGAAACGAAAGCAACTAAATTGCTATTAAAGAATTTCTATTTCATGAATGAAGTCACCATCAATGACACACTCAACAAATTAAATGATTTTGATGCGCTAATTATCGCTGATCCAAAAAAGCCATTTTCAGAAAAAGATTTGTACGTAATTGACCAATTTGTTATGAACGGAGGCAAATTAATGGTATTTATGAATACGTTGGATATCCCAATTGATTCACTTGAAATTAATCTTGGCACACACACCATGCGAAAGAAACTTGGCATTGAAAATATGCTGTTTGATTACGGTCTTAAAATAAATGAACACCTCGTCATGGATGCCAATTGTTTAGAGCATATTATAGATAATCGTTTGGCGAAAATGCGTCAAGCAACAAACAAAACTACTTTTCCATTTATACATCACGTCCTATCTACTCCTGCTGATCATCCTGCAGTCAAAAATTTAAACCGAATTTCCTTAAAATTTGTGAATGAAGTATCTTCTTCAAGTAAAAGTACAGCAAATTTTAAATCAATTTTAGTAAGTTCAACTAATTCAATTCCTACGAGACAGGCACCTATCGTGACATTTGTAGACCATAAAACATATGGAGAACCTTTAAAATTAAATGATTATCCAGAAAGTGAATCGAATCAATTGACTTTGGCAGCAGAAGTTTCAGGCATGTTTACAAGTTATTTCATAGACAAACTTGACCCTACCTATGCCAATAATCCTGAAGCAAAATTTGTTCCCAACAGTACCAAGCCTGGAAAAGTGATTGCGGTAGGAAATGGTACTTTTCTCGCCAACGCAATCGACTCAGCACGTTATTCTGACGGAATTACGCGGTATCGACCAATTGGTAAAGACGACCTCATTCTTGACAGACATTTGGCAAGCTTTAATATGCTTTTCCCAATTGACAACGCAGCATTTATCCAAAATTTAGTAGATTACATGCTAGATGATGACGCTGTGTTCGCTTTGCGTAGTAGAAAAATTGAAATTAAAGAATTGGATAGAGATAAAATTGCTGAAACGAAAAATTATTATACCTTGATAAATATTGGTGTGCCTGTGGCATTAATTAGCCTCTTAGGCGCATTTATCACTTGGTATCGAAGAAAAAAATATACACGCAATTAACCATGACAAAACGAGCAAAAAGAATCATCTTCCTATCAATTGGAATCGTTACAATTGGAGTGCTTGGTTTTTTTACTTTTCGCCTATTAAATCCTGCGGAAGAAGTCCCTTTTGACGCCATGTCCTTTGCAATTGAAGATACAAATTCTATTGACAAAATTATCATTACAGATGCCTATTCAAGAACATTTGAAATTAGTCGTTTGAGTGGGGTTTGGGTGGATAAAAATGGTCAATGCGTCAATAAAGAAGGAGTGTCTAATATTCTTGAAGCGGCTGCAAAAATTCAATTTAAAGCATATTTGAATGAAAAAGCAGAGAAAAAGTTTTACGACTTAATGATGACCAATCATATAAAAGTTGATTTTTATCAACACGGCGTTTTCTCAAAACGTTGGTACATTGGTCCAAATGCACAAGACCACAATGGTCAAATTATGGTATTAGAAGGGCCCTCCAAAGAGAAAAGTAAAAAGCCAGTTATAATGGCAATTCGAGGGATCTTTGGCATAATTGAACCAAGGTTTTTCGCTGATCCAAGAAAGTGGATGTGCACGGAAATATTTAACCTAGAATCAGAGAATATTGCAAAAGTGGATGTATCTTTTCCCGAAGAACCATACCGAAATTTTACTGTGGAGCAATTCGGAAATAAGTTCAGTGTAACTAGTAATGGAAAGGCTATTAAACAACTCGACACTGCAAATGTCATTCGCTACTTACAAAAATATAAGAAGGTAAACTTTGAATCTGCAAATTACGAATTATCTAAGTTACAATGTGATAGTTTGATAAATGCTATTCCCTTTTGTAAATTGTCATTAATTGAAAAAGGAACAAATAAAGTTCAACAACTAAGTATGCACAGAATTCGAGTTAGTGATCCACAAGAAAATGAATTTGGAGAATTGGTCAATATGGACATGAATAAATTTTGGTGTGTTTTACCATCGAAAGAGGTAGTTAAATGTCAGTATTTCGTTTTTAACCATTTGATTTTAGGAGATGTGTATTTTCCATCAATGGATATCGCATACCCTATTCGAAAAAACAGTAAGTCAAATTCTTCCTCTCAAAAATCGAAATAACCAACCGTAACGAAACATTTTATATAATAATCCGAATAAATCATTTGGATGAAATTTTATTCACCTTGGCATAAAATAAAGGAGCATTGGAAACTAATGCTTATACCTTTGGGTTTTCTTTTGTTAGATGTGGTTAATAGATATAACCAATTATTGGCTTTTAATGGCTGGCAGATTAGTTTCTATTTGGTTTCAGTATGTTTATCTTTCAGCTATTTTATTTTTATATTCCTACTTCTTCGCAGTGTTGTCAACAAGACATGGCTCTTTTACCTTATATATTTCTCCATAGGGCCATTGTGGCTTTTTTCCTTCTTCGGTTCATTTCAATTTGAATCGATGAATGGTATATTCCCTAATTACCATACCTTTTTATTTATAAAAGAGGAACCATACAGCGCTTGGACTTTAGCAACCTACACATTAAATATTACTGTTTCACTCATTTTAGTTGCTAGTATTAGTGTTATTGGTATTTTCTTGAGAAAATTCATTCGAAACCACGTACCAAAATTACCCTCTAAATTACTTTTATATT
>JBIJBD010000113.1:0-7970 GCA_044345395.1 Crocinitomicaceae bacterium | reverse complement strand
CTGCAAGTTGTCTGTTCAAATTACACATGAAATATGGCGAAATGAAAGGCTACAAAGAATCAATTGCATACGGAGATACCCTTCTGCAAAGATTTCCAGATTTCAAGGACCGCGACCTTGTGTTACAAAGTATCGCAACGACTTATGATATTTGGATTAAACCAAGAGATGCCAATAAAGTGGGCGCATATTTATCAAAATTACTTGAGAGCAGAACACTTTCGGAATCAGAGAAAAACGAAATTAAAAATAGATTGAAGTATATACATTTGGATGTATTTGCCTACAGTTTAAAAATAAATAAATCGAAAACTACCTCTCGGTAACAGAATTCCAATGAGTGAAAAAGGAAGGATATGACTTTGCAACTGCTTCTTCGTTGTCGAAATAAACAACATCCTCAGCTACACATGAAGCCAAGGTAGCCGCCATTATCAGTCGATGATCTCCAAATACCTCTAGTTTTGCGCCTTTTAAAGTTTCCCTGCCAATTATTGACATGGAATTGTTTTCGATGATATAATTTACTTGAAAAGCATCTAACATAGTACAGACTGCCATTAGCCGATTTGATTCTTTATTCGTCAATCGATGAAGTGACGTAAATTTAGAAATACCGGATATCCCACATGAAAAAATGGCTAAAACAGGAAATAAATCCGGACAATGAAGCAAATCAACATAAATTGGCCGTAAACTTTTCTGAGATTTTCTAACAATAATACCATCTTTTTCAAAAATAACCTCTGCACCGGCATGTTGTATTATTTCAAGAATTACCTCATCTGATTGAAAAGTATTCAATGCTAATCCCCTTAACCTAATTTCACCTTTCAAGGCAGCTGCAGCAAACCAAACAGCTGCACTGCTCCAATCCCCATTTACCTGATAGGTCATAAGCGCATGGAGCTTATCACGGTAGATAGAAAAAACTAGACCTTCTTGTTTTATGCCAAATCCAAAATTCTGAAGCATGCGTACCGTCAATTCAACATAAGGTAAACTTACCACATTTTCAAGAGTTACCTTCGACTCATCGGCTAAAGCAGCCAATGCTATCAATATGCCAGAAATACCTTGTGAACTATCTTTAGAGGAAATAAGAAATTCACCTTTTCTAAGTTGACCGGAAATGAGAAAAGGTAATTTTCCTTCGTTAGACTTTACGTGGAGGCCTAGAGCGATTAACTGATATTGCAATTCGCTAAAATCGCGCTGAATCAAACTTTTTTCGCCAGTTAAAAACAATTCTTCTGTCCAATGCATCGCAACACTTGCCAATGCTCGAAAGGCAAATCCGGACTCATTGACGTTGATTTCTACTTTATCTAGTTTCGAAGGAAAAGCATGTAAAACCAAGTTATTATTATTCCATTCAATGCCAAATCCAAGTTTTTTTAACAACTGGATAACCGCAAAAACGTCCTCGGAGGGTTCCACCATTATCAGCGTCAATGGTCGTTTTTGTATGGCACCAATTAATAATGCGCGCTGTGCTTCGCTCTTAGAACAAGGAATATGAATGTCGCCATTAATCGATTTTATCGGATACAATTCCATGATCTTCCTTATGTTGAATATACGATGCTTGAATACGTATCGCCTCCTGATGAATTAATTTAAGTAATTGAGAAACCAATTCTTCCGGTAAACCTAATGATTGCGCATGCTTAACGTTTTTCTCTCTTAGTTCTTTCCATCTTTTTGCTTGATAAATTGTAGTATTATTTCTCGATTTGAGCTGACCAATCTGATCAGCGATTTTCATTCGTTCTACCAAAATATGAAGCACCTTTTTGTCGAGTGAATCTATCTTATCTCTTAATTCAAGAATTTCATCGTTAATGAGGTCATTTCTTTCCCTCAACTTCAATTTCTGCAAGAGGGAACGTAATTCCTTACCATTTATTTGCTGCATGGCATCAGTAAGTGCATGAATTGGATCATTATGAACTTCTAAGTGCAACCCATCGAAATGTAAATCCATTGCAATTTGACTTAATTCTAACAACACATCTCGAGTTCCACCCATATGTGAAGGATCACAAATCAAAGGAACATCAGGTCGTTCAATTTTAAAATCTAAGGCGATTTGCCAATTCGGATCGTTTCGATACTTCATCTTTTCATAAACCGAAAATCCTCTATGTATAGCATGAATATTCGTGTTTGTCGCATTTTCAATGCGCTCAACTGCCCCAAGCCACAATTTCAAATCAGGATTCACAGGGTTTTTAATGAACATAGGTATATTCACTCCTTTCAATGAATCTGCAATCTCTTGCACCGTAAAAGGATTTGTCACCGATCTTGCTCCTATCCAAAATGCATCAATACCAGCGTCTAATGCTTGTTCAACGTGTATGGCTGAAGCAACCTCAATTGCGATTTTATACCCGAATTGAGCCTGTATTTCATTCAACCAGGGCAATGCTTTTATTCCATGTCCCTCAAAAGAACCAGGACGTGTCCGAGGCTTCCAAACTCCTGCACGAAAATAAGAAAAAGAGATACCGTTAAGCTCCTCTGCAGTTGCAATCAATTGTTCCAAAGATTCGGCACTACAAGGACCTGCAATGTATAGTGGATGGTTCATACCTACCCTAACAATTCAACACAACAGAAAGTTGTTATTTCGCGTAGTTTACAGATCTTTTTTCTCGAATAACAGTAACTTTCACTTGTCCTGGGTATGTCATTTCAGTTTGTATCCTCTGCGAAATAGTAAATGACAATTCTTCAGACTTTTGGTCTGTAACCTTTTCTGCTTCCACTAGAACTCTTAATTCTCTACCTGCTTGAATGGCATAGGCACTAGTTACACCCTCGTAAGAAAGTGCCAAGGATTCTAATTCTTTAATTCGCTTAATGTAGGCTTCGACTATTTCTCTCCTAGCACCAGGACGAGCACCTGAGATTGCATCGCAAACTTGAACGATTGGAGATATCAATGTAGTCATTTCAATTTCATCGTGGTGGGCTCCAATTGCATTTAATACCTCTCCTTTCTCTCCAAATTTCTCTGCAATTTTCATCCCTAAAATAGCATGTGGTAATTCAGGTTCTTCGTCCGGCACCTTTCCAATATCGTGTAACAAACCTGCACGTTTCGCAAGTTTTACATTAAGTCCCAATTCAGCCGCCATAATTGCGCAAAGATTTGCTACTTCACGCGAGTGCTGCAACAAGTTTTGTCCATAAGAGGACCTGTATTTCATTCGTCCAACCATACGCATTAACTCTGGATGTAACCCATGGATTCCTAAATCAATACACGTTCGACGACCAGTTTCCGCAATTTCCTCGTCTAATTGTTTTTTTGTTTTCCCAACAACCTCTTCAATCCGGGCCGGGTGAATTCTACCGTCGGTTACTAATTGATGTAGCGATAATCGAGCAATTTCTCTTCTTACAGGATCGAAACAAGATAAGATAATAGCTTCAGGTGTGTCATCAACAATAATTTCGACACCGGTAGCAGCCTCTAATGCACGAATATTTCTTCCTTCTCTACCGATAATTCTACCTTTCACTTCATCGGACTCTATGTTAAAAACAGAGACCGCATTTTCTATCGCTTGCTCCGTTGCTACACGCTGAATAGACTGGATAACAATTTTTCTTGCCTCTCGATTCGCGTTAAGTTTTGCTTCCTCCGTAATTTCTTTTATTGAGGCCATTGCTGCTGTTCGTGCTTCATCTTTTAATGCTTCCATCAACTGGGCTTTGGCATCCTCAGCTGATAGGTTACTAATCTTTGACAATTCAGATACCCTTTTTTGCTGAATTTTGTCAATTTCTTGAAGACGCAACTCAAGCCCCTGAAACTTCCCATCAAAATCTGCTTGAATTTTTTTTATCTCCCCTTCTTTTCTTCCCAATTCTTCCATTTTTTGATCAAGGGTTTTTTCTTTGGAACGAGCCCTATCTTCATTTGATTGTAACTTGCGCTCTCTATCTTTCATAGCAGCCTCATGTTCCTCTTTCATCTTCAAGAAATTCTCTTTCGCTTGAAGCATTTTTTCTTTTTTGATACGCTCAGCTTCTTGCTCAGCATCTTTGATCAGTTTTTGACTTTTAGTTTTTAACAAGGATTGTTGTGCAACGAAAGTTACACCGCCACCCGCTATTAAACCGATAATTGCATAAATTAATACATCCATTTGCCTTAAATTTTAAGGGTCTTAAAATGCGCGGATTAGAGAAGGGATTGCAAATTACTTTTTAGCGTCTCAAGCTGTTGGTTGAGTTCTGTATCATCAAGTTTATCTTTTGCTTCTTTACTCGATGTTTTCGATTGTTTTGCTAATAATTGTAGTGAGGACATAGCAAGAAGATCCTGTGCATCGTTGACGGCATAGTGCTTCCTTAAATAATCAACTGCCTTATTAATTTCATCAGCAGCTTGAAGAACAGCTTCCTTTTCGTCTTCAGCGACGTTTAAGGGATAAGTTCTACCCGCAATTGAAATTTTTATGGCAACCTTACTCATACTATTTTCTCAGTTTTTCTATGTAATAATCAATTTCCTTCACTAATTCGTCTATGGTTTCAGTATCTCTTCCACCATTGCTTTTTTCAACCAAATTAGTATCTGCCTTTTCAAGTGCTGATTTTAACTCGCTAATCTCTTCTTTCAACTGTAATATAAGAGATTCAGCATTAGAGAGTTGCGATTGAATATTTTCATTCTTAACACCTAACTCATTCTTTTCATGCTCAATAGCAACAAGCTTTTGACGCAATAAATCAGATAAATTTTGTATTTCTTTGAAAAGTTCCTTCGTTTGTTCAGACATGAATCAAGACTTTAGACAAAGTTAACAATGAAAGGAACATTAACATCATTTTTCAAAATCTATTTTACATTTTTTTTCAATGTGTACATTTGTACATGCGCACCATCATTCAACTCATAGCTTTATTTCCTTTGATTTGTTATTCACAAAGAGCATTTGTTTCAGAGGAGCTCCATTCACCGTTAGGGATACCACTTAACCTTAGTACGATGTTTGGCGATATTTGTCCAAATCATCTACATATGGGCTTAGATTTCCGAACAAATGGTATTGAAGGTGTGCCGATTTATGCCATCAGGGATGGTTTCATTTCACGCATTAGAATATCAAGAAGTGGTTATGGAAAAGCACTTTACCTCAGTCATCCGAATGGTCAAACATCTGTTTATGCACATTGTTCTATTTTTTCAAATCAACTGGATTCACTCGTGTCCAATTGGCTAATACAGCGCTCAGAAAATGAGATTGATACAACATTATTGGCAGGGGCTTTTACTGTAAAAAAAGGGGAGCTTATTGCATTTTCAGGAAACTCCGGTAGTTCAACAGGTCCTCATTTACATTTTGAAATTAGAGAAACGGCAAGTGAAATCGCTTTGAACCCTTTGGCGCATGGATTTAATTTGATTGATGAATCAGCACCTTTTATCGAAGCAATAAAAATTGTTCCTACCAGTGTCGAAGGCTTTGCATTATCTAACTTTGGCATTTCTGTTCAACCTATTTTGTATGATTCAACAAATTTTGAACTAGCACCACAAATTTCACTTTCGACTGCTACATTTTCAACCGCAGAATCTTTCGGTATTCTCTTGAAAGGGGGAGATCGAATGAAAGAGAAAGGTGGAAAATTCGATCTTTATGAAACAAACTTGTATTTCGATACACTTTTAGTATTCAGAAGCGTAATGGATTCTATTTCCTTTGATCATACGCGCTACGTTAACGATTATTGTGATTATCAAGCCTATCGGTCAAATAAGGCTAAGTGGCACAAATTATTTTATTCAGAAGGAAATCCATTGTTCATATACAAAGTCAACAAACTCGCTGAATCAGTGTATAAGTTTTCAAACAAGAAAACCCTTGTTAAAATAGTTGTTTCTGATCGGGAGCAGCATTCTAGTACCTATTGTTTTTGGTTATTGCCGTATTCAAATAATATTGAAAAAAAAGCGCTTGATAGTATGAATTTCTATTACCCAAAACAAGAAATTTTAGGCGCTCATTCCTCCTTTAACTACTCAATCTCACCGTACACTTTGATGCAACCTGTCAACAAACGACACGTACTAAATCCGAGCATACCATTAAGTAAAGGCGTGATTTTCAAAACTGAACTTCCCAGTAAAAAACCAGAAAAAGCTTTCATAAGAATTGATGGAAAATATTCAAAATCCTTCACTTCTGATAAAACCCTAAATACTGAAACCAAAACTTTAGGAATCCCCTCTTTGTCTTGGGACACCATTGCGCCGAAAATTTCACCGCTAAGCTACCAACTTAGTGACACAATATGTTCAAAAAAACAATTAAAATGGAGTATTTCAGACCAACATTCTGAGATTAGCAACTATGCACTTTATATGAATGATTCGTTCATTCCAATATACTACGACATGAAAAACAATGCAGTGAGTTGTTCAACTAATAAAATTTTAGCAGGAAAGTATCAAATACGGTTGATTGTTCGCGACCAACTAGGCAATGAAGCAATTCATGAAAAAACACTCAAGATTTATTGAGCTGAAAATCTTTGAGGTAATTCGGAACAAGGTGTTCAGGACTTGAAAATTCTTTTTTAAGATATTTTTCGTATGAAATTTTACATTGTAAAGATGCATCTAAACGAAAATCATCATCATAATTAATTGCTCGACCACTCCAGATTTCTTTTGTTTTCAATGCTCCATCTCCAATACACAAGAATGGTTCGAACACTGAAAATGTTTGAGCTTCTAGGATGACTGGTTTAGATGAAAAAATGGATTTTTTTGAACCATCAATCCCGAAGGCATAAACTTCCATTCTTCGAGCATCTATCATTGAAATGATATTGCCCTTGTTGGCATGACTTTTCGCAAGGATTTCGAGGGTGTCTAGGGCAATTATTGGGCATTTCAATGCAAATACCAATCCTTTAACAGTTGACAATCCAATCCTCAATCCTGTGTAGGATCCTGGACCAATGGAAATAGAAACTGCTTGTAGTTCTTTAAAATCTCTATTCCCATTTTTCATCACTAAATCAATCAATATGCTTAATCGTTCACCGTGAATAAACCCTTCCCCCTCCTCCGAAATCACCTGAAGTATATTTCCTTTTTCAGATAAAGCTACTGAACATATTTTCGTTGCTGTTTCAATATGAAGAATTAATGCCATTAAACGCTTATTGTAAGTTTAAATCCGATTCCATGAACATTCGTAATCTGAAGTGTTTGATCTTCTCTAAGGTACTTACGCAATTTAGTTATAAAAACATCTAAACTTCTGCCCACAAAATAATCGTCTTGTCCCCAAACGCCATTCAAAATAACTTCCCGAGGAATCACTTGATTTTTCAATTTAAACATCAACTTTAAAATTTGGGCTTCTTTTTTAGTTAAGGATTGCACTTGATTATTGAATGTTAATGTTAAGTTTTCTGTATCGAACCGTGTTTTACCCACCTCAATGATTTTGTCCTCTTGTTTATCTGAAGAAAGGTGCACACGCTTTAGCAACGCTTTTACTCTAAATGAAAGCTCCTCAACGCTAAATGGCTTGGTAAGGTAATCGTCGCCACCAGCTTTAAACCCTTCGGCCTTATCTTCTAATTGAGCTTTTGCCGTTAAAAATAATATAGGAATTTCAGCGTTTAATTTCCTCAGATCTTTCGCTAAAGAAAAACCATCTTTTTTCGGCATCATTACATCTAAGACACACAAATGATAAGGTTCTTCATTAAATCTCTTCAATGCTTCATTTCCATCTGTACACAAGGATACTTTGTATCCCTCTGATCTCAGATGATCAGAAACAACGAAACCTAAATTTATGTCGTCCTCAGCTAATAAAATTTTTATTTCCATCAATCGAAATTAGCAAAAAAACCAAGAGCCCTGGAAAAATCCAAGGCTCCTAGTATCAACCTAACCTACTACTACAGGGCAAAAATAATACTTTTTG
>JBIJBD010000112.1:0-7975 GCA_044345395.1 Crocinitomicaceae bacterium | reverse complement strand
TTCCACGCTTCTTTTCGATATCACAAACCCATGGTTCTGAGAAGTTATTTCACCTTTTCCTGTCTTTAAATTTTTGATTGGGTGATTAATTCCTCGGTGTCCGTTAAACATTTTTTCTGTTAATAAACCTTGACTCAATCCCAAAATTTGATGTCCCAAACAAATACCAAATACTGGTTTATTTAGAGATACTATTTTTTTAACTAATTCTATTGATTCAGGCATTGACGACGGATCACCAGGACCATTTGATAACATATATCCATGCGGTTGAAACGCTTCCATTTCTTCCAGTTTCGACTGCATCGGAAATACTCGCACATGACATCCACGTTCAACCAAACAGCGAATAATATTCTTTTTAACTCCAAAATCGACCAAGGCCACGCGTATATCGCTACTTCCGTTAGTTACGTCAAATATTGTTTTTGTCGTCACGCGTGACGATAACTCTAACCCCTCCATTGAGGGTACGTCTAGCACTTTCTTCTTTAACACCTCAACATCAGTAATTTCGGAGGAAATTATTGCATTCATTGCACCTTTGTTGCGAATATGTCTTACTAAAGCACGCGTGTCAATATCCGAAATCCCGACTGTTTGGTTTCGTTCCATCAATTCTTGAAGGGATTCATTCGATGAAGGACGAGAATAACCATGAGAAAACTTTTTTGTAACTAGGCCTGAAATTTTTATAGATTCTGATTCTATTTCCTCTTGATGTGTCCCATAATTTCCAATATGAGCGGTATTCATGATTAAAATTTGACCCAGATATGAAGGATCTGTAAACACTTCTTGATAACCAGTCATCCCCGTGTTAAAAGCTATTTCACCAGCTGTGGTACCTATTTTACCAATTGCTTGACCTTGAAATACAGTACCGTCCTCTAGTACTAAAAATGCGGCTTTTTGCTCTTGCATGAATTTTATTTGCGCAAAATTAGAAACTTACAGCAATATTGCATCATTTTAAAAACAAAAAAGGCAACCATTAGGTTACCTTTTTATTAACATTAAGTCCATTGAATTAGGATGCGGTATCTTCTTTATCTCCTTCTTCTGCTGGTTTATCACCTGCATCACCCTCTGGAGATTCATTTCCTGTAGTTTCTGCAGCTGGGTTTTCTTCAACTTGAACTTCCGCTGCTTCATCAGCAACAATCGCTTGCTCTGCAACTTCATCAACAACAACCGCCTCCTCAATCGATTCAACTGATTCAGTTTGTTCCACGATTGGTGCTGAATCATCTACTTTTTTGCTTCCACCTCTTCTTGATCGTCGCGTATTCTTTTTCACTGCATCTTTCGTATAAATTTCATTGAAATCTACGAGTTCAATTAAACACATTTCTGCATTATCGCCCAATCGGTTACCCGTTCTTATGATTCGCGTGTAACCTCCATTACGATTGGCAATTTTTGGAGCTACATCACGGAATAGTTCCGCGACTACTTCTTTATTTTGCAAGTATGAAAACACCACACGACGAGAATGTGTTGAATCGTCTTTAGATTTAGTTAAAATTGGCTCAACAAATACACGTAAAGTTTTAGCTTTTGCTAAGGTTGTTGTGATTCGTTTATGTTCAATTAATGAGCATGCCATATTAGAAAGCATAGCCTTTCTGTGACCTGTCTTTCTACCTAAGTGATTTACCTTATTTCCGTGTCTCATGACTACTAGTCTTTATCTAATTTGTATTTAGCTACATTCATTCCGAATGTTAAACCTTTGTTATCTACTAAATCTTCTAGCTCTGTTAATGATTTTTTACCGAAATTTCTGAATTTCAATAAATCTGATTTCGCATATGACACTAAATCACCGAGTGTTTCAACATCAGCTGCTTTTAAACAGTTTAACGCACGCACAGAGAGATCCATATCTACCAATTTCGTTTTTAACAACTGGCGCATGTGTAAGGAGGTCTCATCAAATTCTTCTGTTTCAGCTTTTATCTCACTATCTAAGGTAATACGCTCATCAGAAAATAACATGAAATGATGAATTAATATTTTCGCTGCTTCTTTCAACGCATCCTTAGGATGAACAGAACCATCCGTTTTAATATTAAAAATCAATTTTTCATAATCAGTTTTCTGTTCAACCCGATAGTTCTCTATAGTGTATTGAACATTAACAATCGGTGTAAAGATTGAATCAATAAAGATAGTGCCAAACGATGCTGAATTTGTTTTATTCTCATCAGCAGGCACATACCCTCTTCCCTTAACAATAGTTAATTCCATTTCAATTTTAACCGAAGTCTCCATGTTGCAGATAACTAAATCCGGGTTCAATACTTGGAAAGCAGAAGTATTTTTACCTATATCACCAGCAGTCAATTTATTTTGACCACCAACGGTAACAATTACTGTTTCAGTATCCGTTCCTTCGATTTGTCTTTTAAAACGCACTTGTTTTAGGTTAAGAACAATCTCGGTTACATCTTCCACTACCCCTTTTATCGTAGAAAACTCGTGATCAACACCTTGTATTTTTATTGATGAAATCGCAAATCCTTCCAACGAAGAAAGTAAGATTCTTCTCAATGAATTACCAACTGTAATACCATACCCTGGTTCTAAAGGACGAAATTCGAATTCGCCATTAAATTCATCAGAGTGAATCATTATAACCTTATCTGGTTTTTGAAAATCCAATATTGCCATTTTACTTTCTTTAATTATTATTTAGAATACAATTCGACGATTAGTTGTTCTTTGATATTTTCTGGAATCATGTCTCGAGAAGGCCAATTTAATAACTTGCCTGATAGAGAAGTCGAATCCCAATCCAACCAATCGTATTTTTTATTATTTGTGGTCAATGAAGACTGAATAGCCTCAAGTGATTTAGATTTCTCACGAACAGAAATTACATCACCGGCATACAAAGTATAAGAGGGAATATTAATTACTTCACCATTCACTACTATATGTTTGTGTGAAACTAATTGTCTAGCCGCTCTTCGACTCGGTGCAATACCTAAACGATAAACCGTATTGTCCAAACGCGCTTCACACAACTGAAGTAAATTTTCACCTGTAATTCCTTTCATTCTCGAAGCTTTTTCAAAAATATTCGAGAATTGACGCTCTAAAATTCCATAGGTATACTTTGCTTTTTGCTTTTCACCTAACTGGATAGCATATTCCGATTGTTTGCTACCTCTTCTTTTTGAAGGACCGTGTTGCCCGGGTCCGTAATTTTTTCTGTCCAACGCCTTATCTGGGCCAAAAATAGGGTCACGAAAGCGACGTGCTATTTTTGATTTAGGACCTGTGTATCTTGCCATTTCTATTAATTTAAGTGGGAACTATGAATTAAGGCATTCCTTCGATAGTATTCTCCCGGTTTACAATTTATTATACTCTTCTTCTTTTCGGCGGACGACATCCATTATGAGGAAGCGGTGTAACATCGATAATTTCAACAACCTCAATTCCTGAATTGTGTATTGCACGTATCGCTGATTCTCTACCTGCACCTGGTCCTTTCACATAAACTTTAACTCTACGTAGTCCGAAATCATGAGCTTCTTTTGACGCATCTTCCGCAGCTACTTGAGCAGCATAAGGCGTGTTCTTTTTTGAACCTTTAAAGCCCATCTTGCCTGCCGATGACCATGAAATCACTTGACCAGCATTGTTTGTCAAGGAGATGATTACGTTGTTGAAACTCGCTTGTATGTGAGCTTCACCAGCGGCATCTACTTTGACATTTTTCTTCTTTTTTTGATTCGTTTTTGCCATATTAACACTTATTATTTAGTTACTTTTTTCTTATTAGCAACTGTTTTTCTTTTTCCTTTTCTTGTTCTGGAATTATTCTTAGTTCGCTGACCACGAAGTGGTAAACCAGCACGATGACGAATACCTCTTTGACATCCAATATCCATCAATCGTTTGATATTTAGTTGAATTTCTGAACGTAATTGTCCTTCTGTTTTTACTTCATTTATTGAATTTCTGATAGCAGAAAGCTGATCATCGTTCCAATCTTGAACTTTTATATTTTCATCGATTCCGTTATCCTTCAAAATCTTTTTTGAAGTACTTCTTCCAATTCCAAAGATGTAAGTTAATCCAATTACACCTCTTTTGTTTTTTGGTAAATCTATACCTGCAATACGTGCCATACTATTAACCTTGACGTTGTTTTAATTTCGGATTTTTCTTATTAATCACGTAAACACGACCTTTTCGTTTTACGATTTTGCAGTCTGCAGTTCTTTTCTTAACTGACGCTCTAACTTTCATTTCTATTCTTTTTTTATTTGTACCTAAACGAAATTCTACCTTTTGTTAAATCATACGGTGACATTTCAACTTTTACCCTATCTCCCGGAAGTATTTTTATGTAAAACATTCTCATTTTACCAGAGATGTGCGCTGTGATTATGTGTCCATTCTCTAGACGCACCTTAAACATAGCGTTTGGTAATGCTTCATCTATCACTCCATCTTGTTCTATTGACGATTGTTTTGGCATATTAAAATCCTGATAATTCGTTATCACCTCGTCTACCTCTCACACGTGTTCCTTCCATAAGGCCATCCATGTGTTTATTCAACGTATAAGTTTCAATTTGTTGTAATGTATCTAATACCACCCCTACCATGATTAGTATGCTTGTTCCTCCAAAAAACATGGCAAAACCATCATTCACTCCTCCAAGTTTAGCAATCGCGGGTAAAACAGCAATCGCCGCTAGAAATAAAGATCCCGGAAAGGTAATTCTTGACACCACTGTGTCAATATGTTCTGCAGTCTCTTCTCCTGGTCTTACCCCTGGAATAAAACCTCCGCTTCTTTTCAAATCGTCAGCAATCTTCATTGGATTAATCATAATTGCTGTATAGAAATACGTAAAAACAATTATTAAAATGCATAACAACACATTATATGACCATCCATAAACGTTCCCTAATGTGCTTTGTAAAAAGCCAACACTTTCAGTATCACCGGCTGCTCCAGAATATATCATCAATGGAATTGTCATAATTGCTTGTGCAAAAATTATCGGCATTACACCACTAGAGTTAACCTTTATAGGTAAATAATTCCGTGCACCTGACATATCTGATCCCGCTCGTGCTCCAACAACTCTTTTGGCAGTATTTAAAGGAATTCTTCTTACCCCTTGAACAACAAGAATAGTAAGTAGGATAATCAACATAAATGCAACTACTTCAATAACCAAAATCAATAAATTCCCGCCCTCTAAAGATTTTCCAAATTCTGCAAAAAAGGATCCAGGAAGTCTAGATAAAATACCTACTGTAATTAGCAATGAAACTCCATTTCCAATTCCTTTTTCTGTAATTCGCTCTCCTAACCATACAGCAAACATCGACCCTGCAATTAAAACCAAAATAGTTTGCGTCCACCAAAACGTGGATGGCTCCATTGGCATTGCACCTTTAGATTCAACATACAACTTAAGATAACTCGGAGCTTGAAGCGCACAAATCACTATGGTTAGAATTCTCGTATAGTTGTTTATTTTTTTTCGACCAGACTCACCTTCATTTTGCATTTTCTGAACAGCAGGCACTGCCATCCCTAACAACTGCATAATGATTGAGGCGCTTATGTAAGGCATAATACCCAACGCCATAAATGAGGCGTTCGTGAAACTCCCACCTGAAAATAGTGATAGTAAAGATTCCAGCATATCTTGTTGACCTGTATCAGTGGTCAACCTTTCGTAATTTACACCAGGTAGAATCACAAAAGAGCCCAAACGATAAGCCAGAATCAACAGAAGTGTAAACAATATACGTTTCCTTAGCTCTTCTACCGCCCAAATATTCTTTAAATTCTGAATTAATCGTTTCATTTATTCAATATATAATTAAATCGTAGTACAAGTTCCACCCAACGCCTCTATTGCTGCAGAGGCAGTAGAAGAAAATGCATTGGCAGTTATTGAAACTTTTGCATTCAATTTACCTCTACCTAGGATTTTCACTAAGTCATTATTTGAAACTACACCGTTAGCTTTTAGAACTTCAAAGTCTATTTCGACAATACCCTTTGCTGCAAGAGACTCAATAATATCTAGGTTAACAGCCTTATATTCAACTCTATTTATATTTTTGAATCCAAATTTAGGCACTCGTCTTTGAAGAGGCATTTGACCTCCTTCAAAACCTATTTTTGTTTTATAACCTGAACGTGACTTAGCTCCTTTATGCCCTCTTGTCGATGTCCCACCGAAACCTGAACCTTGACCTCTACCAATTCTTCGCTCCTTTTTTACTGCACCAACTGCTGGTGTTAAATTACTTAAATTCATCTTTACAATTTTTAGTCTACCACTACAATTAGATGTTTAACCTTCGCAATCATTCCCAATATTTGAGGCGTCGCTTCTTTTTCTATGGTCTGATTCAACTTTCTAAACCCAAGTGCTTGAATCGTGGCTTTTTGACGAGCCGGACGTTTAATTGCACTTTTCACTTGTTTTATTTTAATTGTGCTCATGATATCTTAACCGTTAAAAACTTTATTTAACTCAATTCCTCTTTGACGAGCAACTGCAACTGCGTCACGCATTCTCGACAATGCATCAATCGTAGCTTTAACCACGTTGTGCGGATTTGAAGATCCTTGACTTTTTGCCAATACATTGTGTATCCCAACACTTTCTAGTACTGCGCGCATCGCCCCTCCCGCAATTACTCCCGTACCGGGTGTAGCAGGCTTTAGCAACACTTCAGCACCACCAAATTTTCCTTTTTGTTGGTGAGGAACAGTTCCTTTCAGAATTGGAACTTTAATCAAGTTCTTTTTAGCATCATCGATACCCTTGGTAATCGCTTCTGTAACTTCCTTGGCTTTTCCCAAGCCATGGCCAACTACGCCATTTTCATCACCAACCACTACAATTGCCGAGAAACTGAATGTCCTACCACCTTTTGTTACTTTCGTTACACGATTAACGGCAACAAGTTTATCTTTTAACTCGATGTCTGCCGATTTTACTCTATTTACTAATTGAGCTGCCATTCTTTCTTAAAATTTAAGTCCACCTTCACGCGCCGCATCTGCAAGAGATCTCACGCGTCCGTGATATAAATAACCGTTTCTATCAAATACCACTGTAGTGATTCCTACATTTTTTGCTTTTTCAGCAATCATTTTACCCACTACGGATGCTTGGTTTATTTTGTTTCCTTCTTGAGCTGATTTTTCCTTCAACGAGCCAGCCGATACAATCGTTTTACCAGATAAGTCATCAATCAACTGAGCATAAATTTGCTTATTACTCCTGAATACACTTAACCTTGGCAGTACAGCTGTTCCAAAAACCTTTTTACGGATTCTTCTTTTAATTTTAGCTCTTCTTAATACTTTATTTAGTGCCATGATAATTTAATCATTTATTATTTTTTACCTGCTGATTTTCCAGCTTTTCTTCTAATTTCCTCACCTACGAAACGAATTCCTTTTCCTTTGTATGGTTCTGGTTTTCTGAATGACCGAATCTTTGCAGCTACTTGACCTAAGAGTTGCTTGTCATAAGACTCCAAAGTAACCACTGGAGCTTTTCCTTTTTCCGTATTGGCCGAAATTTTAACTTCCGAAGGAATCTCCATAATAATTGCATGTGAAAAACCGAGTGCCAATTCGAGTTGTTGACCAGTTGTACTTGCACGGTAACCTACTCCAATTACTTCAAGTTCCTTTTTAAACCCTTCAGAAACACCAGTAATCATGTTTTGAATCAATGCACGGTATAACCCATGTTTTGAACGATGATCGGGAGCATCAGATTTTCTAGTAAAGGTTATAATACCGTTGTCGATTGTCATATCAACACATTCATCAATCGCTTGTTGCAATTGACCATTTTTACCTTTTACTGTAATCATTCCAACTTGTTGAGAAATCTCAACACCTGCGGGAATCTTAATTATTGCTTTTCCTATTCTTGACATTGCTTAGTATTTTAATATACGT
>JBIJBD010000111.1:0-7983 GCA_044345395.1 Crocinitomicaceae bacterium | reverse complement strand
AGGAGAGCTGGACCCTATTGGTATTCCATTCAAACGTTTTTCAATCGATTGGCGACGTAAGGAATTGTATGCAAAGATTAATGCGCGCGTAGACGAGATGATTGCAAGTGGTCTTGAAAACGAAGTGATAAGCTTACATAATTTTGCATACTTAAAGCCACTTCAGACGGTTGGATACCAAGAATGGTCATTGTTAAATCAGCCCGGATTAACAAACATGGATGTAATTGAAAAAATTAAGCAACATACTCGAAATTACGCTAAACGTCAATTGACATGGCTGAATAGGTATGCCGAATTAATTAGGCTTGACCCATATGCTGAAATACCCCTAAAAAATCAAGCAATTTCGGTAGTAGAAAATTGTGGAATGATTATTGAAAATTTAAATCGCCATGATAATAAGATTTGATAAAGTCGTTCCACTTCCATTGTTGGAGTACCCCCATCATAAGGAGGGCTTATGGAATAATAATCATGAGATAAAAACGGGCGAAAAGGTACTAATCAATGCAGCGAGTGGGAAAGGAAAAACCACTTTTACACATGTATTAATGGGGCTTAGACAAGATTATATAGGGAGAATTTTCTTTGATTCAAAAGATCTTTCCTTGTTGGCTGTAAAAGATTGGCTTGATATACGCCAAAAAAAATTATCGGTCGTATTTCAAGATTTACAACTGTTGCCTTCTTTAACCTGCGAAGAGAATTTACTGATCAACACCAATTTAAAGGGAGGTTTATCGATTAATCAGTTGAAAGAATGGGCTGAATTTCTTGGAATCGAAACGAAATGGACCGTTAAAGCAGGGCTGTTATCGATGGGTCAGCAACAACGATTGGCTCTCTTGAGGGGGCTTTCGCAACCTTTTGAAACAATCGTTTTGGATGAACCCTTTTCCCATTTGGATGATCAAAACACCCTCTTGGCCATCGAACTTATTGAAAAGAGGTGTGCTGAATTAAATGCCGGGTTTTTATTAACCACACTAGATCCTACCGATAAAATTAAAGTAGATAAAGAAATTAAATTGTAGGATATGCTTAGGAAATTGTTATTCAAGAATCAGGATAGACGACAATTGATGCTAGCAGTTATCGGAGCGCTTTTAGGAATGACCTTTTTAATTACTTCCGCACATTTTTTATATAGAATTAATGAATTTGGAGAGGGAAGCGAAATTCTTGGAGCAAATATTCTTATTGTTCAGCGTAAGGTAACTAGTGCTTCCAGTTTCAATTTAGCTAAAAATGATTTTACCCAAGAAGAACTGAAGGAAATTAGTTCGCAGCCATTTGTAGAAAAAGTTCAAGCGGTAAAATCTAATAACTTTCGGGTTTGGTTAGAAACGAATAGTGATCTTGTGCCCCCTTTTAAAACAGATGCATTCATACAATCTATTGATAAAGAATTTCTTGATGCCAAATCTGATACATGGACATGGAACGAACAATCTAGTGAATTACCGATTATAATGCCAAGGGATTTTGTTGTGATGTTAAATACGTTCATGAGTTCCGCTGGAATACCTCAAATTTCAGATGAAATCGCTACTTCCATTCCATTTAAACTGCGAATTTCAGGCCCTAAAGGAGAAGAATGGTTAAATGCACGAATTGTAGGGTTTACAAATGAAATTTCTGCATTGCTGGTGCCTATGGAATTCATGGATTATGCAAACAAAAAATACGGAGAAAATAAAGAGGGTAAAATTACGCAACTAATTATTAAAGGTAAAGAAGGTCAATTTGGTCTAGTTGAAAGATATTTAGGTGATAAAGGATTAGAACCTAAAAAAGCACAAATGATTGTGGGAAGATTGAAAAGTATCATTTCAACACTTATTGTCATCATATTTATCGTATCAACAATTGCCGTAATTAGCGCAAGCCTTGTACTATTACAATATATGCAATTGTTGTTGTCACAAAACAGTTACGAGGTGAAAACTTTGTTGCGGATTGGATATTCACCTTTTTACTTGGCGAAATTATTTATTCAATATTTTTCAATTGTTTTTGCAGCATCTTTGATCGCAGCATTTGCACTATTCTTTATGCTTAAATGGTGGATTACAGAAACATTACAAATTGGCGGTATTTATTTGAACGAACAAATCAGCATTGTTGCATACGTCATTACACCTGTTTGCTTCCTCCTTTTCGCTGGAGTCGGAACCTTGTCTGCAAGAAAAAATGTCCGCAAGCTGTTTAATAAATAGGTTAAAGAAATGTTAATTACTGTCTTAAATAGAAAAAATAATAGAAATTCGTAAATGAAAATAAATACCATGAGAAATATTATCGCACTTGTTTTGTTTGTTGGAATGTCTTACCATGTTAATGCTCAAAAGATTAGGTTAAAGGTTGTTAATCAGAAAGACACTACTGTTTACCTTATTAAATATTACGGTCAAAAGTTGTTTTATGCTGATACAGCTGAAATGAAAAATGGAGAGGTGGTTTTTGACGGTAAAAAACAGGTTCCTGGAATCGTAGGATTATTACTTCCTGGTCAGAAATATTTTGAGTTTATTTATAATAATGAAGAGGTACAATTAGAAACTTCTTTACCTGACTTTATGAAAAATATGAAAGTGAAAAAGTCGGAAGAAAATAGGATTTTCGTACCTTATGTAAATTTTATCACGGAAAAGAAAATTGAGGTGAATAAACTTTCAGAAGAACGCAATAAGCTTAAAAAGGAGGATGCTACCTACAAAACGTTAAACGATCAAATCGATGCGTTGAATAAAGAGGTTGACCTCTATCAAAAAAATTTAATTTCCACCCATGCTTCAAAAATGGTAGGAAAGATAGTTAAAATGTCTACAGAAGTGGAAATTCCTGAAAGCCCGAAAGATAAAGATGGAAAAGAAATAGATCCAGAATTTCGCTTCAAATATTATAGAACTCATTTTTGGGATAATGTAGATTTAAAATACGACGCGTTAGTTAATAATCCCGTTTTCCATAACAAATTGGAGTTTTACTTTGGTAAAAACATGACTATCCAACATTGGGATACGGTAATTAAATATGCGTTTGATTTTTGTGATCGTTTAGATCCAAAATCTAAGATGTTCGAATATTGTGTGGGATGGATTACTTCTACGTATGGCAAAAGTGAAATCATGGGCATGGATAAAGTATACTTATACATGGTGAATCGATATTACTGCTCTAAAAATTCGGAAGGAAAATCTCCTGCTTTTTGGGTTACAGAAGATAAACTCAAAGATTTGTGCGATAACATCGAAAATAAATTAAATCTGGTGGTAGGAGTGAGGCCTCCTAACTTAATTCTTAAAGATACCACGGATGCACGTTGGTTAGATTTTTACAGCCTAAATTCCGAATATACCATTCTTTATTTTTGGGATCCAGAATGTGGTCATTGTAAAAAAACAACTCCCAAATTGAATGAACTTTACTTGAAAAAACTAAAAGCAAGAAATGTAGAGGTATTTGCGATTGGTAAAGCGATTGGTAAAGACTTTGAAGGCTGGAAAAAATTTATTCGTGACAATAAATTAGAATTTATGAATGTGGCAGTTACAGATAAATTATATGAATTGGCAAAAAAGGATCCAAACAGTTTAGTTCCTGTACCTGGAGATCCACGCAAAAAACCAACGACTTTAGAGTCATTGAATTATCAAACAACTTACGATATTTTTAGTACACCTGTTGTTTATATATTAGATAAGGATAAAAAAATCATTGCTAAACGCGTCAGTATTTCTCAAATAGAGGATATGTTGGATCATCTTCAGAATAGAAAAGATGAGCCTAAATTATTTCCTCCAGACAAGGAAGAAGATGAGCAAATGCAACAAAATCATTAGCATGCATTCATTTCGTTCATTTGTTTCTGACAATCATTCATTTTTAATTACCACTCATAAATCTCCCGATGGAGATGCTATTGGAAGTGCTTCCGCTTGTTATTTTTTTTTAAAAAATTTAAAAAAAGAAGCGGTTGTATTGCTGCCAGATCAACCTTCAGATTTTCTTTTACCTTTTCTTCAAGATGTTAAATATCATATCTATGAGTCGGCGGATGATGATTTAAGAACTAAAATTTTAGGTGTGGATGCATCGATTCACATGGATTATAATGACCCCTCGAGAATTGGTGAAGAAATGCGCGTGATTTTTAATTCGTTGAAAGGTCCTTCTTTAATGATTGATCACCACCCAAATCCATCTCAATTTACTACGTTGAGTATATCCAAGGTTACAGCATCATCCACAGCCGAATTATTCTATGAAATAATCGAAATCAATGCTTTTGAAGATTATGTCGACAATCAATGCGCACGTGGAATTTATTTAGGTATGATGACGGATACCGGCTCTTTTCGATTTCCTTCAGTTCAAGCCTATACCCATCATGTGTTAGAGCGTTTATTGTCGCTTGGACTTAATCATGTAGAAATACATGAAGCGATTTACGACGACAATACGTTGGCTAGGTTACAATTAAGAGGTTTTGCAATCGCTGAACGTTTGGAGCTATTACAAGGAACCCCTGTTGGAATTATCACGTTAAGTAAAGAAGATTTAAATCGATTTGGTTATAAAAAAGGAGATACCGAAGGATTGGTAAATGTAATTTTATCCATTAAAGGAGTGCAAATAGCTTTATTTGCCCAAGAGAAAGAAGATGGGGTAAAATTATCCTTCCGATCAAAGGGTGATTATTTTGTTAATGATTTTGCTTCGAAATACTTCAATGGTGGAGGTCATAAATATGCCGCAGGTGGAGAATCAAAAGAAAGTTTAAATGTAACTATTTCGCGTTTCAAGTCGTTAGTTAACGAGTTGTTATGAATAAACATAAATTTCTTATTACTTTAGTTTGTTTGTTAGTTGTATATGCTTGTCGTCCGGACAAGACGTTGGAACAAGATACCACCCAAGAATGGGGAAAGGAACATTCTGTAGATTTTAATCAAGAAGTTAATGAGAGGGAACAATTAGAAATTGCCGCCTTCTTACGACATCATCATTACCTGAAAATGGACACCACAGCCTCCGGTTTACGTTACATGATTTATAAAAAGTCCACTGAAAATAAGGTGAAAACTGGTGATGAAGTGCTTGTGCAAATAAAAATTGAGCGGCTAGATGGTGCTATTTGCTACCAAACAGATTCGATTTCGGGAAGTGAAATTATCAAAATTGGGAAAAGTGAAGTTGAATCAGGTATTCAAGAAGGATTAAAGTTGATGAGAATTGGAGAACAAGCGAAATTAATTTTACCAAGTTACCTTGCGCATGGTTTGCTAGGAGACCGATACACTGTACCACCTCAGGCTATTTTATATGTCGATATTAAATTGTTAAATAAAAAATGAGACCAATACTTTTAATTTCCATTGTATATTACTTGTTATCATCTTGTGTTCAAAAAGAAGACAAAGAGAATGTCATGCCACCAGTTTCACAAGTAAAAAAGACAGAGAATGTAAAAAAAGTAGATTCTACCGCATTCGGTGATGCCAAAGATAACTTGAGGACATTTGAAAAAGGCAAAGTTGTAAATACTAAATCCTTAGAAAATGGCATAAAAATTAAATGGATTCATGATGCTAAAGGAAGAACTGTAACAGATGGAGAAATGCTTTTAATAGAATATCGATTGGCTCTACCTGACGGTAAGATAGTTGATGGAAACAACCGAGCAAATCTGCCATTTTTTCCTTTTATTGTTGGTTATAACTTACAAACCCTCGGTTGGGATATAGCCTTTAAAGAATTGTCTATTGGCGATTTTGCAAAAATCGAATTGCCTGCAGCATTTGCATATGGTAACAAGGGACTTGGAGAGGTAATTCCTGCAAATTCAAGTGTTTGGTTATATGTTAAGATTTATTCTTTTGTTGAGCCGGGAATAACAGATAATGGGATAAAGTCATGGTTAATAAAAGATGGAATTACTTCGGAACTTGATAATTCATCCGATAAACAGTTTTTTCTTCACATGACAGCATCAACAAAAAGCATGTCAAATGTAATTAATACCTATTTCAACAACACACCAATGCGTTACATACCTGGTCAAAATGCGTTGGTTCCAGGCTTGAGAAAAGTATTAAAAAATGCAAAGGTTGGAGAGCGTTATTTTATTTTGTTAGACGCGCAACAAGCCTATGGTAAATACGGTTTTGCAAACAAAGTGAAACCTAACGAATCCGTTCTTTTTAATGTGGAAATTGATGACGTAAGAGCAATTTGATTTTTTAGTAACTTTGCTCCTCATCGAAAAAAATACAGCTTTGTCCTGCAAGACTCTTTTGCTTATAGTTTTCCTTTACGCACCTTTTGTTCATGCCCAAAAGTGCATTGATACCATTGAAACAACTATTGGTAAAATATTAGTATTTTCAAACCAAACTTGGCGCTTATATGATGAAAATAAATTTGATGGGATTATGAATAAAAGGGTTCATAAATTCATGACCGAGGAGCAGGATAATCCATTTAACCTGAATTGGAATAATAATTCATACTTGTCTGGAGTTAGAAATGATTTAGGACTTATGAAGGATTCTGTTTGGGTACATTTAAACGGGGGGGAAAGCAGTGAATATTACCCACCTGTTCCCGGAATCGTAACCTCTACCTACAAGTGGAGAAGTGGCAGGTATCATACAGGTATGGATTTAGATTTAGAGACCGGCGATACGGTTTATGCCGCTTGGTCCGGAAAGGTTCGCTACGCAAAATACAATGAAGGTGGTTATGGTAATCTTGTTGTTCTTCGGCATCCAAATAGTTTTGAAACCTATTATGGTCATTTAAGTAAGTTTTTAGTATACCCAAATCAAGAGGTAAAAGCAGGGGACCCAATTGCTTTAGGAGGTAACACTGGACATTCTTTTGGTTCGCATTTGCATTTTGAAGTTAGGTTTTATGACGCAACTATGAATCCTGAGGAAATAATTGATTTTCAATTAAAAAAATTAAAGAAGGATAGCGTATTAGTTCATAAAGGGTTATTTCGCGCAGGAGCAAAACCGAGTGATCATTATTACGCTGCAGGTAAACCTGAAATAGTTAAAGAATCAGTTACAATTGATGAGGAAAAAGAAGAACAATTGGTTGTTAAACCTAAACCCGTCGTAAGAACTTCGCAAGCCAAATATTATCAAGTTAAATCTGGCGACACACTATCGTCGATAGCGAGAAAACACAATACGACGGTATCTCAACTCTGCCAGTTAAATAAAATCAAGACTACAAGTGTACTGCAAGTAGGTAAAAGTTTAAGAGTAAAATGAGAAATATTTTAAATCTGTCATTAGTACTCTGTGTACTTTGTTCTTGCTCGGAATATTCCAAAATAGTGAAGGGAGATGATTACCAATTGAAATTTGAAACTGCGAAATCCTTATATGAAAAAGGGGATTTTGATCGTTGTATAGTGCTGTATGAGCAAATTTACCAGCATTCACCTCGCACAGGCGAAGGTGAATTAGCATATTATCGTTTGGCAAAATCTTATTTTGAAACGGAAGATTATTACATGGCGGAATATTATTTCGACTCCTATCTATCAAGATTTCCTTTCAGTCCTAAAATAGAAGAGTCAATGTTTATGAAAGCACTGTGTAGTGTACGAAATTCTCCAAGCTATTATTTAGATCAGGGTGAAACAGATAAGGCTATAAATAATGTCCAAGAATTTATCAATAGATATCCAAGTAGTAATTTGGTTGATACGTGTAATCAGATTATTGATGAATTGCGTGCTAAAATTGAACGCAAGGATTTTGAGGAAGTTCGTTTGTATGCTAAAACAGAGAATTACCGTGCAGCCGTGACTTCGGCTGAAATTTTTAGTTCCAAATACGGTCGTTCAAAATTTTTGGAAGAAAATGGTTACCTATTGGTTAAAAACTCGGTTTTATTAGCTCAAAATAGTGTGGATAGTAAAAAACAAGAAAGAATTGAAAAAACTAAGGAAAGATTCCT
>JBIJBD010000110.1:0-8058 GCA_044345395.1 Crocinitomicaceae bacterium | reverse complement strand
TTCATTTGCTGCAAGAGAAGTATTTGTGGGTTCTTTGGCTACCATATATGCTGTACATGATGAAAGTGAAGAAAATGAACGGCTCATTGATCGCATGAGACAAGAGAAAAATACGGAAGGGAAACCCATTTACACGTTGGCTACTGGCATGAGCCTGATGGTATTTTATGTATTTGCTATGCAATGCATGGCGACATTGGCAGTAGTAAAAAGGGAAACAAATTCTTGGAAATGGCCCCTTATCCAAATTGCCTTCATGGGAGTTATGGCGTATGCTGCTTCTTTTATTACATTTTTGATCCTTTCCTAGAAGGATAATTAAGTTTTTCACATCTGCTTTTTCTACTGCCAAAATCAGTACCTTTAAAGTCCTCATAATTAATTCTCATGTACCTCATTTTTGACACCGAAACCACTGGTTTACCTAAGAATTTCAATGCGCCTATAAGCGATGTAGATAATTGGCCGAGAGTTGTGCAAATTGCTTGGCAACTGCACGATGATTGGGGAGTTTTGCTAGAGCAAAAAGATTTCATTATCCGACCAGACGGTTTCAATATACCCTTTGAATCTGAGAGTATTCATGGGATATCTACCGAATTGGCAAACATGGTTGGGGAAGAATTAACGGATGTTTTATTCTTGTTTAAAAAAGCATATAATAGAGCCAATTTTATTGTTGGCCATAACCTAAAATTTGACTTAAATATCTTAGGGGCTGAGTTTTATAGGCTGAAAGAAGATATTGCATTGGATAAGCCTATTTTAGATACCTGCACGGAATCAACAGCAGAGCTACTTAAATTGCCAGGAGGTAAAGGGGGTAAATTTAAACTACCCACCTTAACGGAATTAAGTTTGTATTTATTTGATCAGGCATTTGAAGAGGCACATAATGCAACAGCAGATGTAGAGGCTACGACGCGGTGTTTTTTGGAGCTTATTCGCCTGGGTAGTTTACCAAATGAACTTCTGGAATGCGATGAAAATTACTTAGAACAATTTAGGCAACAGAATCCTTCGAAAATCTCTCCAATTGGGTTAAAACATGTAAACCTTAAGAATGAAAGTGCCAAGTTACGTTCTACTAATAAGAAGGAAAATGAGATGCCTCCACGCGTGTCAGGTGATGTAGGTGAGCTCCTCGATTTACCTTTTGCACATTTACACAACCACACCCAGTTTTCAATTTTACAATCAACGGCTGAGGTCAAGGCATTAGTGAATAAAGCAATTGCTTTGGAAATGGAAGCAGTCGCCATAACCGATACGGGAAATATGATGGCAGCTTTTCAGTTTGAAAAAGCAGTATCATCATACAATGAAAAAGTTATAGCAGAGCGGAAAGAAGCAGAAGAAAAAGGTGAGTCTTTTTCAAAAAAGGAACTTTTGCCAATTATTGGTTGTGAATTTAACTTATGTAAGAATAGACTTGATAAAACACAAAAAGATAATGGGTATCAGGTTGTATTACTCGCTAAAAATAAAAAAGGGTACGAAAACCTTATCAAGTTAGCGTCTGTAGCTTATACCGAAGGTATGTATTATGTCCCGCGCATTGATAAAGAGATTTTGTCTAATTATTCGCAGGATTTAATTGCACTTACAGGAAATTTATACGGTGAAATTCCAAATTTAATTTTAAATGTTGGTGAGCGCCAAGCTGAAGAAGCTTTATTATGGTGGAAATCGCAATTTGGCAATGATTTTTACATTGAATTAAATCGACATAACTTAGAGGTTGAGGATCGCGTGAATGTTACCCTAGTTGAATTTTCAAGAAAGTATGGTGTCAAGCTTGTTGCAACTAACAATACGTATTACTTGGAGCAAGAAGATGCAATGGCTCATGATGTCTTACTTTGTGTAAAAGACAATGAATTGGTTGAAACGCCAAAAGGTAGAGGTAGAGGATATCGATACGGATTAGAAAATGATCAATATTATTTCAAGTCAAAAAGAGAGATGATTGAATTATTCTCAGATCTTCCTGAGGCTATTGAGAGTATTGGTGAAATCCTTGCTAAATGCGAACCTTTTGGCTTATCTCGAGATGTTTTACTTCCCGCCTTTGAGATTCCTGAAGCTTTTAGGGATGAGCAAGATGTAATCGACGGCGGTAAACGAGGAGAGAATAACTATTTACGTCATTTAACATACGAAGGGGCAAAAAAGCGCTATAATGAATTAACAGAAGAAATTCGTGAACGAATAGATTTTGAACTTGGAACGATTGAGCGAACAGGTTATCCAGGATATTTTTTGATTGTTCAAGATTTTTGTCAAGCGGCAAGAGATATGGGAGTATCTGTTGGGCCGGGTAGGGGATCTGCTGCTGGATCTGTGGTTGCCTATTGCACGGGAATTACCAATGTTGATCCAATTGCCTATGACCTGCTTTTTGAGCGTTTTTTGAATCCAGATCGCGTTTCCATGCCTGATATTGACATTGACTTTGATGATGAAGGAAGAGGAAAGGTAATTGATTATGTAATTAAAAAATACGGTGCTAATCAAGTTGCGCAGATTATTACTTATGGCACGATGGCGGCAAAATCAGCAATACGTGATACCGCAAGGGTGATGAATCTTCCCTTACCCGAGGCGGATCGATTGGCAAAAATGATCAGTGATTTATCGTTAAGAGATACACTGACGTTAGATGAGGCAGTATTGGTAGATAAACTGAGAAATCAAGAAGCTGTTTCGGCAGCTAAAGAATTGAGACGAATCTCAAGAAACAATGATTTGCAAGGCGAAGTTCTTCGTAAGGCAATGGAAATTGAAGGCTCTGTTAGAAATACGGGAATTCATGCTTGTGGAGTAATTATTACGCCAGACGACCTTACAAAATTTGTTCCGGTAGCAACTGCCAAAGATTCAGACATGGTGTGTACGCAATACGATAACTCCGTAGCAGAGGCAGCAGGTTTATTAAAAATGGATTTTCTAGGGCTTAAAACACTTACCTTAATAAAAGATGCTGTTAAATTTGTTAAAGAAGCACATGGAATTACCCTTGATCCGGATGATTTTCCAATTGACGATGAAAAAACATACGCTTTATTTCAGCGAGGTGAAACAGTAGGTATTTTCCAATATGAATCTGCTGGTATGCAAAAATATTTGAAAGAGCTTCAGCCAACTGAGTTTGCAGATCTTATTGCCATGAACGCTTTGTATCGACCCGGACCAATGGAATACATACCTTCTTTTTGCCGAAGAAAGCATGGAGAGGAAAAGATTGTATATGATTTAGCAGATTGTGAAGAATACCTTAAGGAGACCTATGGTATCACAGTATACCAAGAGCAGGTGATGTTATTGTCTCAAAAACTTGCTGATTTCACAAAAGGTGAGGCTGATACGTTGCGTAAGGCTATGGGTAAAAAGGATAGAAAAGTCCTTGATAAAATGAAGCCAACCTTCATTGAACGAGCCTCAGCAAAAGGACATCCTGCAGACGTGCTTGAGAAAATCTGGAAAGATTGGGAGGCATTCGCATCCTATGCATTCAACAAGTCACATTCGACCTGTTATGCTTGGGTGGCTTATCAAACAGCTTTTTTAAAAGCAAATTACCCAGCAGAATATATGGCATCTGTCTTGAGTAACAATATGAACGATATCAAGCAAGTATCCTTTTTCATGGAAGAATGTAAAAAAATGGGTATTGATGTTTTAGGACCTGATATCAATGAATCAAATTATGCATTTACAGTTACCAAATCTGGAGCAATTCGATTCGGTCTCGGTGCTATTCGAGGAGTGGGAGAGGGACCTGTAGAGACTATCATAAAAGAAAGAAGTTCCAATGGCAATTATGCGTCAATCTTTGATTTGACAAAAAGACTGCCTTCAAGTGCATGCAATAAACGAGTCCTGGAAAACTTAGTGTATTCCGGTGGTTTTGATTCCTTTAAAAATATGCATAGAGCTCAGTATTTTGTGCAGGATGGTAATGGAAAATTATTTCTCGAAACAGCAATTCGTTATGGAAATAGTCATCAAGGAAATAGCAATTCAACACAACATAGCATGTTTGAAATGTCAAATGAGGTAAGTGCTATAGAGCCAACGATTCCGAAATGTGATGAGTGGCCTAGTATTTATAAATTGAATAAGGAAAAAGAAGTTATAGGCATTTTTATTTCAGGGCATCCTTTGGATGATTTTAAAATTGAAATCACCTCTTTTTGCAATGGGAACATCGGTATGTTACAACATATGAAGGAGTTCGCAAACAAAGAATTAGTGGTTGCGGCAGTAGTTACTGATGCTGAGCACCGGTTGACTAAAAATGGTGATCCGTTTGGTACTTTAACTATCGAAGATTACAATGATTCGTATCGTTTGTTTTTATTTAAAGAAAACTACCTTAAGTTCAAGCATTTTATGGAGTTGGGAACTTTTATTGTGATTCGAGGAAGAATTGAAGTGCCTCGGTATCGTAGTGAATTGGAGTTTGTAGTAAGTTCAATAGAGTTATTACATGACTTTAGGGAAAAGAAAACAAAGCAAATCTCGATAAAATTAGCGAATCGCGAAGTTGACCAACTTCTCCTAGATAAGTTAAATCATCTTTTCACACAAAATAATGGAAATTGTCAGGTGCAGTTTACAATTTATGACGTCAACGAAGGGATAGAGGTAAACATGCCCTCTCGCTCAGTCCGTGTGAAACCTACTAAGGAGTTATTTAAGGAATTAGCGGCTTTAGACTTAGAATTCCGATTGAATTAACAAAAAAAAGACTGCAAGTGCAGTCTTTTTTTTGAACGTATCTAATTTTATTTATCTAGAACTGGCTTTTCTTCTGCCTGTTTTTACTTCTTTAACCTCTTCTATTCCATCGAACGGAACGAGAATCCTTCCACAGTGCTCGCACACGATAATTTTCTTTTTCGTTACGATGTCTAATTGTCTTTGAGGTGGAATCTTATTAAAACAACCTCCACATGAACCTCTCATTACTTGAACAACGGCTAATCCATTTTTTGCATTATCTCGAAGCCTTTCGTAAGCACTAATTAAACGAGCCTCGATATTTTTCTTTGCTGCGTCAGATTCTTTTTGAAATTGTTCTTCTTCTTTTTGAGTTTCACTGATGATAGCATCCAATTCTGCTTTCTTACCATCCAAATCCGCTTGTTTTGAGGAGAGTTTATCTTGCGCTTCAGTTAAAACCTCCTGTTTGCTCTCAATTTTAAACTTCGCCTCTTTTGATTTTTTTTCGTGCAATTTGATCTCCAATTCTTGGAATTCCACTTCTTTAGCAAGTGATTCAAACTCTCTATTGTTTCGAACATTATTTTGTTGTTCTTTGTATTTCGCAATAGCCGCTTCAGAATCCTTCGAAGCAATTTTTCTATCGTTTATCTCTGTTTCGAGTTCGTTTATTTCATCGTTGATTTTTCCGATGCGTGTCATTAAACCGCTTACTTCATCCTCTAAGTCTTGAACTTCTAAAGGTAATTCACCACGTATTGTTCTGATTCTATCGATTTCAGAATCAATCTTTTGAAGATTAAAAAGGGCGTCTAATTTTTCCGCTACCGTAGTCTCCTTTTTTGTTGCAGTTGCTGCCATTGACTATAGATAATTTATTGGATTCGTATTAATTTCAGTTAATTGGATGGCAAAGGTACTAAATTTTTCTTTTAGTTTTTCAGCAATTAATTCACTGGTAAATTGTTCGCTTTCAAAATGTCCTATGTCAGCAACAATAAGTTTACCTTCTGCATCAAAAAAGTCATGGTATTTGAAGTCGGAACTGATAAAAATGTCTGCTTGTTGTCTTAGGGCATCATTCATGAGAAAACTGCCCGAACCACCGCAAATGGCAACTTTTTTAATATAAGGTTTGTGAGGTTTTGTATATTTAATACACCCGCAATTAAATTTAGTTTTAATGAGATGAAGGAATTCTTCTACAGGTATTTCATATTCAAGTGTTCCAATCATTCCAGCACCAAATTCTTCATTAACATTTTGAATAGGATACCATTCATGCGCCACTTCTTCATAAGGATGTGCGGAAATCATGGCTGCCGCAACGGCTTCTTTCTGGTGGCTTAACACCAGATATTCTACCCGGTATTCCTCTACTTCCTCACGAATATATGCTTTACCAATCGTTGGATTTGCTTTGTCATTTGGCATAAACGTCCCAATTCCTAAATTTCGAAAATGACAAGCTGAATAGTTACCTATTCGACCACCCCCATTTTCGAATATTGCCTTATCTAAAATAGGTAATGCATGTATCGGCATGTAAACTATTAACTTGAGTAAGGTACCTCGCATTGGTGCCAAAACTCTTGTATTTTTCAAATTTAATTTTTCAGCGATTTTTGCATTCACTCCTTGGTGATGATTATCAAGGTTGGTATGTATTGCATACAATGAAATGTTATGTTGAATACATTTAATAATTATCCGGTTGGTTAAATTAGGATTAGATAGGTTTTTTATTCCTTTAAAAATTACAGGATGATGTGAAATAATCACATTTATATTTTTCTTAATGGCTTCATCAACTACCGATTCAGTCACATCCAAAGCAATCAATACTCCATTAATTACAGTTTGGTCATTACCTACGAGCAAGCCGCAATTGTCGTATGATTCTTGAAGTACTAAAGGAAAGGACTCTTCTAGGAATACACATAAATTTTTAACCAACATAATCAAAGTTTTTTTGTAATTGATAAACTGTATCCAATACCATAAGGTTTGTGAATGTACTCTCCATACTTTGTAAAGGTATTTGTGATCGAGTAACGGTAATGTGCCGCTACCCTAAGTCCCCAAGTTGATTTGGTAGATAAGGATATACCTGTAGTAACATGCCAGCTAAACATAAAAGAGTTTGGGTTATCTATAGATTTAATTTGTTGTGATTCTTTTGATCCAAATGTTGTAGTCCATTCTGATCGTTGAACAAATGACTGAAAAAGGTGAGGAATACCACCTGCACTCATGAAAAAATTGAAATTTGTTTCGGATGGTATCGGATTTAATGGCACAGAAAATATCAAATTTACGGGCATGCCAAAATAGCGATAACAAGTAGAATAATTCAAGGAGCTGTCTGAGTTTGGATCCACATATTCATAAAGCTCTCCATTTTGTAACCACGACATTCCTGCATCAACAAATAGGTATTTCCCTAATGGTAATCGTATTCCAAGGACATGAGAAAATAATCCGCGTGAAGTTTCGTTTATTTTTTCTCCCAAATTAGTTCCCGTATAGAAAGGATTCAATGAAATTGTTCGTTCAACGTTATAATGACTGAGTTCGTAGAAAACTTCAATAGCAGTATCTTTTACGCTTGCTTTCTTTTGTTTAAGGTCTTGGAGTTCTACAATTTGTGCGAATGAAAGATGCGTTATCAATATTCCCGTTACTAAAATTAAATATCTCATAGTCAAATGTACAATGAAAAATCCTTTCTAAGGTCTTAACCTATGTCAACGAATCATGACCTTCACCCTATTTAACTTTACACAAAAAAATTATGACAACTAAATGGAGTATTGACAACATGCACAGCGAAATCGGTTTTAAAGTGCGCCATATGATGATTTCAAATGTTCGAGGTTCATTTGCCAATTTTTCGGCATCTGCTGAAACTATGGACGATGATTTTACAAACCCTAATTTCACCTTTTCTGCGCATGTAGACAGTATACAAACAGGTGTTGCAGATAGAGATGGACACTTAGCTTCAGCGGATTTTTTTGATGCCGCAAATTATCCTACACTAGAGTTTAAATCTACCAAAATCGAACATGAACAGTCAGATAGATTAGTGATACATGGACAGATGACTATTAAAGGAAAGTCCTTACCGGTTAGATTAAATGCTGAATACGCTGGTATTGTTCAAGATCCTTATGGTCAAACAAAAGCAGGTTTTACAATGGAAGGTAAAATTAATAGAAGTGATTTTGGCTTAACTTGGAGCGCTGTAACGGAGGCCGGAAAAATTGTTGTTGGTGATGAAATACAATTAACCGCAGAATTACAATTTGTGAAAAGTTAATAACATAA
>JBIJBD010000133.1:0-6417 GCA_044345395.1 Crocinitomicaceae bacterium | reverse complement strand
AACTGGTTTATCGAAAAGTACAACTCATTTCGACAGCTCGGGATAATGTGTTAAGAAATTGTTGTCGTGGTATTTCTACAGCACCGTATCGTTCCACATTATCATTAATAAACTGTGTATCTAGTAATATAAATTTTTCTCTTTTCAAAATTTCCAGCAAGGAATGAAAAGCTACTTTGGAGGCATTTGAAACTTTAGTAAACATCGATTCACCGTAAAAAACACCTCCGATATGAACTCCATACAAACCTCCAGCCAATTTACCTTCGTGAAATGCCTCAACCGAGTGTGCAAAACCTAACCGATGCAAGTCTGTATACACAGAAATCATTTCATCCGATATCCAACAACCATCTCCTGAAAATCTAGGAACTGAACAGGCACGCATGACTTTTTCAAAGCACGTATTAATCCGAATTTCAAAAATACCCCTATTTAATATATTACGGAGTGACTTGGAAGGTTTGTAGGTTTCAATGGGAATAATAGCTCGAGGATTCGGACAATACCAATGAATTTCACCGTTAGGACCTGACATTGGAAAAATACCTTGAGAGTAGGCATTAATTAAACTATCAACTGATAATTCAGCTTTCATTTCACAAAGAAAACCGAAGTATTCCAAAGAATTTATCTTTTAACTATTTTTTAATCTTCAATCAAATGATTTAAACAAATGTTTAAATTTCTTGTTTAATTTTGCATCGCATGAAAAAAGTGTTAAGTACAGAGGAAAAAATTAAGGAGGCTGCAAAAACTGTCTTTCTTCAAAAAGGCTTTTCAGGCTGTACGACGCGGGAAATTGCTAAAGCTGCAGGGATGAACGTAGCGTTGGTTTGTTATTACTTTCGATCAAAGGACCAACTGTTTCAATTAATCTTCCAATCGGTTATGGAAGAATTTATGAATTCCCTGATTCAAGTCTTTCAAGACGAAATGCCTTTGAAAGAAAAAATGCGCATACTTATTCAGAAAAGGTATGAATTTGTTGAGAACAATCCAGAGTTTCCGAATTTTATTCATAATGAATTGAAACGAAACACTGCGTTTCTTAAACAAAATAAAATGGTATTTGATAAAATTGCCTCCTCAGGTATATTTGAGGAAGCAGCCCTTGCACAACAAAAAGGTGAAATGCGACCTATTGACATGTTTCATGTTACCTTGCTAATAATGTCAAATTGCGATTTTCCATTTATTTCAAGAAATTTCCACGTTTCAATGCAAGAATTTACCGAAGAAGAAATGACCCAAAAATTAAGTGAACATCGCGTTATTGTCACCGAAATATTAATGAACTATCTATTTCCAAATCCATAGAACCATGAAGCTTTTTACTACCTTCACTTTTACTTTTCTTCTTTTCTCCTCAATTGCCCAACTTGATTTAAAGGCCTGTCTAGCCATGGCAGATACGGCAAATTTAACAATTCGAAATGCAGAAATTGACATCGAATTAAATAAAAGAGAACGGAGTTCATATTTATCTTCTCGTCTTCCCCAATTAAATTTCAATGCAGATTATCAGTACAATGCAAAAATCCCTGGTCAAGTTGTGCCAGCGGCATTTTTCGGTGGTCAACCTGGAACTTATGCGACCGTTCAATTTGGAGTTCCTTATGTTCTATCAAACAACGTCCAACTTACTCAAATACTTTTTAACTCACAATTAAATTATGGATTAGCTGCTTTAAAAATTAATGCAGATATTGTTGAAGTCCAGCTGAATATGACAATACAAGACATTCGTTTTCAAGTTGCAAATACGTATTTCTTACTGCAAGGTTTGGAAAAGCAATTGGCTTTTTTGGAGAGTAATATCACTCAGGTAAAGAAGTTATTGAGAAACATGAATGCCTTGGTAGAAAAAGGGCTCGCATTACAAACGGAAGCCGACAAAATTAAAATCAACCTACTTAATTTAGAAAACGGCATTTCAAATGCCCAATCTTCAAAAGAACAATTGATTGATTTACTTAAAATATTCATTGGCTTTCCAAAAGATAAAACTTTAAAACTTTCGGAAGATGCTATAATTGAGCAAACACTTTTAAAAGAAGACGATACTAAACAATTTTATGCACTTCGTCTAATTGAATCCCAACAAGAAATGAATAAAGAGGAAAGTAAAGGAATTAAAATGAGTTATTTACCGAATTTAAACCTTTACGGTGTTTACAATTATAGTTATAACATTAAACCAGAGGATGATTTTCGCAAAGGAATTGATGGTGTTTTTATTGGATTAAGATTGGATTGGTCAATATTTGATGGTTTTCAGCGCATGCACAAAAGTAAAATGAATGCTATCCGGACCGACAAACTAGCCAATCAATACGATTTGGTGAATCAACAGCTAGAAATGAATTCTCTACAAGCAAAACGACAAATTAAATTAAAGGCTGAGGCCTTGTCGTTAGCGAAGGAGCAACTGTCTTTGGCTGAAAATGTCTATCAATTGACAATCACAAAATTTGAAAAGGGATTGGCTAATTCCACCGAATTAATTTTAAGTGAAAATAGCCTTTATCAGGCACAAAATAACCTTATCACAAATTATATTCAATTAAGACAGTCCGAACTTGAATACCTAAAATCTATTGGAAACATTAAATAAACCGTAACATCATGAAAAGAATTCTAATTATTTCCCTACTTTCTCTTGCAGTCATTGCCTTGACCGTGATGAAACTTATGTCTAACAAAGAGGAGGCTTCCACAAAAATATTCGAACGGGACCCTTCTACTGCTGTTCTCGTTGAAGTTACCAAACCACAAAATCACACCTTCGAAAGTTCCTTATCATTTTTGGGAACATTTGAAGCTAATTTGCAAAATAATGTCTCCTCTGAAGCTGGAGGCAAATTAGTTAACCTTTTCGTTAGAGAAGGAGACATTATACAGAAAGGCCAATTGATTGCAAAATTGGATGATGAAATGATTTTGTTACAAATCGAAACAGTAAAACTCAATATAAATCAATTAAAAAATGATTTCGAACGACTTGCTGCTCTTAAAAAAGAAAATGTTGTAACTGCCGCTGAGTTTGAAAAAGTGGATTTAGGCTTAAAGACTGCCGAGGTTTCATTAAAGCAATTGCAAAAACAACTCAAATCAACTAGTATATCTGCTCCATTCAGTGGTGTTGTCAGTAAAAAAATGGTTGATCTTGGATCAATGATTGCTCCGGGAACCCCAATAGTGGAATTAGTAGATATTTCAGTATTAAAATTATCTGTTTCGGTGCCAGAAAGAGATATCTTGAAATTCTCAAATGGACAAAAGATTTCTGCAAAAGCTGACATACATGGAAGCCAAACATTTGATGGAGAAATTAAGGTAATAGGAGTACAAGCAGATGCCGCTCACAACTATAAAGTTCAAGCAATTGTAACCAATTCGAAAGAGTTTAAAATCATGGCTGGAATGTATGGTTCCTTATCACTCAAAAATTCATCGAGTATTGATGCATTATCAATCCCCAGAAAGGCATTGGTTGGTTCGACAAAAAACCCACAGGTTTACGTTGTAAGAAATGGAAAATCTATACTTACAACTTTTAATGCTGGGACAAGCGACGGAGAGTATATTGAGGTTATTTCCGGGTTATCTGAGACGGATGAGGTCGTTATTAAAGGGCAAATAAATTTACAAAATAATAGCAACGTTAAAACGAACTAAGGACATGACACTTACAGAACTTTCTATTAAACGACCATCCCTTATTATCGTCATATTTACGATTTTAATTGGTGGAGGCTTAATTAGCTATAACCAGTTGAGTTATGAACTTCTCCCAGACTTTTCTCCACCTGTTTTAACTATCACCACAGTTTATCCTGGAGCATCTCCTGCTACGGTTGAAAATCAAGTTTCAAAACCCCTAGAAGATGCATTGAGTGGATTGGAAAATATTACAGAGGTAACATCCTTCTCACTCGAGAATGCCTCGGTTGTATTACTTGAATTCAATGCCTCTACAGATATTGATGCAGCCCTAGAAGATGCCCAACGAAAGGTTAATAACATAATAAGTACCTTACCCAATGATGTACAGAATCCTGTTGTTGCCAAAATAGAACCTAATGCATCACCTGTTTTGCAAGTTAGTGCAAATGCAGAAAAATTAAATGATCGAGACTTTATGGTATTAATGGACGATCAAATTCTTCCCCAACTGAAGCAAGTGTCAGGTGTCGGGGAAGTGCAAGTTATAGGTGGAGAAAAAAGAGCGTTCAGAGTAAATGTAGACAAAGACAAACTAAAACGCTATGGATTAACCATGGCGAATATTAATCAAGCAATTGCAGCATCTAATCTTGAATTTCCAACAGGAAAAGTTAAAAATGAACAAGAACAAATGACTGTAAGATTAGCAGGTAAATACGAATCATTAGCAGATCTCGAGAATTTAATACTCTTTTCGAGAGGAACATCTACCGTTAAATTAGTTGATGTAGCAGAAATTATAGATGATATTGAGGATCGCATCGCTATTAGCCGATACAATGGTCAAAACGGAATAGGTCTACGCATCAAGAAATCCAGTGATGCCAATGCAGTTGACATGTCAAATGCTACCAAAGAACGATTTAAGGTTTTGGAAGAAAAATTCAAAGACGTCGGACTAAAATTCACAGTCGCCACAGATACTTCAAAACCAACGATAGACTCAGTTGATGCTGTATTGCATGATTTAGAAATTGCCATTTTATTGGTTGCTGCTGTCATGTTACTGTTTTTACATAGTTTAAGAAATGCATTAATTGTACTCATCGCTATTCCAGCGTCTTTAGTTTCGACCTTCATCGCAATGTATTTACTTGGCTATACTTTAAACTTAATGACTTTACTAGCCATGTCATTAGTTATTGGGATCTTGGTAGACGATTCCATTGTTGTACTAGAAAATATATACCGACATCTTTCAATGGGTAAAGACAAACGAAAAGCCGCTTTAGACGGGAGAAATGAAATAGGATTTACTGCTTTAGCCATAACCTTAGTAGATGTTGTGGTATTCTCACCTGTCGTTTTTATTGAAGGAACCATTTCGGACATTCTCCATCAATTTTCCATTGTAGTGGTTATTTCAACCCTAATGTCACTATTCGTATGTTTCACGTTGACACCTTGGTTGGCTTCTAGATTCGCAAAGGAGGTTCATTTAAATCCAAAAAACTGGTTGCACAAACCATTGATTTGGTTTGAAAAGCGTGTGACAATTTTTACAGAACAATATGTAAAACTTGTAGGATGGTCGCTGCGCCATAAAATTATAATGGGCATTGTTATTCTAGTAATTTTCGTCGGAAGTATGGCAACTATGGGCTTAGGAATTGTAGGTCAAGAATTCGTTTCGCAAGGAGATCAAGGTAAATTCATGATTAAACTCAAATACGACAAAAGCACCACTTTCGAAGAAAATAATAAGACTACTTTGGAAATAGAAAAGATGATATTGGCACAAAACGATGTAGTTGATGTAGTATTTTCAAATGTTGCTGGACCAAGTTCAGGTATGGGAGCTGCCTCTTTTGGCGCTGAAAACAAGTCCGAAATAACTGTTCAAATGAAGGAAGGTATTCAAAAGGAAATTCCCACTATTCAATACATGAATAAGATACGAAAAATGATTGAAGACAAGTATCCTGGTATAGAAGTAAAAGCACTAAATATGGGTCTTGTAGCATCTGAAGAAGCACCTATTGAAATTTTCTTATCGTCCGACAATCCTGAATTATTAATGACGGAAGCAAAAAGAATAAAGGCTGCACTTTTGGATATTAAAGGAGCCAAAGACCCTACTATCTCAACAGAAGACTTAACACCGGAGATTCGAATTGAAATTAATCGAGAAAAGATGGGGCAGTTAGGCATTCCTATTGCAACTGTTGGACAACAATTACAAAATGGACTAACTGGAAATAAGGACAATCAATTTGATATCAACGGGCAAGAGTATAACATTCAAGTCATGATGGACCAATTTGATCGAAAAAATGTAGATGACATCAAGAACATGTATTTCTCAGCAAACGATGGAAAGCAAGTTCAATTTAAGGAATTTGCAGATATTACTGTTGAGAATGGAAGTGGCTCATTGGAAAGAAAAAATAGAATATCGAACACGACCATCCGTTGTTATGTAGAAGGAACCGCCTCCGGTAATGTTTCGGCAGCCCTAGAAAACTATTTAAAGGAAAAACCCTTGGATCCAAATGTCCGTATGTTGTGGGGTGGTGAGATAAAACGTCAGAAAGAATCCATGGGAGCACTTGGAACTGCCATGCTTATTGGTCTTTGTCTTGTTTACCTCATTATGGTTGCTTTATATGATAATTTCATTTATCCTTTCGTGGTATTATTTTCCATACTCGTTGCTCTCGTTGGTGCAATATTAGCCTTAAATTTAAG
>JBIJBD010000173.1:0-4735 GCA_044345395.1 Crocinitomicaceae bacterium | reverse complement strand
ATTGGCGAGGTAATTACTTAAAAAAGTATTGGTATCCATGACGCAATTCTTCAACGTAAAAAATCACTAAGGAGATAGCGCAATAATGGATTACGTAAAATCTTTAATGAAAAATGAGGAATGGGCCTATAATCAGTTAGTTACGGATTACAGTAGGAAAATATTCAATATTTGCTACTATATTTTACATGATCGAAGCGATGCAGAAGATACAACGCAAGAGGTTTTTGTCTCAATATTTCAGTCCATACATTCTTTTAGAGGTGAAGCCCAATTTTCTACGTGGATTTTTCGATTGACGTTGAATAAATGCTATGAAAAATTAAGGTACAAAAACAGAAAAAAAAGGGTAGCAGATACGGTATTAGTAGAAGAACAAATTTCGCTAGAACTTCAGGACTTATCCCCGGAGGAACTGCTGATTAAGAAGCAAGAAGTTGCTTTTTTATTTGAGGCAATTGAGTGTTTACCAGAGAATCAGCGAATTGCTTATACCCTTCATAACATGAGTGAATTTACATATAAGGAAATAGCAGAAAGCATGAATCTGTCTGTTTCGGCAATAGAATCATTGATACATAGAGCAAAACAAAATTTGAGAAAATCACTAATTAAAAAAATATCAAATCCATAGCTAAAATTGAATTAGTCCCGCAAGAAAATGAAGATAATGGCATCAAAAAACACATAAATGAATAGAATTAACGAATTAATTGAACAGAAATTTACCTTTCGTTTTGAGATTTCGAGCGGTTTACAACAAAAACTGAGCTCAATTACAAAGAGAAAGGTGCTTAGTACCGATAACTGGCGTTATTGGTTAGTTGCAGCTTCTATCCTCCTCTTTTTAAGTTTTCATTTATTGCAAAAGAATGAAACTGAAGCAAAGGAACAAGATCAACTGATAGACATTTATTCAGAAACATGGAACAATCAATTGTGAGCATGAAAACAAACATTTTAATTGGGTTATTGATTTCGGTCCTACTTCTAAATGGCTTGGCAATTTTATTTTGGCAACAAGAAAATCGTAGGGATCATTTCGACCGAAAGCCTCCAAAAATATCTAAAGTGCTGCAATTTTCGGGTCAACAAAAAGTTTTTGTAGATAAACTAGAAGAAGCGCATTTCAAGAAGAAAGAGGCCTTATTGGAAAGACAAAAAAAACTGAGGAGAGAAGTATTTGTCGAAAACAACGCCTTTTCTTCAAAGGATTCATTGCTTCGCTTAATTGGTCAAAATCAGCAAGAAATTGAACATATGACAAGTGAATATTTTAATTCAATTCGTGCAATATGCACAAATGAACAAGCGCTTGCACTCAATCGTTTGATAGAAAAAATGATTCAAGGACCACCTCAGCATCGGCACAAACGATGATAAAAGGTTTCTTTTTTCTTTGTTTTTTTCTACCTCAATTCGTCTATGCTCAATTGACCTTTGAATTTCGTTGGGGTAATCAACGAATTGTTCCAGACCAAGTTTATACTTATGCCGATAATCAATCAATATTATTTGAAGAATTGAAGGTTTATCTCTCTGATATTTATGAAGTAGAGGATAAGGATCGAACGAAAATTTCGGATGTATGTCTTGTAAGTTTTGACGATTCTTTATCTGGGATTATAAAAGACACCTTCGATGTAAAGGAAAAGGGTAAGCTCTTTTTTACTTTTGGCTTAGACAGTAGCTATCATGTAAATATGAATTATGAAGGTGCTTTGGATCCAGTGCATGGCATGTATTGGGCATGGAATACTGGCTATATTCAGTTTAAGTTAGTAGGACGATGCTCTGCTTCTACCAATAAAAATAAGTTGCTTGATTACCATTTGGGTGGTTACCTAAAGCCTCATCAAACGAGTATTAAAATTGAAACAGCATCGCATACTTCAACAATATATTTGGATTTATTACCTTTGTTCGAACAGGGTATTATTCAACCAAATGTGCTTTCAAGCATTGTAATTCCAGGAAAAGAAGCAAATAAGTTGATGAAATCCTTGAGCAGAGCAATTGGCTATGATTGAGAAATTCTTGGTGTATATATTTTTTAGTTTAGTCCTTTGGCGTTCTGTAGATGAAGAATTAACTTTTTACGTTCCTGCTGGATGGCCTGAACCCTCTTATTATTTTGAAGGAAATCCCTTGACTAAGGAAAAGTTTCAATTAGGAAGAAGTTTGTTTTATGATCCTATTTTGTCAAGAGACAGTACCATTTCCTGTGCATCTTGTCATATTCAATTTTCAGGCTTCACTCATGTTGACCACCCACAGGCACATGGAATTGATGGTCAAGTTGGAATGAGAAATTCTCCTGTATTAATCAATTTGGCTTGGTTAGATCAATTCAATTGGGATGGCGGTGTTGGAAATTTGAATGGCCATTCGATAAATCCCATTACCCATCCGAAAGAAATGGACAACTCCATAGAGGATGTATTAAAACGATTGAATAATTCACCATTTTACCGTAAAAAATTTCAGGAAGTATGGGGTGATAGTGTTATTTATACACCGTATTTATTAAAAAGTTTGGCGGCGTTTACCGTCTCGCTTGTCTCTGCTGAATCTAAATATGATAAAGTTATGCAAGGGAAACAGCAGTTTACCGAGCAAGAACAAAAAGGATATAAATTATTTCAACAATTTTGTAATAGTTGTCACACCGAACCGCTTTTTACCGATGGTCAGTTGAAAAGAAATGGTTTATCTTACGATGTGGAACTTAAGGATGCTGGCCGAAAAATAATTACTGGAAAAAAGAGAGATTCTTTGGCATTTAAAGTGCCAACCTTAAGAAATATTGAATTCAGTTACCCATACATGCACGATGGTAGAATAAAGAAACTAAAAGAGGTTATTCAACATTACAGTAACATTCCATTGAGTAAGCCACTGGTGAGTAAGGAACTTAAGTTGATGAAAAATCCATTTACGGAAGAAGAGCAAAAAGATTTATTGGCATTTCTAAAAACACTCTCAGACATATCATTTCTTTATAACAAGGAATTTATGTTTCCGAAAAATGATCAATAGCGCAAGTTTGAAGATGTTTTATCATCCAATTAGAAATTAAACAATGAATTATGAAAAAGATTTTTTTGGTTCTATGCATTGGTGTTTTTACTGAAACGAATGCTCAACTTAATCCAGCAATTACTTCATGGCTTCAAAATACTACTCAAACCGGTTCCTACTATATAAGCGGTAATTCTACACCGATTGGAAATAATATTCTAGTAAATTGTCAATCTGTTCAATATTCAACGAATTGGGCCTATATTTCCACTACTGGGGTCCCAGGATATGTTACGGGACCATTCCAAGACGGTAATCCCTCCCAAGCACAAAATCAGAATGCAATTTTTAAAATCCCTTTAAACCCGACTCAAAATACAGGAAATTTAACTGCTACATCTGGCGGGAATATTGGTATTTTTATCAACGGAGTTGCTCTGTTTGATTACCGAGATGGGGTGGCATGGAATACTTCTACAAATGCTTTGTGTGGTGGACCTGGGAATCCTCCATGTTCAGGGACAACCTATTGGAATCGAGATGCTGTTCCTGCTGAAAAGCCCGGATTTGATTGTTCCAAAGGTCATCCTGCCATGGGAAATTATCATCACCACCAAAACCCCAGTGCTTATAAACTTGACCTAACAGTTATCAGTACCATTTGCGATCTGTATGATGCAGACGGTCTTTATTCAATAGATTCAACGGTGCATTCTCCCTTAATAGGATATGCTTATGACGGTTTTCCAATTTATGGTGCTTATGGTTATAAAAATGCCGATGGCACAGGAGGAGTCACTCGCATTAAGTCCAGTTATCAGATACGGAATATAAGCACACGTTCAATATGGGCCGATGGGACAGACGTGCCAGACGGTCCATCAGTCAGCACGACGTATCCCTTGGGATACTTTAGAGAAGATTACGAATTTGTTTCGCATGCTGGTCAAGCAGATTATTTAGATGAACACAATGGACGTTTTTGCATAACCCCTGAATATCCTAACGGCATATATTGTTATTTTGCAACAGTGGATGAAAATTGGAATTCTGCATATCCTTACGTGGTTGGTCCTTACTTTTATGGAAATAAAACGGCATCCAAAGTAACAAGTATAACGGAAACAGTTAGCACATATACCCCATCTTCTGCGTCTATTTCTTACGTCCAACCACTTGTAGTAAGTATTTTCCCAAATCCGTCGAATGATCTCTTTGTTGTTCAATTGAATGGTTTAAATACAGTTCCAACACACGTCGAATTAGTAGATATGAACGGAAAACTAATTTCGTCACACCTAATAAATCAAGGTAGCACCATGGGATATATTGACGTTTCAACGTTGTATGCAGGTAAGTATTTTGTGAAAGTTTATAATCAGTTTTATACAAAAAACACCTCTATTGAAGTTGTAAATTAACTGTAAATAATATCAATATTCAGTGAAATATGCCGATTAATCAATCCTAGCCAATAGATATTCATTCTGTTGTAAACAATCCAATCATCTGCGTTACATTAGTACAAGAAATAAGGAGAGACGCAGGTTACTTCTTATGTATGCGAGGATGCTTCGCTGCTTGGAGAGGCAGTTTTCATTTTCTAGTTTGATAAGAGTTTAATAGTTTTTGGTCATTCTCATTAGTATACATAAGAAGTTCCTGTACCTTACAAAAAAGAGTACCACCTAGACAACTTAGTCTACTATTATGA
>JBIJBD010000197.1:0-4108 GCA_044345395.1 Crocinitomicaceae bacterium | reverse complement strand
GATATTCGTGAATTGATAAAGTATAACCTAGAAAGAGAAGGATATCGCGTTCAAATTGCGATTGACGGAGTTGATTGCCTCAAAAAAATACAGGATAAAAAACCTGATTTATTAATTCTCGATGTCATGATGCCCGGAATGGATGGTATCGAGGTCTGTGAGCAATTGAAATCCGATGAATATTTTCAAGATATTTTAATCTGTTTTCTCACAGCACGAGCGGAGGACTACAGTCAAATCGCCGGACTAGAAGCTGGTGGAGATGATTATGTTACAAAGCCAATTAAACCAAAAGTACTAATGAGTAGGATTGCTGCTATCTTGAGAAGAAAAGAATTAAAACCAATTCGCCAAGCAATTATTTCGGAGGAGCTTAAAGTTAATAGAGAAAAGTACCTCATAGAAAAAAATGGAGAAGAGATTCAATTACCTAGAAAAGAATTCGAATTACTCGCCTTATTAATGTCAAGACCGAATTTTGTATTTAAACGCGAGATTATCTTAGAAAAAGTTTGGGGAACCGACATTATTGTTGGTGATCGAACGATTGATGTTCACATACGAAAATTGAGAGGAAAAATCGGAGAAGATAAAATAAACACTGTTAAGGGGATTGGTTACAAATTTTGTGACTAATTTGGAATGCTATTTGTACGTTTCATTTGTCTAAAATTATTACTATGTATAAAATCTCTATATTAATTTTCTTCATTTTAGTTATTCGTTTTTCTATGGCCCAAAAGAGTTTTGATGAAGCCTTTTCACCCATTCGAGCAGAACTCACTTCCTGGGACCCTGTTAGAGGAGAATGGTTAGCTTCATCTATACAAGCATATGCGGGACATAAAGAAATTCCAGACAGAACTTTTCCTGAGGATTTTACTCCGTATGAAATGCTTGCCTTGGTTCCTGAACCAAAACGTAAAAATATTCAAGAAATTATCACCCAAAATGCTCCCAACTTGGCTGCCGCTGATCAAGCCAACTGGAACCAAATCCAACTGCTTGTCAATCATACATTTTGTTCTTGGATTCATGGTAGAAGTTATGGAGACCCCCATTTGGTTTCTTTCGACAATGCCACCTATTCTTTTCAAACCGTTGGAGAATTTGTCTTAGCAAAATCTAAAAAACATCTATTTGAAATTCAGAGCAGACAAAGACCCCAAAACGAAAATTTTTCGTTGAATTCGGCCCTCGCCATGAATGTTGGAGGTGATCGACTTTGTTTTTTTGGTGATGAGAGACCAGATGGAAATCCACGTTCTTTCCGATTAAATGGTGAGCCAATAGAGTTGCAAGGACGCACCTATTATTTACCGAAAGGAGGTGTAATTCGTGTAGAAGGGAAAAACTACATCGTGAACTGGCCATCTGGGGAACGAATTGTAATGGATAAGAGAGGATTAGGCGCCAACGTATTTGTAAATGTATCCGTTTCAATTTTTAGATGTGACCAAGGAATATTCGAAGGGCTATTAGGAAATGCGAATGGCAATATGGAAGACGATTTCAACCAACGAAACGCAAGTCGGCAGATGCCTGCTTACATGGCATTCTCCTCATTTGGGAACCCAGCGATGCAGCAAGTGGCGCAGCAAGCTGAGCGAGAGTACCTCGCTTTTCTTGCCAAAGATTTTGCAGATGAATGGCGGGTAAGTGATATCACTAGCTTATTTGATTACGGATTTGGACAAAGCACCGTGAGTTTCACAGACCGATCATTCCCTCGAGTGCATTATACGGTAGCAGATTTATCCCCAAATCAGCAAACATCAGCAAGACAACGTTGTGTTGAGATGGGTATTCCAAATAATGAATTGGGGGGTTGCATGTTTGATTTTGGTCACTTAAACATTACACCTAATCCGATGCCAACTCCAAACAATCCTGTCTCTGGAGCAGTTTTGAACAAAATTGAGCGGCCACGCCTAAATAATAATCAATACACCTATGCCGATGGTAAGGAAATAGGAAATGGAAATGCTCAGCCAATTGCAAATCCGACGACCGGTGAAGGTAAAAATCCGGTTATTGATCGTCCAAAACCCTCAAAAGAAGTGGATTATAAACCGGTGAATGTTTCGCCAAAGCCCAAAACACCCGTTTCTACATCTCCAAAACCATCAACGCCGAAACCATCTGGAGTGCCTAAATCTGGCGGAACAGTAAAGCCTGGAGGCGTCAAAATTGGAAAAGGTTAATTGACGATTATTTTCTCCCAAAATTGTTGTTGTGTTTTATTTCTTAAACAAATAAAGTAGCTTCCTTTGCTCAAGTCGTTACTTATTATATCCTGTTGAAATTCTTGAATGAATTGTATCAAGGTGCCGTCAATCGAATAAATGTAAACTGACTGTAATTCCTGATAATATGGACTCCTTAATTCTCCGACGCTTGGGTTGGGGATTAAAAACTTCTTTCTATTCTCAATTAATTCTATACCAACGTCCTGTAGGCAAGACTTTGACTTAAAAAATTCCCAAATGACAAGCGGTGAATAAAAATCCATATTAATAGTGCCAACGCCTCCATTCCAAGTATTGATACCTGGCCATTGATGACCTCCACCAGAAATTTTAATGTGTTCTAACGAATATTCTCCACACGAGTAAATAAAACGTTGACAGGTGGAAAAGTCCAATAAATTATTATTAGGTATCTCACTTATATTCACTTGTTGTTCACAGGACAAAAATACGACCCACTTACTTAAAAGAGCATCCACAGAAATGCCAGTTGTCGCTGAACCGGCGTATGGAACAACAGCATCAGCAGTTCCATGAATATGTAGAATTGAAGTTAATTGATTTGGTTGTGAACAGTTAGAAAAAACGGTATCGCTCATTGTACCAGAAACTGAAGCTATTCCCGCAAAACAGTGTGTGGATTCACATGCTAACATATAACTCATAAATGCCCCATTTGAAAAACCGCATAGATACTTTTTAAGTGGATTGGTATGCATAGTTAATTCAAACCAATCAACTAAATTCTCAAGAAAACCTAAATCATTTGCAGAAGATACTGAAACATTCATTTGTGCATTCCATGCATTGTTTATCCCGCTCGGATATGCGACAATAAAATGCTCTTTTTCAGCTATTGAATTAAATTGTGTAATATCCATAACACCAGAACCTGTCTGTGTCAAGCCATGCAAAACGATTAATAAAGGCAATGACGATTCACCATCCCAAGTAGAGGGTGTATAAAACATGAAATTTCTTATTACGCCATCATGTGATAATGTCCCCAATTGCTGAGAAAAAAAATTACTACTAACTAGTAAAAATGAGAAAAGAATAGTGATCCTTTTCATCTTATAATGATGGGTTATTCTTTAATTAACCTACGCTGAATTATTTCTCCGTCAACTGAGATAACAGCATTGTATACTCCTGATTTTAAAACACCTAGATCAATTACATCTGTATCAAGTGCTACTAAAACAGTTTGACCAATTGAATTAACAATTTCTATTCTAGAAAGCTTATGGTTACTTGTGATTATGTTATTCGTTGGATTCGGAAAAAAAAGAATTCCAGTTTTCAATTCAGCTAAAGAACTTGTATTAGGTTCATAATCAAGTTGACAATAAGCCATCAACCATTGGGGGGTGGATCTCAATCCGCAATAAAGTTGTAAAACAACATCATAAACCCCGCCTAAAGAAGTATTTAAAAAATAAGGGACCGTTAAAGTAGTAGTTGTACCGTCATTAAATATCAACTGCCAAGATACCCAAGTGCTGTCATTCAAATTGGCATATCCATCAATTGTTGCTGAAACAATGGTTGAGAAATCGAAATTACAATTATCCAACCAACCGCTGTAAACGGTATCTAAAACATTAGAATCAATGAAAATCCCACTATTAAGAACAATTGTATCGCCAACATTACCTGTCTCCGATCCAATCAAAAAAGAAAGCCAAAGTTGACAATTATTGGCATCCATTACAGATACTATGTAAGATCCTTCGCACAAATCAATAACAGATTGTGTCGAATGACCAGAGGACCAACTATAAACGTATGGTGATAAACCTCCGTTAACTGTAATAGATGCTGTCCCATCACACAGTCCCGAAAGAGTAACATTTGTT
>JBIJBD010000200.1:0-4086 GCA_044345395.1 Crocinitomicaceae bacterium | reverse complement strand
GAACAATTTATCAATGATGAGTCACCCATAATGACCGAGTCACAAACCTGACAACCATTCATATCTGTAATACAGACCGTATATTCATAACCCGAACAAGCAGAAGTTATATTCGAAGCTGTTGAACCATCACTCCAAGAATAAGAATATGGTGATGTGCCCCCAGATACAGCACTCATAATAACACCATCACATGAATTTGTATCATTAGCAAAGGTTACACTACTTATATAACCTGTAAATCCCGAACAAGGAGAATTATTTCCTGTTAAAGAAAAGGTATTCTGTGCATTACAGCCTAATGCATCTGTAACACTTAGCTGATAATTACCTACACACAAACTGTCAAATAATGGCCCTCCAGTTATTGTATATCCATTGCCTGAAATCAAATAAGTGTAAGGTAGGGTTCCTCCAAATGCATTTGCTTGTACTTGACCATCACAAACATTTTGAGAACTTGCATTTGTGGGATTAGCAACAACCGATAATCCTACACAAGGATTCGTATTAGTATAAGTAACTACGACTGATGCACTTGTCACGCAACCGTTTGCATCAGCAACAGTAACTGTGTAAATAACACCAGGACATGCATTAGAAACAGTATTTCCGGTATACCCAATACATGTTCCGTTGTTACAAGTCCAATTATAAGTGAATGGAGCTTGACCAGAAGCTACCGCTGTTAATTGACCATTACAAAGTGAGGAATCACTTGCCGGTGTAGCGTTAATGGTAACAACACATTGACCATAAGCTATTGATAAACTTGAAATTGCCAGTAGAAGCAAAAGAAAATTTCGCATAATCAAGAAATTAAATATTTAAATATTAAGACTAAGTTAAATTTAATTTAGTTGCACGAATGATTTTCCCATTTTTTATCAGGCAATTTGTAATTTTGACCTATGAAAATTTGCTTTCTTTTTTTGATTTTGTTTCTTGGGACTGCAATTAATTTTGCGCAAAAACCAAAACTTGTGGTTGGTATTGTTATTGACCAAATGTGTTACGATTACCTTTACCGTTTTCAAGAAAATTTTTCTAAAAATGGATTTAATCGCTTTTTAAATAAAGGAGTGAATTTCAGAAATGCACTCTATAACTACGTGCCAACATATACTGGTCCTGGGCATGCATCTATCTATACCGGAACCACTCCAAGTAATCACGGAATTGTTGGAAATGATTGGTATGATAAACAGAAACAGCGAATTGTCAATTGTGTGTCGGATGAAAATTGTGTGAGTATTGGCACATCCTCGTCCGAGGGTAAGTGTTCACCTAAAAACTTAAAAACGTACACTGTAACTGATCAATTAAAATTAACATATCCAACCGCTAAAGTTTTTTCGTTTTCAATTAAAGATCGCGGAGCAATATTACCTGGAGGACATTTGAGTGATGGTTCTTATTGGTATGACTATAGTACAGGCAAGTTTATTTCAAGTAATTTTTACCGGCCGAAATTACCTGATTGGCTGATTGAATTCAACTCAACAAACAATGCGATTAGCTACACAAAAACCTGGGAGTTATTACTTGATGAGTCGCGCTATTCTTCATTAGACGAATCCCCGTACGAAGTGTTGATTTCGGAAAAAAAAGACAAAGCCACTTTTCCTTACGATTTTCCATCCTTTCAAAATAAAGAAATACTTTTCACACTTTCACCTTTTGCAAATACCTTACTTACCGATGTCGCAATAAGTGCACTTGTCAATGAGAATCTTGGAAAAACAAATTCAACAGATTTTTTAGCTGTTTCCTTCTCTACCCCTGATATTGCAGGCCATGCATTCGGTCCATATTCTAGAGAACTTGAAGATATGTATTACCGATTGGATCGTGAACTTTCGCGATTTATTGATGCTCTTGAAGGACAAGTGGGTAAAAAAAATTTAGTTGTATTCCTTACAGCTGACCATGCGGTAGTTCCGGTTCCCCAAATGCTTATTGATAAAAAAATGCCTGGTGGATATATCTTTATGGACCGACTAATGAGCGCACTAAATGATGCACTCACAAAAGAATTCGGCAGTAAAGGAAACTTGATACTTGTTGAGGAAAATCAACATATTTATCTCGACCAAGTTAAAATTGAATCTGAAAATATGCCATATCAAGAAGTAATTGCTTGTATAAAAAAAATCTTATTAAAATGGCCAGGGATAAAATCTGTTTACAGTAAAAATGAATTAATGTTAGAACATGGAAGTGAAGACGAATGGAAAACTATGGTGCGCAAGGGGTATGATTACAACCGATCAGGTGATGTTGTATTTCTAGTTGAACCAGGTTATTTAACTAAATCGTCGGATTTACCTAAAGCACACCAAGGAACTTCTCACGGATCATCATTCAATTATGATGCTCATGTGCCACTGCTTTGGTATGGAAAAGATTGGAAGAGAAAAGATGTGTTTTCCCCATGTGAAATTACCGATATTGCACCTACCCTAGTACACTTATTAAACATACAGAGATCGGGAGCAATGACAGGTTCACCTCTAGAGGAGTTATTCGAAAAATGAACAATGAACATTTTTTTCTCGAACACTTAGGTCAGACGAATGATCATCCCTTTCTTTTGGAAGTAGATCGTGCAGAAGGTTCGTATATCTTCAACAAAGATGGAAAAGCATTTCTTGATATGATAGCCGGTGTTGCCGTGAATAATATAGGTCATAGGCATCCAAAGGTGATTGAAGCCATTAAAAAGCAATTGGATAAACACTTACATGTCATGGTTTACGGGGAGTTTATTCAAGATGCACAACAGCATTTAGTTAAAACCCTTTGTGGTGTTCTTCCTCAGAAATTATCATGCGTTTATGCCGTAAACTCGGGTACAGAAGCCAATGAGGCGGCGATTAAGTTGGCAAAAAGATATACAGGAAGATTTGAAATTGTATCCTTCAAAGGTTCTTACCACGGAAGCACGAATGGATCGTTGAGTATTTCGGGTAATGAAACAAAAAAAATGGCCTATCGTCCTTTGCTTCCAAATATTCGTTTTTTAAATTGGAACGAAGAGTCGCAACTTGAATTTATTACTGAAAAGAGTGCTGGCGTGATACTTGAAACAATACAGGGAGATGCGGGCGTGAGAATACCAAGTTTATCATTCATGCATGCATTGAGAAAGAAATGTGATGAGGTGGGAGCACTTTTAATTTTCGACGAAATACAGTGTGGAATGGGCAGAACGGGAAGATTATTTGCCTTTGAGCACTTCAAGATAATCCCAGATATTTTGACTTTAGGAAAAGCACTAGGAGGTGGTATGCCTGTGGGAGCGCTGATTTCTTCAAAGGAAATAATGCGTGTCTTTACGAACAATCCAATGCTTGGTCATATCACAACATTTGGTGGACATCCCGTTATTGCTGCTGCTGCTGCTGCTGCTGTAGAAGTGATATCTAAGGAAATTAACTACGATGAAATAGAACGATTAGGCAAAAAATTGGAGGATGGCATTGGCAAATTACCTGGTATTGTTGCAACTAGGAGAATTGGGTTTATGTTTGCATTTGACATGGAATCTGCAGAAAAGGTCGAAAAAGTCGTAAAAACTTGCCTATCAAATGGAGTTATAACTTTTTGGTTTCTCTCTCATCCTTACAGTTTTAGATTATCGCCGCCATTAACAATTTCAGAAGCTGAAATCGATGATGCAATTAAAATCATGAAAGAGGCTATTCTAGAAGCCAATTAATTTTTTTTCTTTTATTGATTGAACTACCTTTGCACATATGAAAGTAATCGATCATATTTCTGAATCCAAGGGTCAAACTTTGTTTTCGTTCGAAATATTACCTCCCTTAAAAGGTAAAAGTATACAATCAATTTATGATGGTATTGACCCATTAATGGAGTTCAACCCTAAATTCATCAATGTTACGTACCACCGTGAGGAATATATTTACAAAGAGCGTGAATACGGTTTACTTGAAAAGATTGCTGTTCGGAAAAGACCAGGTACTGTTGGAATTTGTGCGGCGATAATGAATAAATATGACGTTGATGCAGTTCCTCATTTGATTTGTGGAGGCTTTAGTCGTGAAGAAACAGAAAATGCAC
>JBIJBD010000108.1:0-8206 GCA_044345395.1 Crocinitomicaceae bacterium | reverse complement strand
CTATCCAAAAAAATGCAAGTCTTAAAAAAAGTTGAGGTTGAAAATGTCAAAAATCGAGATTGGGAGGCATTAGCCATGGACGATAAATACCTGTACATCGCCGATATTGGAAATAATTTAAATTTACGAAAAAACCTTCAAATCCATAGGGTTTCATTAAAAAGATTAGTTGAAAAAGAAAAAGTTGTTCCTGAAACTATGGAGATTAATTATGCAGAACAGCGCGATTTTCCTCCGAAAGATAATGAGTTGTACTTTGATGCAGAGGCAATGATCGCCCATAACGGTAGCTTATGGATTTTTACCAAAAATAGAACAAGTCCATTTAATGGGAAGTCATTCGTTTATGAAATTTCATTTTCGCCAGGTACCTCAAAAAACATCACCAAATCCTTTGAAATAGCTGCAGGTAAATCAGGATGGCTTTCCGATTCATTTACAGGGGCAGCATCCTATAAAGATTATGTTTATTTGTTGACGTATACACAAATTATTCGATTCAAATGGAAAGGTAAATCCTTGCAGAAAGTCGATGAAAAGTCTTTTCCTGGCTTTGCACAAATGGAAGCAATAACGATCAATAATAAAGGCGAAATATTCATTGCAAATGAAGCGCATAAGTGGCTGGGGAGGCAAAAAATTCAGCAATTTCAATGGAAAAAATAATAGATTTGTCGCGTTTTGATGCGGTAATTTTTGACATGGATGGTGTACTCATTGATTCAGAGCCCCTTTGGAAAATAGCCATGGAGGATGTATTTAATGGTTTAGGTTCGCGTTTGAATAAGAAGGATTTTGAAAAAACTGTCGGTTTACGAATTGATGAAGTGATAAGATTTTGGAACAAACAAGAAAATTGGGGACTCCAATCAACCCAAGCAGTAGAAGATGAAATTATCAACAAAATGTTGGAGCTAATTAAAAAAAATCCTTATCCTCTTCCTGGAGTTATTGAAACTTTAGGCTTTTTAAAGGAGACATCCGTAAAAATTGGACTTGCTACTTCTTCTTCCTTTCAACTTATTGATGCCGTTTTGAAGAATTTAGAAATATTCAGTTATTTCGATTTTGTCCATTCAGCTGAACACGAGGAATTCGGTAAGCCTCATCCCGCGGTGTATATTCACGTGGCTAAATCTTTGAAAGTTGCGTCTTCTAGATGCCTTGTAATTGAGGATTCTTATAATGGAATTATTGCAGGGTTAGCTGCAAAAATGAAAGTTGTTGCCATTCCTGAAAAAACCCACGAAGCAAATCCTAAACTTGCATTTGCCGATTATTATTTTGAAAACATGAATTCGTTTCGAATGGCTCTCTCGTAATAATTAAGTGAGAAGTGCTGTTCACAATAATATTCTTATTTTAGTCGATAAAATTGTAAACTATGAGGTATATTCTCCTGATTTTTTCGCTTGTTCCAATTCTTTCAAATGCACAACGCAGTTGTCATACAATGGAAAATCACGAACGGTTGTTGCAAGAAGATGCGCACTATTTCGAGCGCTTAGAAAAAACTGAACAATTTACACAGCATGCCATTTCTTCGGGAAAGGTATATCAAAATAAGGCAGTAATTACTATTCCTGTTGTGGTGCATGTGGTTTACAATACCAGCACTCAAAATATTTCAGATGCTCAAATTCAGTCGCAATTAAACGTGTTGAATCAAGATTTTAGAAAATTAAATTCAGACTTAAATCTTGTTCCTTCTACGTTTTCAAGTTTAGTTGCTGATGCAGAAATCAATTTCTGTTTGGCGAATAGAGATCCCAACGGAAATGCCACTACAGGAATCGTGAGGGTTCAAACAAGTCAAACTTCTTTTTCAACCAATGATGGAATGAAGTATGCGTCATCTGGTGGAAGCAACGCATGGCCAACCAATCAATATTTGAATATTTGGGTGTGTAATATGAGTGGTGGAATACTAGGTTATGCTCAATTTCCAGGTGGTGCAGCTGCGACAGATGGTGTTGTAATAGGATATACTTGCTTCGGAACAACAGGAACGGCTCAAGCTCCATTCAACAGAGGAAGAACTGGTACACACGAAGTTGGTCATTGGTTAAACTTGCGTCATATATGGGGAGATGCAACTTGTGGTAATGATTTAGTTTCTGATACTCCGGTACACAATACGTCAAACTATGGTTGTCCGTCTCACCCTCGATCTAATTCTTGTGGCACATCTGCAGAAATGTTCATGAATTACATGGACTATGTTGACGATGCGTGTATGCAGATGTTTTCTAATGGTCAAAAGGCAAGAATGCAAGCGTTATTCGTTTCTGGAGGTGCACGTGCAAGTCTAGCATCATCTCCAGGTTGTTCTGGTACCTCAGGCGGTGGAACTTCAACACCTGCTTATTGTGCAGCAACAGGCAGTAATACACAATATGAATGGATTTCGAATGTTAAATTCAACACCATTAACAATACAACAACTGGTAGTGGAGGATATGCCAATTATACTTCGATTTCAACTACAGTTAATAAAGGTTCTGCTTACACGGTTACGCTAACTCCAACATTTGCTAGTACAGCCTATATGGAGTATTTCAATGTTTATATTGACTACAATGGTGATTTAGATTTTGCTGATGCAGGGGAGCTAGTTTATTCCTCTCCAGGAACTACAGCTGCGGTTTCTGCTTCAATAACCATTCCGACTACAGCAATTACAGGAAATGTAAGAATGCGTGTAATGATGAAAGATGGAGCCATAACGGGTCCATGCGAATCTTTTACTTATGGAGAGGTTGAAGATTATACCTTATCAATTCAAACAGCAAGTTCAGGTTCAACATGTACTGCTCCTATTAGCCTTACTACTTCTTCAATCGGAACAACCAGCGCAACATTATCATGGGCCGCTATAACAGGAGCTTCCAATTACACTGTACAATACAAAAAGTCAACAGCGACAACATGGACTTCAGTCTCAACTGCAAGCAACTCTTTGACTTTAAGTGGATTAAGCGCATCAACGGTCTATAATTGGCAGGTAAGAACGAATTGTTCAACGGGAAGTAGTGCGTACATAGTGGGTGCGAATTTCACAACACAAGCAACTATTTCAACATCATGTACTGATTCTTACGAAACAAATAATACGCTCTCTGCAGCAAAATTAATTGCTGTAAATACGAATATAACAGCATTACTCAACACTAGCACTGATGTGGATTGGTTTAAGTTTTCAAATACCTCTACAGCCAAAAATATTCGAGTGACATTATCAAATCTTCCTGCAGATTATGATTTGAGATTGTACAACAGTGCTGGAACATTGTTGTCAACTTCCGCAAATGGAGGAAATGCATCGGAACAAATCAAATATAATAATGCTCCTGTTGGAACCTATTACATTCGTGTCTATGGTTACAATGGAGTGTTTAATTCAAGTACTTGTTACACATTACGTGCAGATATTTCAAGTACAGCTTTCAAACAAACCGAAGGAGCAGAGGAACTGATTTCGTTAAACGAAAGTACACTTGACCTGTTCCCTAATCCGACAAATGATGGTCATTTTTATGTGACACTTGACAGTGAAGAGTTGGGTTCAGGTGATATCAGTGTTACAGATGCATCTGGCAAACTTGTTCAAAAAATAGCAATAATGAAAGATGAGCAATTTTTCAAAACTATCGTAGATATTCAGTTGAATGGCTCAGGATTCTATTTTGTTACGATTAATTTGAATGGAAATAAAACAACTAAAAGAGTTGTTTACACCGGAGAATAAAACGTTTTAATAAGGGAGAGGTGGGATTATTCTCGCCTCTTTTGTTTTTTATCTATGTTTCGTTTGTAACTTTGTTACATGTCAGAAGAGGAATCATTCGACTATCGTGAACATGCTGCTCAATCTGGTGATCAAGAGCTGGATAAGGTATTGCGGCCTAAATCTTTGAAAGATTTTGCTGGACAACCGGGAGTAGTTGAAAATTTAGAAATTTTCGTACAAGCAGCGAAGTTGAGAAACGAACCGCTTGACCACGTATTGTTGCATGGACCTCCGGGATTAGGAAAAACTACCTTAGCCAATATTATTGCGAATGAAATGGGTGTGGGATTCAAGGTTACGAGTGGTCCGGTACTTGACAAACCAGGAGATCTCGCAGGCTTGCTCACAAATCTCACTGAAGGTGATGTGCTGTTTATCGATGAAATTCACCGATTAAGTCCAGTAGTAGAAGAATACCTCTATTCAGCCATGGAAGATTTTGTTATTGATATTCTCCTAGATTCTGGACCAAATGCACGGACCATACAAATAAACTTAAATCCATTTACCTTAATAGGTGCAACTACACGTTCAGGGTTGTTAACTGCACCTTTGAGGGCGCGATTTGGAATCAATTCCAGATTGGCATATTATGACGCGGAAACATTGACGGCGATTGTGGAACGATCTTCTTCTTTATTAACCATACCCATTAATCCTGATGCGGCATATAAAATTGCTAGCAGGTCTCGGGGAACTCCGAGAATTGCTAATGCCTTGCTTCGAAGAGTACGTGATTTTGCTCAAATTAAAGGTACAGGAAAAATTGACGATTCAATTGCTGAGGTAGCATTGAAGGCGCTTAACGTTGATTCTTATGGCCTAGACGAAATGGATATTAGAATTTTAGGAACGATGATTGATAAATTTCAAGGAGGTCCTGTTGGATTGACAACCATAGCAACTTCGATTGGTGAAAATGCGGGTACTCTTGAAGAAGTCTATGAACCGTTTCTTATCCAAGAAGGGTTTCTCATGCGCACGCCAAGAGGAAGAAAAGTGACTGAAAAAGCATATAAACACCTTGGAAAGGACCTTGGATGGTCGCAAGGCGGATTATTTTAGGAATGCAAGACATTAAGCAATTTATAAAAGAAAAAGCACATTCCTTAGGTTTCTTTTATTGTGGATTTTCTGAAGCAACTTTTTTAGAAGAAGAAGCAAGGCATTTGGAATCATGGTTGACAAAAAACTTTCAGGGAAAAATGTCCTATATGGAAAAGCATTTCGATAAACGGCTTGATCCAAGACTTTTAGTTGATAATGCAAAAACAGTTATTTCTTTATTATTGAATTATAGCCCTCAGAAGAAACAACACACAGATGAGCAAACGCCAAAGATCTCCACTTATGCTTACGGTGAAGATTATCATTCAGTCATAAAAGATAAGTTAAATGAATTATTAACTTTAATTAAATTACATTTTGGAGACATTAATGGTAGAGCCTTTGTAGATTCGGCACCCGTCATGGATAAAGCATGGGCGAAGAAATCAGGCTTAGGTTGGATTGGTAAAAACAGCAACCTCATTCATCCTAAGGAAGGAAGTTTTTTTTTCATTGCTGAATTAATAGTCGATATCGAGATCACACCTGATGGCCCAATTAAGGATTACTGTGGAACATGCACTCGTTGTATTGATGCTTGTCCTACCGATGCGATAGTTGAACCATACGTTGTACGTGGTGATAAATGTATTTCATATCTTACCATCGAACTTAAAGACGAAATAATTCCCAATGAATTTAAAGGAAAAATGGATAATTGGGCGTTTGGATGTGATATTTGTCAAGATGTTTGCCCTTGGAATAGATTTTCAAAACCTCATAATGAACCCCGTTTTAAAGCGTCGGAAAAAATGCTCAACTTAACTAATTTGGAATGGGAACAGTTAAATGAAGAGATGTTTCAAGAACTTTTTAAGAAGAGTGCTGTTAAACGTACGAAGTTCAACGGTTTGAAAAGAAATATTAGATTTATAAAAACACAGTGACATTCTATCTAAATTTGCAATATGACCGTGCAGGAATTAATTGAGGTAAAATATTCTGGACAAGTAGATCAAACTATGGATTATGCAAAAGTTGCCATTCAAACTATTGCGATTTTAATGGGAGGGTTATTTATTTGGCGCGCAGTGATTGCCTATCAGCGAAAACAAAGTAAATCTAGGAGACAGAATTCCTATTTTGAAACCAAATATTCCAAACATTGGAAAAAATAAAAGAAATGGAAAAAAACAAAAAAGCAATAATCATCGGTGCAGGTTTGGTTGGCTCACTTTGGGCAGTATACTTGTCAAAAGCGGGATATAAAGTCATTATCTATGAAAGACGTCCTGATATTCGTAAAGCCGAAATAACTGCAGGGAAATCAATCAATTTAGCTTTGTCCGTTCGTGGTTGGACAGCTCTCGATGCAGTTGGAGTAGGGGATGAAATTCGAAAGATAGCTATTCCCATGTTTGGTAGAATGATGCATGATTTAGAAGGGAATCTTACATATCAGCCTTATGGAAAGAAGGGACAGGCCATTTTTTCTGTTTCAAGAGGGAAAATTAATGCAAAAATGATGGATATTGCTGAACATGTAGGAAATGCAACAATTCACTATAACCACGACTGTAAGCGAGTAGATTTAGAGAAAGGTAAAGTTTATTTAACGAATTCAATAACAGGCGAAGAAGTAGTTGATGAGGCACCAATTGTTTTTGCTGCTGATGGAGCATTTTCTGCTGTGCGTTATAACTCTATGCAAAAATTAGATAGATTTCAATATGCTCAAAATTACATTGCGGATGGTTACCGTGAATTACTTCTTCCTGCTAATCCAGACGGTTCATATCCAATGGATAAAAATGCGCTACACATTTGGCCAAGAGGAAGGTTTATGTTGATTGCTTTGGCTAATGAGGATGGGTCATTCACTTGCACCTTATTTATGCCACATGAAAACGACGAATTTTCTTTTGACAAATTAAAATCACGAGATGACGTTGATAGATTTTTCAAAACTGTCTTCCCTGATTTTTACAAGATGATGCCGAATGTGGGCGATGCATGGGAGGATCACCCCTTATCTAACTTGGCAATAATTCGTTGTTATCCTTGGACAAAAGGGAAAGTCGCTTTGATGGGAGATAGTGCTCATGCTACCGTCCCTTTTTATGGGCAAGGAATGAATGCAGGCTTTGAAGATTGTACAGTACTTAATAATCTCATGCTCAAACATCAAGAAAATTGGGAAAAGGTATTTGAAGAATATAGCCTTACACGCAAACCAGATGGTGATGCGCTTCAAGATTTATCCTTAGATAATTATTACGTAATGCGCGATTATGTGTCTGATCCAGATTTCTTGTTACGTAAGAAAATCGAAGCAAAATTCAGTGATATGTACCCAAACAAATGGTTGCCGTTATACTCCCAAGTGACTTTCAGTAATATACCCTATAGTATAGCTTATAAACAGGGACAAGTGCAAAATTCAATCATGGATGAGGTTATGGAACTGCCAAATATTTACGATAATTGGGACTCTGAAGAGGTCATCAGGTTGATGCTTTCGCGCAGTGAGTCTTTTAATTTCGAAGTATGAGAATTTTAATTCTAGTTTTATTGCTTATTCCTTTTGTCGGATTCACTCAAGGGGGGTTTGTTAAAGGTAAAAAGGGAAATGACTATATAGTCGTTACCAAAAATGGTTATCATTTCGCTGTGGGCCCAACTTACACGATGACCAAAAAAACTGTTTCGGGTGAGTTAAGTGATAACAATGGTTCCCGAGGAACATATTTCGTGGATCCATCAGGTAGTGCTGGTTTTTTCGCCGAGGCAGGATTGGTTCAATTTCCAACATGGAAAGGAATACCAATTAAGCCATTAAAGAAAAGTAGAATTATGGATTATTGGGAGTTTGCACTGGGCTTCAGGCAATTGGCAGGTAAAGAATCGACGACTTTACATTACAAAAATGCGTTGGGCGAAATTTACGATACGGTTTCTTCGACAGGAAGCTTTCGGAATGGATTTTTGTACGGACGAGCCTCTGCACATTCTATTATTTTCGTTGGAAAGAAGAAAATTGATCAAGCAAGAAAATATTTTATCGATCAAAGTATTGGATTGAATGTAGATTATTTAATGTTTCCGAGTAAACAATCTTATGATGATCCAAACTTTATTTCGCCAATATCCACGCGTTATCATGCACCATTAGTTGCTCAATTTCATTATTCTTTGGGATTCGGCATTCGAATTAATCGCGCTTGGATGTGTATTCCTGGCGTTCACCTTCCACTTATTGGTATTTATGAATGGAACAGTTTTAGTCCACGACTTAATTGGTTTTCTTCGGGATACTGGCCCATTCAGGCACAAATAAGATTCATTAAATTATTCGAGCGCGTTCCCAAG
>JBIJBD010000126.1:0-6805 GCA_044345395.1 Crocinitomicaceae bacterium | reverse complement strand
ATAATTTTTTCGTGCAAAATATTGTTCAGGTGCAATTTCACAGCCACATGCAATTCCGAGTTTTATTGCATATTCAATTGTTTTTTTATTCATGACTGGCAAAGTGCCCGGATGACCAAGGGTAACAACACTTACTTGTGTATTTGGTGAAGCCCCGTATTCATTGATGTCGTTTGAGTAAGCCTTTGATTTGGTAAGCATTTGGGCATGCACTTCTAATCCAATGACTACCTCATATTTTGCCCTAGTAGATTCTTCAATTGCCATTAAATTCTTGAAATAAGTTCTTTCATTATTAATGTCATTTTCGGCTCCTGTCTGCTAGCTACCTCAATGACGTCTTGTACGCTTACCTTTTGTATTTTTCCAGGAACACCTAAATCAGTAATGATTGAAATTGCGAAACAAGGGATTTCCATATGTCTTGCTACAATAACTTCAGGAACGGTGGACATGCCAACAGCATCTGCACCAATTGCCCTTACATAGCCATATTCTGCTGGCGTTTCAAGTGTTGGTCCAGTCAATCCTGCATATGTTCCAACAGCAACGCGAATGTTGTTTTCTGCGGCTATTGTTTGCGCTAAGGTTATCATTTCAGGATCATAAGGTTCGCTCATATCTGGAAACCTTGGGCCGAGCTCATCAATGTTTTTTCCAATCAATGGATTTCCTGGAAACAAATTGATATGATCGTTTTGAATCATTATTTCACCAACTTCAAAATCTGGATTTACACCTCCTGATGCATTGCTTACAAAAAGTCGTTCAATTCCGAGTAGTTTCATTACGCGTACAGGGAAGGTGACTTGTTGCAATGAATAGCCTTCATAATAATGAAACCTACCTTGCATGGCTACCACATGTTTTCCTCCCAACTCTCCAAAAATTAATTTGCCAGAATGACTTTCAACGGTTGAGACAGGGAAATTGGGTATCTCTTCGTAGGGAATCTGATCGATAATGTTTATTTCCTTCACGAGACCTCCCAATCCGGTGCCAAGAATTATTCCTATTGACGGTTTAACGTTTGTTTTGGATTGAATGAATTTTACGGATGCTTCAAATTGTTCTAACATATTCTATTATAAGTTGATTAAAGGCGTTTTCATTTTCTATTTTCATTTCAATTGGAATATAAAACCAAGGGTATTTTGAAAGGCCCCATTTTTCTTTAAAAGACAACAGACGCATGTAATCCTTTTCGGTCGTTATAATACTCCAGTTTTCACTTACAAAGGTATCAATTTTTTCATGAATTTTTTCAATTTCATTGGCTGAGAAGTTGTGATGATCTGGAAAAGAAATATGCTCTACTCGTGAAGTTTCGCTTAAGAAATCAATAAGAGGTTCTGGCTTGGCAATTCCGGTTACTAAAAGAACATTTTTGGAACATGATGTTGAACTTCCAAATGAGATAGGGTAAGCGTACGAGATGCTCGAGAAAAAAATAGGTTTATTGTATTTCGATAACGCCGATTTTATTTTACTTTTCTCGAATTCAGTCATGTTGAGGGGACATTTTGTTACGACAATGATATCTGAGCGTTTTGCACCACTTCTTGTTTCTCTCAAGTTACCTGTAGGTAAAAGGAAGTCACTCGAAAATAACGAATTGTAAGTTGTCAAAAGCACTGAAAAACCAGTCTTAATTTTACGGTGTTGAAATGCATCGTCTAAAATAACTACGCTTTTCGGTTGAATCTTTCTTAATTGTTGAACACCATCTGCTCTATTCTCAGATACTGCAATTGCTATATTTTTTTTGAATTTATTGAAATAAAGGAGCGGCTCGTCTCCAACATCGATAGACGTGTGATTCTCATTTACTAATAAATACCCGTTTGTTTTTCTTCCGTAACCACGCGACAAAATTTGGAGTTCATATTTTTCACTCAGTAGTCTTGTTAGGTAAATTACCATTGGTGTTTTTCCAGTCCCTCCAACAGATAAATTTCCAACTGTAATAGATTTACCGGAGATCGTGTAACTCTTTAATATGGACTTGTCGTATAGAAAATTTCTGACATAAGTAGCGATCCACCAAATAAGGCTAAAAGGAAAGAGTAAACGCCGGAGCATTGTGTTTAATTTCACACCTAACTAACGTGATAATCAGAAAATTCTTGTTCGTCAGCGAAATAATAAATGCGTATTAAGGCAGTGTCATTCAAGAAATCTATTTTCCCCACTTCTACGCGATTGATACTTAGACCAGTTCTTTTTTCCAAGTCTGCCTTCATTTCCTCATATTTTTCGGGTACTATTAAATCAATTCGCTCGTAGTTTATGGTTTTTCTTGTTTCATGCTTCATCAACCAAAGTCGCTCCAAAACAAAGGTTAGTAGAACCGTTGCAACATTTATAATGGCAATTTCAGCTACACTTACTTTATTCATACCTAACGCATTTACCACGCTGATCCCAATAACTAAAAACAAATAGGTCATTTCTTTAATTTCGATAGCGTCTGTTCGGTAACGAATTATGCCGAAGATGGCAAAAAGACCAAGCCCCATACCGGTATCAATATCCAACTTTTTCAAGCCAAAGCACAGAAAAAAAGTGATCATTCCGATTAGGTAATAGGTAAATAAATAATCTTTTCTTTTGGTTTTTGGGTAGTATAAGTAGCGAATTATAATGGTCAAAAAGAACAGATTTACACACATTCTTAGCATCAACATGTAGAGATCTTCGTTATACCAGGTAACGTCTAGATTTTCAATAAATAGAATTAAATTAGTGTTCATTATTTTCAATTTTATTCAAAAAAAGCAATCGTTTTTTGAAGCGGTTAAATTTAAGTTTTTCTTCACCATAAAGTTCTACTGAGCCCAAACAATATTTACTTAGTCTATATGGTCGTATAAAATGTTTTTTCATGAGTACGTAAAACGGGGAATTTCGATTCAATTCTTCCTGTTTTAATTCGGCGATAATCAAATGCGGGAATTTCTTTTCGGCATCCTCAAAATGAAATTCTATGTTTAAATCTAAGGTGAGCCGTTCGTTCAATACTTTATTCACTAAGGTAATACGCTGGAATGAATTCCAAATGGTAGGTTGAAGCTCAATGTCTTCATTCATTTGTTTAAAGATGAATTCTTTGTGTTTACCATCAAAGTTCGAATGAAAATTTTCCATTGAAATGCGCCTTTTATCTGTTCTACCCTTGACTTTGTGTTTAATTTCAAGGAAAAATAAGTTCGACTCAACGTATTTGCGAATTCGAACTTTAAAACGATCTCCTTTTCCATTGTGATGATCTTTAAAAAACTTAAATTGGTGGTCATCAAAATATAAGCTTTCATATTTTGATATATTGGTGCCATGAATTGTCAATACCTTGTAAAATTCTTTAAGTTCATTCAAAAATGTGGGGAGTCGGTCGCTATGAAAGGCAAACTTAGTGTCTGTGCGATTCATTAATTTCACACGATCCATTTCTTCCAAGGTGATGGTCTCGAAACTGAAAAGAATATTACCGTTGCTTAAATCAGACATTAATTCAAAGTTAATAGAATTATTTCCTTTTTAGAAAAGTTGAAATTTTAATTCGAATCTTGCATCTTTCAAAAGTAGATGAATCGTTATATTTGTTTTATGAGGAAGAAAATTTTATTACTTGGTTCTGGGGAATTGGGAAAAGAATTTGTGATTGCATGTCAACGTTTGGGGCAATATGTTGTCGCTGTTGATAGTTATCTGGGAGCCCCAGCGATGCAGGTGGCGCATGAATATGAGGTTGTTAACATGTTAGATGCTAGAGTGTTGGATGCTTTAGTGGATAAACATAAACCAGATTTGATTGTTCCTGAAATTGAGGCCATTCGTACAGAAAGGTTTTATGATTACGAGGCTGCTGGTATTCAAGTAGTGCCAAGTGCAAAAGCTGCAAATTTCACGATGAATCGAAAAGCAATTAGAGATTTAGCTGCTATTGAACTCGGCGTTAGAACTGCTCCTTACCGATACGCCACCACCTACGAAGAATTGATTGAAGGAATTGAATTTACAGGCATTCCTTGTGTTGTTAAACCATTGATGTCTAGTTCAGGAAAAGGCCAGAGTGTTATTAAGTCTCCCGAGGACATTGAAAAAGCATGGAATTATGCACTTGAGGGTTCAAGAGGTGATTTAAAAGAAGTAATTGTGGAAGGATTCATTAATTTCGATTATGAAATAACTTTATTGACGGTTACTCAAATGAATGGAGAGACGTTGTTTTGTCCACCTATCGGACACCGGCAAGAACGAGGAGATTATCAAGAAAGCTGGCAGCCCATGCCCATGCAAGAAATTCATTTAAGAGAAGCTGAGGAAATGGCATCACGGGTAACCAAAGCCCTTGGAGGATGGGGAATTTGGGGCGTAGAATTTTTTATTACCAAGGAAGGTGCTTATTTTTCGGAATTATCCCCACGGCCCCACGATACAGGGATGGTAACTTTGGCTGGAACCCAAAATTTTTCAGAATTTGAACTGCACGCGCGTGCTATACTTGGAATTCCAATAACTTCGATTAACTTAGAACGCAACGGAGCAAGTGCCGTGGTCCTCGCGCATCATGAGTCTGCAGCATTTCCAAGTTATGATGGAATGATTGAGGCTGCCCAGGTTCCAAATACCGATTTTAAAATATTTGGAAAACCAAGTGCAAGACCCTATCGAAGGATGGGTGTAGCTCTTGCATACGGAAGCAAAGAAGTCAGTGAATTAGTTACTATCGCCAAATCTGTGGCTGAAAAAATAAAGGTGCAATGAGACGTTTAATATTTATAATTTTTCTATTGTCGGCAAGTGGCGTTTTTTCTCAAAAAGTCAACTATCATCTTAGAATGATACAACCACAAAACCATTATTTTCAAGTAGAAATGGATGTGGAAGATTTTAAAAAAACTGCATTTGATGTTAAATTACCTGTATGGGCTCCGGGTTCGTACTTGGTTCGGGAGTTTTCGAAGAACATCAATCTGGTAAAAGCTTTCGATTCTAGAGGAAAAGAAATCCGCGTTGAAAAGAAGAAAAAGAATGAATGGACCATACATTCAAACAATGCTTCATTTGTAAAAATTAAATATGAAGTGTATGCGTTTGAACTTTCAGTTCGCACCTCTTTTCTTGACCTAACCCATGGATTTGTGAGTGGTTCGGGTGTATTCATGTATGTGGAGGAATTGATGAATAAAAAGGGTAGCTTGATAATATATCCGCATAGTTCGTTTAAAAAGGTTACAACTGCCTTGGAATCCACGAATATTTCTAAAGCTTCCGATGGTCAAAAATCTTATGAATTTCAACATTACGATCAATTGGTAGATTGTCCCATAGAAATTGGGAATCAAGAGGAATTTACTTTTGAAGCTGCAGGAATTAAACATACCGTAGCTATGTACGGAGAAGGTAATTATTCAGTTGAAAAACTTAAAGTTGATATGGCTAAAGTGGTTCAAAAATGTACCGACGTTTTTGGATTCAATCCAAACAAAGAATATGTATTTATCATTCATAATGTTTCCGATGGTCAAGGAGGTTTAGAACATACAAATTCCACGGTATTGAGTGTTAATCGCTGGCAATATGGAAATGACTATTATGGATTTTTAAACTTAGTTGCCCACGAGTATTTTCATTTATGGAATGTAAAAAGGATTCGCCCCATCGAGCTTGGTCCATTTAATTATGGTGAAGAAAACTACACCACTTTACTGTGGGTAATGGAAGGATTTACGTCTTATTACGATGAACTTTTGATGAGAAGGGCAGGATATTATTCGAAAGAAACGATGTTGTCCAAAATACAAGGCCTTGCAAATTATGTAGAGGGTTCTGTTGGTGCCCGAACACAGCCAGTTGCTCATGCTAGTTTTGATGCATGGATAAAGGCATACCGACCAAATGAAAACAGTGCAAATACCACTATGACATATTATTCAAGAGGCGCCTTGCTTGCCTCGGTTTTTGATGCTATGATTATTGAGCATTCTAAGGGTAAGCAATGTTTAGATCATGCCTTACAATACCTATACATGGTGTACTTTGTGGAAGAAAAGCGTGGGTTTACAGAAAATGAACTGAAAATAACTTTGGAGCAATTTACGGGTAGAGACTTGACAAGTTTTTTTGAAAAGTATATTAACGGAACAGAGATTATACCGTATGCCAGTATTTTTGAAAAAGTTGGTGTTTCTGTCAAGGATGCAACTACCGAGACCTTTTCTTTTGGTGCTGCCTTCACAACTAATGGTGGAAATGTTACGGTAAAGTCAATTCGAGCTAATTCAGCTGCGGAAGTCAGTGGGTTATCTGTTGGCGACGAAATTTTAGGTTGCAATGGGTATAGAGCTGACCAATATTTTTTAGAGGATATTATTTCAGAAATGGGAGCAACAGGCAAGGCCGAATTGTTGATATCAAGAGATCAGAAATTATTCTCCATATCGATTAATAATTCTCTACACGTCAAACCACAATTTCAATTCAGTGCAAATTCAAACTCTTCAAATGCGTCACTTTATAATTATTGGCTTCGTTAGTCATTTTATTTTCTTAAATCATAAGATAAGTGCTCAAGTGTCTTATGAGAATGTACGAATACCCTTAGCAAAGTCAAATTACACGTATTCAGGTTGTGAGCCCTCAATTGCTATCGATGAATTGAATACCGAGCGTTTGGTAGCGGGCTCTATTCTTGATGGGTATCACTATTCTACCGATGGAGGAAAGTCATGGAAAAGTAAACAATTGAAAAGTAAGTTTGGTGTTTTTGGAGATCCTGTAATGAAAATCGACAGCAAGGGAC
>JBIJBD010000011.1:0-25834 GCA_044345395.1 Crocinitomicaceae bacterium | reverse complement strand
CGTCTGTCAAAGTGATTTACCCTATTCTTGGAATGGACTAACATTCAATACTGCTGGAAGTCAATCCATAAATTTAATTGCTGTAAGTGGTTGCGATTCAGTTGCAACACTAAATTTATCCGTATTCACACCTCAATCTAGTTCAGTTAATCAAACGGTTTGCCAGTCGCAAATTCCTTATCTTTGGAATGGTCTGACATTTAATGGTCCGGAAACACAAACAGCTACATTGCAAGATTTGAATGGGTGCGATTCTCTTGCATCATTAACGCTGCAAGTATCAAATACTTTATCGAGTTCTTCTTCAATTTCAGTATGCCCTTCTGAATTACCCTATTCATGGAATGGTTTAACTTTTAACAGTTTAGGGAGTCAAACAGCCACTCTTCAAAGTATTGGAGGCTGCGACTCATTGGCGACATTAACCCTTAGTCTAAATCCTACGTTCAATGAAACAGAGACTTTCTCAATCTGCTCCAATGAAACTCCTTATTTGTGGAATGGGTTGAGTTTTTCATCATCCGCTAACCAAACAATCTCCTTGAATTCGATAAATGGCTGCGATAGTATTGTGACATTAAATTTAACAGTTCTACCAATATTCTCAACTTCTTTAGATTCTGTTGTTTGTCAAAACGAGTTGCCGCTTGTTTGGAATGGCTTGATATTTAATTCAGAAGGGACACAAACTATTAACCTAACCTCCGACAATGGTTGCGATAGCTCAATAATTATGAACCTTCAAGTATTGACATTGCCTCAGGCATCAATAACCGGTGGAGGCCTTTTTTGTGAAGGAGATATAATTCAACCTGTTGAAGTCGATTTAATCGGATCTTCGCCGTTTAATGTAAGTTATACACTTGATGGAGTTGGATTCAATATTTCATCCAATCAATCTACAGTTTCATTAGGGAATGTTGTTGGAACATATGTTTTAACAGGGATTTCTGATTTAAATTGTCAAGTGTATTCAAATCTTGGTTCGGCCTCAATTGTAATTAATCCAATACCTAATGCACCAGACGTTAGTGATAATTCAACGTATTGTTTGAATTACATACCTGATACTCTATTTGCGCTTGGTAATTCGAACGCTTTGATATTTTGGTATGAAGAACCTTCACTTCAGAATGTTATACAAACGGGTAGTTTTTATTATCCCGAAAATTGGCTCGGTGAAACTGTCTATTACGTTGTTCAAGAAGAGAATGGTTGCGTTAGTGTTCCAATTGAAATCAGCATTACCTTTGAAAATTGCGACATTACCATACCAACAGCCTTTACTCCAGATAATGATTTGGTTAATGATGTATGGGTACTTGATGATATAGATGCGATTTATCCAAAGAATAGAGTTTCTATATACAACCGATGGGGAAATTTAATTTATCAATCTGCACAAGGGTCTTATGAAAGCGATCCTTGGAATGGTAAATACAAGAATGAAGTAATGCCTGTTGGGTCCTATTATTTCATTATAGAATTCAATGACGAGAGTAATGATGGAGTATCAGGTACCGTAACAATAATAAAATAGTAATGACAATTAAAGAAACAATTGGTGCAGTTGAGTCGTTTCACAACGCTTTTGGAATTATAAATAATTATGCTCCTACTGTGAATTTATCCGAAGATGAAATTGAGCTTAGACATCGTTTAATGCAGGAGGAAAATGATGAATATTTGGACGCAGCAAAAAAAGGAGATATCGTAGAAGTTGCTGATGCATTAGGTGATCAATTGTACATATTGTGTGGGACCATCTTAAAACATGGCTTGCAGTACAAAATAGTGGAGGTGTTTCAAGAAATCCAACGATCTAATATGAGTAAGTTGGATGAAAATGGCAAGCCAATTTATCGAGAAGATGGTAAAATAATGAAGTCCTCTTTGTATTTTAAGCCAGATATTATAGCTATTCTCTCAGCTGATTAGTTTTCCACGAGAGCACTTTCATTTCTTTTTAAAAATACTTGATTTTAAAATTAAATGTGATTTAATTTCGTTTTCGAAACATTCACATGAAAGATATTTCAATATACTTCACGCCGATTAAAGAGACAGGAGATTGGAACGATTTTCAATTAGGTTCGGTTGTTGAAAAATATTCAACAGATTTTCCTGAAATTGAAAAAGATGCAATGGCCATAGTATACATCCCTGAATTCCGCGGGAGTAAAATGATGAATATGCATTCTGATAGCTCCAAATTTAGGACTTGTCTTTATGGTTTGAATAAAGGCAGATTATGGGGCAAGAAAATATATGACCTTGGAGATATTCTCCCTGGTAATGAGTTTAAGGATTCGGAATTAGCACTGAAGGAAGTGGTTTTTGAATTAGTCAAAAATAGAATAGTTCCTATTATTATCGGTGGATCTCAAGATTTGACTTACTCGGTGTATCTAGGGTTTGAAAAATTGGAGCAGTTAGTGAATATTTGTACTGTTGATTATTCATTAGACCTAGGTGATCCTGAGAAAGAAATTGAAGAACAAGGTTTCCTAGGAAAAATTTTGTTTAGACGACCCTGTTTTCTGTTCAATCACGCCAATATTGGACTTCAAATTCCTTACGCTAATGAAAGAGAAATTGGATTATTTGAAAAACTCTACTTTGATATTTGTCGATTAGGTGAGTTTAATTCAGATTTTAGAACCGCTGAGCCTCACTTGAGAAATGCAGATATTGTTAACATCGATTTTAATTCGGTTAAGGCTTCCGAAACGAATGACTTACTTGGGTTACCTAATGGATTTTATTCTGAGCAAATTTGCCAAATTGCAAAATATGCTGGGAATTCTGATAAATTAACCTGTTTTTCCGTTTTTAACTATCAAAATTTTAGTTTACTTGGAGATGAGCTCATGGCACAAATCATATGGTATTTCATGGATGGCGTGCAAGCTAGAACAGGAGATTTTCCTGCAGGAAGTAAGAATGATTATACAAAATTTACAGTCGTTTTAGATAATACAGGAACACATGAAATCGTTTTCTTGAAAAGTAACAAATCTGCTCGTTGGTGGATGGAAGTCCCATATCCTCCGAAAGATGGATCGAAATATGAACGACATTATCTAGTGCCATGTGATAAATTGGATTACGAGAACGCCATGAAGAATGAAATGCCTGATCTTTGGTGGAAAACTTATCAAAAACTATCCTAGATATTTTTTTAACAATTATTTTCTATTTCGATAATTATACATATTTTAGCGCACTAAATTCGAAATTGTGCAACAAATTTTGAATGTAGGTTAAATAGTTAAATAAACCATATGCTATTGAAAAAGAGTCTCTTCTTTGTATTGTTTATTTCGACAATACAAGTTTCATGGGGGCAGCAGGATAAACTCCTGACGCATTTCATGTTCGATAAAATGACCTTGAATCCTGGTAAAACGGGAATCGACATGTTAAATGGTATTTGTGCAACTTCCATGTACAGAAATCAATGGGATAAGGTGAACGGTGCTCCCAATTCAGCAGTTTTAAATGTTGAGGCTAATTTGGATAAATATTTTCCAGGGGGTATTGGGATTTCTTTCTATCATGACGCTATTGGATTTGCAACTCAGAATAATGTTTTATTAAACTACTCCTATCCTATCTCTTTTGGAAGCGCAGGAACGTTGGGTCTTGGTATTGGGGTAGGCTTGATGAATTACGGTATGTCTCCAACCTGGGTTCCTCCAACGACAAACCCCGACAACTATTTGCCGGCAGGGTTTTCTGCAAATAATCTTGATTTAAACTTTGGCGCATATTTTCAAGGTAAAGATTTTTATGCAGGCTTTTCATCAACACATTTGTCAGAATCGTTGTTGAAGCAAAGTGTTACTACCCCTAGTGGTAATATAGTTCAGAATTATCAAACCGCTCGTCACTATTATCTAATGGGAGGTAAGAAGTTTGAAGATGTTGCAAGTGGTACGATCGATGCGCAAATATTGATGAGAACTGATTTGGTTAAATTTTCAGCTGATATTAATGCGCGCTATCTATATGATCTTGGGGATGGTAAAGAGGTATATGGTGGCTTGACAGTCAGAACCTCGGATGCATTTGCCTTGATGTTAGGGTATACTCCTTTTCCTAATTTCACTTTTGGATATTCGTATGATTTTACTCTTCTTAATAAACTGAGTACAATTTCAAGAGGATCTCATGAAATTGTACTTAAATATTGTATGTTTTTACCAGACCCGCCAACGCAAAGTGCCCGTCACGTTCGTTGGTTATAAATTTTTAAAAATTAATGTAACCATAAGTAAAGTTCTCTCGTTATACCAAAAATTAGATCCTGTAGCAAGTTAATTTGGTGAATGAGAAAACCAAAAACAATAAAATGAAAAAAGTAATTTATTTAATTTTATTATTGCCATTGATTTACGCTTCCAAATGTACAACTGTGGAAGGTAATTTAGTTGGTGTTAGAGGACGTGGAACTTTTTATCCAGATGTTCTTGGTCCGGGTAAAATGCCTCTGGGTATGGTATATGTACCTTCTCAAGGTTATCAATCAGGTGGTCAAGATGATCAAGACATTATGGGGTTGCATACTGCTAGAACGAAAACTGTTTCTATTCAAGCTATGTACATGGATGCCACTGAAATTTCTAACAACGAATACAGACAATTTGTACATTGGGTGAGAGATTCCATTGCGAGAGAAAAATTATACAGAAGAAGTTACAGTGATGATGCAGCTCGATGGGTAAGTGTGCCAGATAACTTCTTCTTTAGAGAGCCATACAGAACACTGATTGATATGGGGTCTGATGTTCAGGGTGGTAATACGCCTTTTCAAATTTTTAATGACTCCACCAACAATTCGGAGTTTGATAAGTCACTGATATGGTTACTAGGTGGAAAAAATAAGGCGGATAAAAGTATAGTAAATGGATACAAAGCCAAACAACCTATTGACATCTATTATAAAAACGCTAAGAAAGAAAATAGAACTGAAACTATGAGTGAACAAGACATGATTGTTTCTGAGAAGGAGCTTAGAGCAATAATGTCTTCTTACACTTCTTCTATAAAGAACAAAGGTAAACTTGGTTCAGCTAAGAATCAGGATGGGAACATGGATTTTAAAGACGACAAATATAAAGAAGAATATAAACTTCAAGTCGAGCAAGGAGGAAGAATAGAAAATAGAAAGTACTTCACATTAAATTGGGAAGAGCCAATAGAATACAATGATCCATTAACATCAGTTTTACTTTCTGATATGTACTATAGTCGTGAAGAGCGCTTTAATAATAGACGGGAAATTGATACGCGCTTGTTATTTTACGATTATTATTGGATTGATTATCAAGAGGCCGCTCGTAGAGGCAAAATTTTAACGAAATCAGTTGATGCACGTGAGACATATGCGTATCAGAAAGTTGTCGGAGGAAGTGATGTAAATAATCAAACACAAGATAATTTCTACTTACGTTCGAAGAGAGAACCGCTAGGTAAGGACTATAAGCAAAATGACTTGCATCGTTCAACTTTAGATGCCAGTGGAAATTTAGTTTGGATTGATACGACAATTTATCAGAATAGTCAATGGAATAATAAAGACGGAGACAGAGATTTATCCTCTGGCACGGCTAATGTAGTTGATAGAAATTCTTACATGGTGAACGATTCTTCGAACTTATATAAAACGTCGTTAAAAAATCCAGGTCAAGATTTGGATTTGGGTTATACGAATTCTAAAGGACAGCACAACGCATTAAGGGGCCATACAGATAGAAGTCGTTTCATTATTAAGGAGAGAATTAACGTATATCCAGACACTTTATGTTGGGTTCGCGACTTTACGTATTCATTTCATGATCCAATGACACAGAATTATTTTTGGAATACAGCATATGATAATTATCCAGTTGTAGGTGTGACTTGGTCTCAGGCAAAAGCATTCTCAGTTTGGAGGACACAAATTTACCATACTTGGTTGCACAATAATGACGAAGTTTACGTTAACGATTTCAGGTTACCAACGGAGTCAGAATGGGAAGGTGCAGCAAGAGGAAGTTTGGATTTAGCTTCCTATCCATGGGGTGGTCCTTACATACGAAATGCGGCAGGTTGTTTCATGGCCAACTTTAAGCCAATGCGCGGTCGTTATTTTGAAGATGGAGGTTTCCATACTGTTAAAGTCTATTCATACAACCCCAATGCCTACGGTTTATATTGCATGGCTGGTAATGTTTCTGAGTGGTGCGCATCTACTTTTGACGAGTCAATGTATGAATTTGCACATGATTTGAATTCAAATTACGATTATCAGGCATTAGATGGTGACCATCCTGCGAAAAAGAAAAAGGTTTTGCGCGGAGGTTCATGGAAAGATATTGGATATTATCTACTCAATGGGACAAGAACTTTTGAGTACCAAGATTCCGCTAAGTCTTATATAGGTTTCAGAAATGTCATGACTCACCTTGGTCGCGGTGGTAACGATATAGATCAGGAGAATGGTGAAGAAATTCAATCAGACATTCAATTGAAGTAAGTAAACAAGTTAAACTATATATTAATCTAAATTCTAATTATTAAATTTTAACGTTATGAGTGGTAAAGGTGGTTTTTTTGCGTCTAGAAAGTACAAATTATTTACAAAGTATTTATCAGGTTTTGGAGCGTCAATCGTAATTGTAGGTGCATTATTCAAAATCATGCACTGGCCTGGTTGTGACATCATGTTAATTGTGGGTCTTCTTACTGAAGCAGCAATATTTGCATTCATTGCTTTGGAACCTATGCATGATGAATTGGATTGGACAAGAGTATTTCCTGAATTAGGGGTGCACGAAAATGATGAGGATAATCGATTGTTGCCAATATTAAAGAAAGGCGGAAAAGGTGGTGCTTCTGCTGCCGGAGAAATTGCTGAAAAATTAGATAAAGCAGGAATCGATGACGCGTTATTAGCTAAGTTAAAGGATAGCATGTCAAATTTAGCTGACAATGCACGTTCCCTTGGTGCAGTTTCAACCGTTGCCGGTGCTACAGATGCTTATGTTCAAAATCTTGAAAATGCTTCTGCCGGATTAAATAAATTAACGGAGCAATATGCTCAATCTGCGAATGCAATTGCTGGTATTACTGCTGATGGAGGTGGTAATTTTGGTTCTGAAATGCAAAAATTAGGTCAAAATTTAGCAGCCTTAAACAATGTTTATGAACTTCAGTTGAATTCTTCTCAAGAATATTTGAATAGCTTGGCAAACATGAGTTCTCTGCAAGAAAGCATCAAAAATATCATGACTGATTTAGCATCAACTGCAAAAGATACACAAGCCTACAGAGAAAATATGGCTATGCTATCTCAAAACCTTACTGACTTGAACAACGTGTATGGTAACATGTTGAAAGCAATGAGAGGTTAATCTGTAACTAATTTCAAATTATTAATTAATCTAAAAAATTAGAAATTATGGCAGGTGGTAAGGAAACTCCAAGACAGAAAATGATCGGGATGATGTACTTGGTACTAACGGCACTTTTAGCGTTGAATGTATCAAAGCAAATTCTAGATGCATTCGTAGCAATTGAGGAAAACATCCAACGTTCTGCATTGACGCAGTTGGAAAGAGGAAATGCAGCAAAAGATGAATTGAGAACATCAATGGCTGATGCCTTAGCGCAGAAAACTCCAGAAATGCAACAAAAAGCCGAGAAAATTAAGAGGTTCTTGAGTCTAATAGACCTAATCGATAAGGAGGCAGCTAAAGTAATCAAGGAAATTGATGATACAAAGTTAATGTTGATGCAAAAGGCTGGTGAGGATGTAACTACGGTAGCTGAAAATGATGAGAAAGCTATAGTTTGGAAGTTGTATGATGCCAAAGATCCGTTGCGTCCGGCACGTTTAAACCTAATGGCAATTCAGGCGAAAGACCAATTTGATGTTCCTATGCACGAATTAGTGGGTGCTGATGTAAAGGTTCTTGACGAAAGTAAAAAAGGAATTGTTATTTGGAAATTATACAACGATTTCAGAAAAAAAGTAGTTGAATTGGCTGGATCGTATCAAGAAGGCGAGAAGAAGTATTCTGTTAAAGTTAAAGATATTAATGAGTTCGAGACTAACTTGGAACTTGAAAAGAAAGTTCGCGCAATGATAACTGGCAGTGGCAATGTTGTTAATAAGGAAGATGTAGAGGCTCTTGTTGGTATTTATCAAGAATTAACGAAAAAAGAAATTGCGAAACACCACGAGATTGACGGTGTACATTGGCTAGGTAGAACTTTTGACCACGCTCCGATGGTTGGTGCATTGGCTTCACTATCTTCTCTGCAGTTAGAAGTATTGAGTGCAAGAGCAAAAGCAATTAATTTATTAAAAAGTAAGGTTACCACGGGTCAGTTCTCTTTTAACAAGGTTATTGGTATGGCTTTCCCTTCTTCAGCAGTGTTCAATCCTGGCGATGAGTTCACAATGACTGTTTTCATGGGTGCATTTGACTCGGATAAACAGCCTAAAGTAAAGCCAGACCAAGGAACCTTTGTAGAGGCTAAAGATGGAATGGCTACTATTAAATTAAGAGCTCCGCAACAAGGAGAAATGAAATTAACAGGACAAGTAGGTGTTGCGGACAAAAGTGGAGATGTGAAATGGATGCCTTATGAAACAAAAATTCAAGTAGGTCAAAAGGCGGGATCTATTTCCTTACCAGATTTGAATGTGCTTTTCACAGAATGGGATAATTTCATGGTTCCAGTTGCATCAGGAATTGTGGGTGAGCCAAGTTTATCTGCTTCAGGTGCTTCTATGTCTAGAGCGACGAAAAATGGACAAAAAGGGTTTAATGTTAAAGTAGGAGTTCCAAATAAAACAGTAACTTTCAGTTTATCAGGCAAGGATGCAGCCGGAAAATCTGTGAGTTTCGGTACGTTCACATACAAAACAAAGAAATTCCCTGATGGAAAATGTACGATTTCGTCTATTTCTAAAACAAGTAATACAAGATTACGAGTTAGTCTTGGTCCAGAGTCATTGTTTGGAGATATTTCCTTTAATGTTTTGGGTGGATCTGTGACTGTTGGAAATGACATCTTTAGTTTCAGCGGTGATGTTTTACCATCCAATTTGTTAGCAAAAGCGAAACCTGGACGGGATGTGGTCGTATTAATTGACTATCAGAGAACAGGAGGAACGAAAAGAACCCTGAAAGCTGGTTTAACGGTTAAGCCATAATAAATTTAGTGATATGAGAACTTATATTTTAACTTTTTCAATTGCCTTAGCTTCATTTGGTAAAGTGAAAGCACAAGGTGGTGATCCATCAAGGGGACCCTACAATATCCTACCTAATGGTGTGGTTGATGGTGTTTCGATAAAAGATGAAGTACCTGTGAGAAGTGCGGTGGAGTATGAGTTCGTTAGATCGTCAGACCAAGTATGGACGAAACGTGTATTTTCGCGAATCGACAAAAGAGAGAAATTAAACCATGAAATTTTCTTTCCAAACGATAAGTTCGAGGACGAATACGAAGCTCCCAAAAATATAGGTGACATTGATAATCCTAAATGGAACAAGCATGCAGAAAGATGGTCGTTGTGGACAATAATTGTTCGTCATATAATGCTAGGTGACTTAACAGTCTATAGACCATATGATGAATTATTTCCATTAGTTTCTGATGGTTATAAATTTAAATATCCAATTGTAAAAAATTCAAAAAGTGATTATTTCACTGTTCCTTCCTATCGAAATACAATCCATGACAAGAAGATTGCGGCAAGTGCGCCACCTTCTTTTTATGAATATAACGGTCAATATACTACACCTCTTTTCTTGACAAAAACTAATTTGCCTTATCAGCAGTGGTTAGATTCTCTTAAGAAAGATCCATCTGATGAATATGCTGACATAGATTTGGATAAGGATAAAATTAAAGAACTTTGGGACATGGTTAAGCCAGGTGAGAAAATTCTTAACAAACGAATAGTTAAGTTCTTGTCTAGTGAATGTATTGTGGCCTACAATATTAAAGAAGATTGGTTTTTTGACAAGGAAAGATCTATGTTGGATAGACGAATAATAGCTATAGCGCCAGTGGTTCATGCGGAGACGGATTCGTCTGACGGATCTATAAAACAAGTGTTTTTCTATGTTAATGGTGAAAGATCGGCGATAGATGCTACTGGAATATTGTCTTCTTACAATGGAAACGTAGTTGAAAGAGAATTATTCTGGCTTTACTTTCCGGAATTGAGAAATGTTATGGTTAATTATTACATTTATAATGACCAAAACGACTCTCAGTGGATGTCTTTTGACGATATGTTCTGGAAAAGAAGATTTAATGCACAGATTTATAGAGTTTCTGATAAATTCGATCGTGAAATTGAGGACTACAAATTTGGTGTAGATGCCTTGTACGAAGCAGAACGTATCAAAGAACAGATTAGAGAATGGGAAATAAATGTATGGAATTACTAAATTCTCAATAGAATATTGGAAAGCCTCGTTTTTAACGGGGCTTTTTTGTTTAATTTCGCAATGTGAAGTGGATTGGAAATCGTATAAGCTTTAATGAAACAAAAGAACGTACAACTATTGTAATTGAGCCTCAACGAAATGGATTAGTTAATTCGTTGATGGGAGCATGGTTGGCCATGTGGTACGTTATCGGAGTGGCAACGCTAGTATATTCGATGGATCATATCTATACTGAAAAAGAGCAAGTTATCGTTTGGGTGTTTGCTGTTTTTTGGGTTTATTATGCTGTTCGTGTTACAAGATCCTATTTATGGTTAATGTTTGGAAAGGAATTAATAAAGATTGATGAAGTAGGAATGCATTACAAACGCTCTATCCGTAAATTTGGAAAGTCTACCCTGTATTTATTCGGCAATATTCAAGAATTGCAATTTGATGTTCCAGAGGAAAGTTCTGTCCAACGAGTCTGGGAATCTTCACCTTGGATAAATGGAGGAGAACGATTTACGTTTAGCTATTTTGGTAAAAATGTAAAATTTGGACGAAAATTAGAAGAAAAAGATTGCAAATTACTTTATACCTTAGTAAGCAAAAGAATACAAGAACGAAAAAAGAAATAACATGTACGGCAACATCCAATCATTCCTTTATGAAGAGTTGAAACAAATAGAGCAAAATGGGCTTCTTAAAAAAGAGCGGATCATTACTACTCCCCAAGGGGCAAATGTTAAAGTCAATTCTGGAAATGATGTTGTTATTATGTGCGCGAACAATTACCTAGGTCTTTCTTCTCATCCAGAAGTAATTCAAGCCGCCAAGGATGCTCTTGATACACACGGCTTTGGTATGTCTTCTGTACGATTTATATGTGGGACACAGGATATTCATAAAACCTTAGAACAAAAAATTGCCTCTTTTTATGGTACCGAAGATACCATATTGTACGCTGCAGCGTTTGATGCCAACGGTGGGGTATTTGAACCGTTATTTACAGAACAAGATGCCATAATTTCTGATGAATTAAATCATGCCTCTATTATAGATGGAATTCGATTATGTAAAGCGCAACGATACCGTTATAAGCATTCCGACATGAATGATTTAGAGGAACAATTGAAAAAAGCACAAGATCAACGATTCAGGGTAATTGTAACGGATGGTGTTTTTTCTATGGATGGTGACATTGCCAAAATGGATCAAATTTGTGATCTTGCTGATAAATATGATGCATTAGTAATGACGGATGAATGTCATTCCGCAGGGTTTATCGGAAAAACAGGAAGAGGTGTTCCTGAGTATTGTGGAGTGATGAATAGGGTTGATATTATCACAGGTACCCTAGGGAAAGCTCTTGGTGGTGCTATGGGTGGCTATACAACAGGAAAAAAAGAAATTATTGAGATGTTACGTCAACGATCAAGGCCCTACTTATTTTCAAATTCATTAGCTCCATCGATAGTTGGTGCTTCCATAAAAGTTTTTGATTTATTAAGTTCAACCACTTCGTTGAGGGATAAATTGGAAGAAAATACGCTCTATTTTAAAGAACACATCAAAGCAGCAGGGTTTGATATCAAACCAGGAGATTCACCCATAGTTCCAATTATGCTTTACGATGCAGCGCTATCACAAAAATTTGCTGAGATGTTATTAGAAGAGGGTGTCTATGCCGTAGGGTTTTTCTATCCGGTTGTAGCGAAAGGTCAAGCAAGAATTCGTACGCAAATTTCAGCTGCCCACTCAAAAGCTGACTTGGATAAAGCAATTGCAGCATTTATAAAAGTAGGAAAGGCATTAAACGTAATCAATTGAGTAAAGTACAAATCATACGACCTTATTTATTGATGTTATTGTTTATAACACAATTGTTAATGTCTAATGTTTTTGTTTTTACACATGAAATAATCGAAATTGATGCAAATGTAACTTCAATTTCTTCTGCACATCATATTAATGACTCTATTGAAGAAGTAGATGATTTACTTGATTTATTGGAAGAAAATGAAGAAGAAAAAGATCTCGTTGATAATTTAAAAATTAATTTATCAGAGTCCTCTTTGAAACAAGGATATATTTATAATGCAAATTTAACAAGCGAAACAAGTAACAATTTTTTTAGCCCTCCGGAACATTCGATTTAGAAGACAAAAATAAATAACTAATAAATCGATTATGGAAAGAAATAATAGTTGGCAGCGCGACCTGTCAGCCGGCCTCGTGGTCTTTTTAGTCGCATTACCCTTGTGTTTAGGAATTGGCTTAGCTTCCACCAATATTGAAGGAATCATTGGATTACCATCCTTGTTTTCTGGGCTTATTGCTGGAATTGTGGGTGGAATAGTAGTCGGAGCAGTCAGTGGATCTCGTTTAGGAGTTTCGGGTCCCGCTGCAGGATTAATTACAATTGTCTTAGCGTCAATTTCAACGTTGGGAAGTTTTGAAGCCTTTTTACTAGCTGTTTGCATCAGTGGATTGATCCAAATTATTGCGGGTTTACTTAAGTTTGGTGTAATTGCCAACTACATCCCTAGTGCTGTAATTAAAGGTATGTTAGCTGCAATAGGAATAACTTTGATTCTAAAAGAGTTACCTCATCTAGTTGGTTATGATGCTGACTTTTTTGGCGATGAAGCGTTTGAGCAAACCGATGGGCATAACACATTTAGTGAATTGTTTTATTCATTTAATTCCTTACATCTTGGTGCTACAATTATAGGAATTAGTTCTATTGTAGGAATTTTACTTTTTGAGAAATACTTAAGTAAAAAAGGAGTATTCAAATGGATTCCAGGAGCATTAATATTTGTGGTGATTGGAGCCTTAGTAAATTTATTTTTCTTCAAAGGAGAATCTAATTTGTATATAAATCAAAAGCACTTAGTGCAAATACCTCTTATTAGTGGTCCCACTGAATTTATTGGTCAATTTGCTTTTCCAGATTTATCTTGTTTACAAAATCCGAATGTCTATATTATTGCCTTTACACTGGCTATAGTTGGAAGTCTTGAGACGTTGTTAAGCGTTGAAGCTACAGATAAATTGGATCCAGGAAAAAATACAACTCCTCCAAATAGAGAATTAGTTGCGCAAGGAATCGGGAATCTAGTGAGCGGAATAATTGGAGGTCTTCCTATAACACAAGTTATAGTTAGAAGTTCTGCAAATATAAACGCAGGAGGGAAGTCAAATATTGCAACTATTTTTCATGGGGTTTTATTGCTATTCGCAGTAATGTTTATGGTTAATTTATTGAATACAATTCCTTTGTCAGTGTTAGCTGCAATTCTCATATTAATCGGTTACAAACTTGCTAGTTTTGATGTAATAAAAAAAATGTACAATTCAGGGTGGGACCAATTTATTCCATTTTTTTCAACTATAATGGGTGTGCTTTTTACAGACCTTTTAAAAGGAATAGCCATTGGATTTGCGGTGGCGGTATTTTTCATCTTGAAAAGAAATTATAAAAATAATTTTGATAAAACAAAGCTGAATGATGAGATAGTCATAACTCTATCTGAGGAAATAACTTTTTTGAACAAAGGCGGTATTCAGCAAACATTATTGTCAATACCTGAAAAATCAAAGGTGTTGATAGACGGTTCTCGCTGCAAGAATATTGACCATGATGTTTTAGAGGTTATTGAAGAGTTCAAGCTCCATAAAGCTAAATTAAAACAAATAGAACTTAGGTTAATTAATATATGAATTGTTACTAAATTTAAAAAAAAATGGAAAAATTTTATAATCAGCTTTTAGCGAATAATAAGCAATGGGTTCAGTCAAAGCTCGATAAAGACCCTGAGTATTTTAAAAAATTAGCACGAGGCCAAAAACCACCCGTTTTATGGATAGGTTGTGCAGATAGTCGTGTTCCAGCGAATGAAATCATTGGTGCAGAACCTGGGGACGTTTTTGTACATCGTAATATTGCCAATATGGTAGTGCACTCTGATATGAATATGTTATCTGTGTTAGATTACGCTGTAAATGTTTTGGAAGTAAAACACATCATTGTTTGTGGACATTACGGTTGTGGGGGAGTACAAACAGCAATGACCAATAAGCACGTCGGTTTAATTGATAACTGGATTCGTCATATTAAGGATGTTTACCGTTTTCATCAGGATGAACTCAATAGCATTCATGATGAAAAACTTCGTTTCAATCGTTTTGTTGAATTGAATGTTGTGGAACAGGTATTAGACCTAGCAAAAACCTCAATAGTACAAGGGGCATGGGAGAGAAATCAAGAATTACATGTGCATGGTTGGGTGTATGATGTTGCAGATGGATTAATTAAGGACCTAGACATTACGATTCGCGATAATTCATCACTCAGTGAGGTATATCAATTGGATTTATAAATTTGATAGTAGTGGTCTCGCCAGGAATCGAACCTGGATCTAAAGTTTAGGAAACTTCTATTCTATCCGTTGAACTACGAAACCAGAGAGACAAATTTAGCCAATCTTTTGTTTGTATAGACTATTTATTACATTCCAAGTGTCTTCTGCCGCATTGTTCCAGGAAAATAATGTACCCCTGAGTAGTGACTTTTGACATAATTCCGAGTGTAAGTTTTCGTCTACTAATTTTTTCATGGAACTAGCAGCATCGTTTTCATCGAACGGATTACAAAGCAACGCTGCATCACCTGCAACTTCAGGTAAACAGCTAGTATTTGCAGCAATTATTGGAATGCCGCATTTCATGGCTTCGACTAGTGGTATTCCAAACCCTTCGTAATAGGGCAAGTAGGTGAGTGCATAAGCAGAACCGGTAATTTTTGCAAGTTGTTCTTGGTTTACATAACCAGTAAAATGAACTCTTTCTTTACTATTTGTGGGAACTTGAATTCGGTGTTTTTTCCACAAAGGACTTCCTACAATAACTAGGTCAATCGCATTATTCTCAGTTGCAAATATTGAGAAGGCATTCAAAAGGCGTTGCACGTTTTTACGTGGGTGTAATGAACCTACAAATAGAAAATAGGGCTTACTTTTACTAATTAATGCCCGTGTGTTTTGAATTTCTTGAATAGAGATTGGTTTAAATATTTCATCGGCACTGTTGTAAATTACCTCAATTTTGGAAGGTTCCAGTTCATAATATTTAATGAGTTCTGCTTTTGAAAAGTTAGAAACCGTTATGATTTTATCAGCTTTCCTTGCAAATTTTGGGAAAAATCGATTATAAAAATAGGATACACTTGCCGGTAAATCTTTCGGATACACATGAAAATTAATATCGTGAATCGTTGCAACTTGAGGGACTTCTGTTCTAAGGTTTATAAACCCATCGGGCGACCAAAAAACATCAATGGCATATTTTTTTAATACCTTACCTAATCTTAATTCAAACCAAACATACCACAAAACGGGATGTCTAGCGGGAGGGTCAATTACGATAGGAATAACATTCTTGGCAAAAAGAAATTGTGGATCATATTTTCTGTCAAAAAAGAAATAGAAGGTGTGTTCTGGATGAGTTAAAACAATTCGTTTAGCTAATTCGTAGGTATAACGGCCGAATCCCTCCATTTTTCCATGGATTAAATGTCGAGTATTGATCCCAATATTCACGTTAAAATTGAAGGATGTAATTAGTCTGTTTTTCCCTACCTATAGTAGTTTGAGGCCCGTGGCCACAATATACAATAGTATCTTCTGGAAAGTTGAACATGGTAGAAAAAATACTTTGTTTCAAAATCTCTAAATCTCCACCTGGAAGATCTGTACGACCAAAACTACCTTGAAACAAAACGTCGCCATTAATAACAAATTTATTCTCTTCGTTATAAAATACGACATGACCAGGGCAATGACCTGGAGTATGTTGAACATGTAGTTCAATATCTTCTAGGATAAGATTCATTCCATCGTAAAGATCATGTGTGGGTTGAGGCGAAACTTTGTAGTTTTCAAATCCATAGACATGCGCATAACTTTCCACCATGTTGAGTGTTTTATAATCATCTCTATGCAAATAGAGTGGAACATTATAGCTTGAAACACAAAATTGATTTCCAAGAATATGGTCAATATGGGCATGCGTGTTTAGTACAGCTACAGGTGTCAATGCTTGTTGTTTAATATAGGATTCCAATTCAAATTCTTCCTCTTTGGTATAGCAACCGGGATCTATAATGACAGCGAATTTTGAGTCAGAGGAGAGGATGTAGGTATTTTCTTGAAACGCATTGAATGTAAAAGACGCAATTTTTAACATAACTCAAAAGTAGTGAAAAGAACTAGCGTAATAAATTAACGTGACCTGTAAGTTGATATTTATCGTCTAGAAAATCTTTATAAGTCAATTTCCATGTGTAGGTGCCATCCTGACAGGGTAGACCTCTGTATGTTCCATCCCAATATTCTGATGTCGACCTTAACGTGCAAATTAATTCACCCCATCGATTAAAAATTAGGCACTCCATTTCTTTAATATTTCCTCCGTAAACTTGAAAAACGTCGTTTATTCCATTTGCATCAGGAACAAATGTATTTGGTACATAAACCACTGCATCGTAATTAATATTTACATAGGCGGTTGAACTGCACCCATTAATGTCAACAAAATCAACAAAGTAGGTAATATCTTGATTTGGATTCGCGACGGGATTAGGACAATTGTTACAACTTAAAAACTCAGTTGGATACCATGTAAATGTGCCAGGGGTATTTGTGGTAGCTTCGAGTTGAATTTCATCACCATAAAATGCAAGCACATTTGGTGTAATAAAAATGGAAGGATATGGATATAATTGTACTAAAACAAACGCCGTATCCTTGCAACCGTTTTGATCTGTACCTATAACTTGATAATTAGTTGTTTGGGTTGGACGAACTTCTACTTCATTGCCCGAAGAACCAACAATGGTAATGGAAGGATTCCATTCATAAAAGCTCGCACCGGTGGCCCACAATATTGCGGTTTCTCGAGGACAAATGATTGTGTCATTTCCAGCTTCAATTTCCGCTTCGACAACTTGAACTAGCACAGAGTCATTTGCACTTCCACATGCGTTAGTTACTGTTACATAAAACCAATTATCACTTGGAGGTTTTGCCATGAATAGCTATCTCCACCGGAAATCACCAGTCCAATGGTGCCACCTCGACACATACCTACTGTATCCTCCATTAAAGGAATTGGTGGATTAAAAAAGACATCAATAGTTACTTGGGCCTGATTCTCACAGCCAAATTGATTTACAACATTTGCCGTATAGGTTATTGATTCTTGAGGAGTAGATATGGGAGAGAATGAAGTCGAATTGTTAAGATAGGTCGAGGGTGTCCAGTTAATTGACCCCGTTGAATTTACATTGATTGGAACGGAATTCCCAATACAGATGCTCGTATCAGGAGTTATTGAGATAGAATTTTCATAAACTTCAAGTGTAACAGGAACTGTTACTGAACCACAACTATCTGAAATCGTCACGTTAAATGTAGTGGTTTGTGTGATGGTGGCAACCGGATTGTAAATGGATGGATTGCTCAAGAATTGTGCAGGTGACCAATTATAATTTGCCCCGCCATAGGCTTCAAATTGAAAACTGTCACCAGGACAAATAGGAGAGGACGGAGGTACAACACCTCCTTCAAATGCTCCGATATTTACCGTAATAGTAACAGAATCAGCACTGAAACAGCCATTGGTGTCTAAAACCACCAAGGTGACATCGTATATTCCCGGGGTAGTGTATTGATATATGGGTTCGAATGCATTTGACGTATTACCATCTCCAAAATACCATATGTAAGCGTTTCCATTCGTGCTATTGTTTTGGAAATATACCGATTGTGGAATGCAAATCAAAGGCGCTGGTTGAGCTGCTGCCGCTTGAATTGTGCTTAATTCGAACTTAAAGGTGGCCATGTTACAATTCGAACTGTTGTTTGTTGGTGACCAACTTCCAGGAGTACTTGTAAAACCGTAATCGTTTCCTCCGCAGGCTCCACATACTGCATGATAAATTCTTCCCGATTTGTCAAAACGACTTGTTCCTCCATCCACGTGATTATAACTGCTTGTAGTACCGCCCATAAAAGTTGCATACTTCAAAAAGGAAGCGTCCTGATCCAGAACAGCCAAATAAAAATTACTTCCATTTGTAACAGCTTGATAGGCATCAGGGGTAATAGGAAATCCTGAACTTGTTGAAAAAGTTGCTTGATCGCTTTGATTTAAAATACCACCCCAACCCGCAAGGTAAATGTCATAACAATCGGAAACGAGAAAAGCTGTTGGTGAGATTTCCACATGTCCTGAAGCAGCACCAATCATGGTTGTCCAAGAAACTGTTGATAGATCTGGTGTGTATTTACGTATAAATTGACCGGAGTTTGGTACGCCATAACATCCTGGGCTTATCGACCATGAAGATTCCGTTTGGCCATATACATAAACACTTCCAACGGGATCAATATCCACAAAATAGGTTTGATCGTATTCGTTGAGCCCCATAAATGTACCAGATTGGAACGCACCATTCGTGGTGTTTAATCGCAAGGCATACCCATCACTTAAGCCCCCGTTGTATGATAAATCATTACCGGAATTAATTGGTAGTGAAAGTGAGGTGCTACCTCCTGCGACATATACAGATCCAGAACTACCAACGGAAACACAATTTCCTGTTTCATCACCAGAACCCCCAAAATAAGTTGACCATGACATGGTACTCAGTGTTGGATTTAATTTAAAAATGACAGCATCTTGCGATCCATTTAAACTTGCTTGTGCGGCATTAACGGTTGGAAAATTCGAGGACGCTGTAGTACTTGATATGTATACATTATTATTTTCATCTAATGTTATTTCACCGCGAAATTGATCGCCATAGTTATAGTGTAAAACAGAAGTGTTTAATCCGTCAGTGTTACTTCCACCAATGTAGGTTGAAGAAAGAAGAGATGTGCCATTTGTGTTCAATCGTGCTACGTAAATATCGGCACCATTGAATTCTAACGAGTTTTCTAATTCGTATGGGCCACCATTATGTGTATTGTCGTAGGGAGATCCAGCCATTGGAAAATTTGTAGAAGACGTTGCGCCGTAGATATAAAGCTCTCCATTGGGAGCACAAACAATACTATGTGGAGTTTCATTTCCTGAACCACCTAAATAAGTTGAATACAAAATATTATTCCCATTTGCGGTGTATTTTGTTATTCCCACATCCATTGGAAACGAGCCCGTACCGGAATTGAAACTAACGTCATATGCACCCGTCGACAAGGGATATCCCGAGCTGAAAACTATTCCGCCGCCAAATAAATTTCCATTAATGTCGGGTGTTGCCGTAAACCCCCAATTGTCAGCTGTAGAGCCTGTAAAGGTTGAAAAAGTTAAACTTGGATCAATTATTAATTTCTGGTTTTTATCATAACCATCAGAAAAACTAAAATGAACTACATTTCCTTTAAGCTCAAAGTGACAAGAAACTTTTGTTTTATTACCTTTTTCATCCTCTGTCCAAGCAATAGGAGCTGATTCTTTAATTTCACCAAACCTATGTTTCAGTACTAATGATCCGTCATCAGAAACTCTTACTGACTCAGCACCAGTAAGTACAAATTGTATATGAGAAGGATTTGCAAATGGTAATACCAAAAAGTTATAACTCAGTTGACCATTAATTGACGTATAAAAGAGATCAATATTTGGATAAAATTGTTTGTAGTGAACTTCACTGAAGGAATAAATTTCTGACTTCCATTTTGACTTGTCAGAACCTAAAATGTAGTTTGAATGATGGCTGGAAGGATTTTTCTCAATTTTCCTAGCGTTTTGATTGGCATTTAAAAAAGTTTGGTTTATTGCGTGGTAAGCATTACCTCTTTTTTCTTCGTTATGATCTTTATGCTCAGCGTGATTGTGCGCCACGGCGTCAGTAAGTAAGAAGGTCATTTGGGTTTTTTCCAAATATAATTTTCCTTGATTCAAATCCACAGAATAAAGAATTCGCTCATCCCATTGGCCTCGATTTGGGGTCATCCAAATTGACTGATTAAACGCTATTAGCGGAAAAACAATAAGTAATATGAATACAAAGACTTTCAATTGTGGTAAAAATACAATTATTATACTACGAATAAAACAACAAAAAAGTTGTAAGGTTGCCTTTACTGATCATGAATGTGTAAAAAACGAAGATATTGCCTAAGGTCAAAAATATTTCATAAGGAACAATGAAAAAAATTATTTGTTTTTTCGTAATATTGACCTGCTAAACTATTTAATTATGAATGTTGTCAAAGTATTTATTTTACTTGTCTTTTTTACTTCTTACAGTGTTTCTTTGTTTTCTCAGAACTATTCGCGTGTCAAGGTTTTTGGAACACAAGAAGAACTTTCAAAACTAGGTAATTTGGGTGTTGCCATGGACCATGGCATTCGTAAAGAAGGCTTTTTTTTCATATCTGATTTCTCAAAGGATGAAATAGCCATCATGCAAACTTATGGATATAACTACGAAATTCTAATTTCTGATGTCGAAAAGTATTACATCGATATTCTAAATAATCCAAGTAAAGAATCTGAAAATGCCCTAAAAAATGCTAATTGTTCCGGAACTGGCGGCGGTGGATCATCCACATTTTCTCCTGTAACACCTTCCAATTTCAATTTAGGAACCATGGGTGGTTATTTGAAATACAACGAGATGCTTGCGGAACTCGATGCTATGGTTGCCCAATATCCGAATTTGATCACATCGAAAGCACCGATTTCTACATTTTTAACCGTTGGAAATAGACCGATTTACCACGTGCGAATTTCTGATAACCCAAACACGAACGAAGCCGGTGAACCTAAAGTTTTGTATACTGCTATTCACCATGCTCGAGAGCCAATGAGTTTGATGGAAACCATTTTTTACATGTGGTATTTATTAGAGAATTACGGTACAAATGAAGAAGTAACCTACTTAGTTAATAACACGCAAATGTACTTTGTGCCCTGCATTAATCCGGACGGTTATGTTTATAATGAAACCACCAATCCAAATGGTGGCGGAATGTGGCGTAAAAACCGACGAAACAACGGTAACGGAACATTTGGGGTTGATTTAAATAGAAATTATTCTTACGGATGGGGAACAACAGGAACGAGCTCTACCCCAAGTAATGACACCTATTGTGGTCCGAGTGCTTTTTCAGAACCCGAAACGCAAGCTATACGATGGTTGGTACAGAATAACGATTTTGAAATGGCGTTCAATGCCCACACATACGCCGAGGACATATTATTTCCTATTGGCACAACAACTGCGGAATTTGCTCCACATCATAATTATTTCCAAGACTACACGAACCACATGACCGAATTAAATGGCTATTTTGCTCAAAAATCTTCAGGATTGTATCCTGCCTCAGGTGATTCAGATGATTACATGTACAAAGTGGATGTAGGTGTTAATCAAAAAGACACTGTATTTGCTCATACACCAGAAGTTGGTACTGCATTTTGGCAACCTTCTTCAGAAATAATTGCAACCTGTCAGGAAATGGTTTTTCCGAATCTTGTTTTGGCTCATTTAACAAGAAATTATAGCATTGTAAAGGATGTAGACCCATCCTCAGTAGCTACTATTTCTGGAAATTTTAATCATTCTATTAAAAGGTTAGGTCGTCAAAGTGGTCCTGTTGTAGTTTCAATCGAACCATTGTTGAATATAGTTTCCGTTGGAAATCCAACTACCTATAATTTGAGTAGTCAACAAACATCTACGGGTACTATTTCTTATTCTTTGAGTCCTTCCATTCAATTTGGTGATCAAATCAAGTATATTTTAAAAACGGATAATGGTCTATGGGTTAAAAAAGATACGATTGTTAAGACATTTGGAGCAATAACTGTTCAGGCCTTAGAAGATGCCAATACATTTACCAATTGGACGGGTAGTTGGGGAACTACCGGATCAACTTTTGTTTCTCCCTCAAAGTCATTCTTCGAAAATTCTGCTGGTAATTACCCAAACAATGTGAATAGGACATTTACCTACATTCCGACAATCAACCTAACAAATGCGAATGCTGCAATGATATCATTTTATGCGAAGTGGGCGATTGAAGCCGATTATGATTTTGTTCAATTTCAAGTGTCAACCGACGGTGGAACTACTTGGATTGCTCAATGTGGAAACTACACGGTTCCTGGAACAAGCGCAAACGGCAGCGTTCAGCCAAATGGTCAACCTGTGTATGAAGGAACGCAATCAAGCTGGGTGTTAGAGGAGATTAATTTAAGTGATTATTTAGGCCAACAAATAAAGGTAAGATTTCAGTTAAAATCAGATGGAGGAACTACTGCAGACGGTTATTATTTTGATGATTTTAAAGTGATGTACAATGAAAATTCTTCGGTTCAAACACCTGTAGCAACTTTTAACTTAACGAGTAATAATACATGTGTAGGAAATTCTATTTCATTTACGGATTTATCATCCAATAGTCCTACCAGTTGGTTATGGAATTTTGGTGACAATTCAACATCTGCACAACAAAATCCGCAACATAGTTTTGCAAATCCAGGTAGTTACACGGTAAGTTTAACAGTTTCAAATTCGGCAGGTTCGAATACTACTACACAAACTATTATAGTTAACGCCAATCCTACAGTCACTTTGGTAGCTAGTGATAATGATAATACAGTTTGTGTGGATCAAGGTACTGTAACACTGACATCACAACCGATGGGAGCAATTTTTAGTATGTCACCTCCCGCTGCACTAACACAAGATCAGTTTGATCCAGCACTTGCAGGTATTGGAACTTATCAAATTACAGGTATATACATAGACGCTAATGGTTGCTCTGGAAGTAGTAATCTGAGCTTAACAGTGGTGGATTGTGCTTCAATTGATGAGGGTTCTATTCCGAATGTTAAAATTTTACCCAATCCAAATCAAGGGGTATTTATTGTTGTTGGTGCTCCGGTTCATTCGCAGTTAAAGGTAATGGATTTAAATGGAAAGGTAGTTTTTAGTCAAGTAACAGTATCTTTTAATCAAGACATTAAGCTTCCTGAAATTTCAAATGGCTTTTACTACATGGAAATTGAGCAAGAACTAGGAAGTTTCGAAAGAATTAAGTTTATGGTAAATAGGTAACAACCTACGTGTTTTTGCTGATTGCCATGTAATTATAACTCCTGATTTTTACAAATGACTTAAAGTAAATCGATTTTAAGTCATTTCACTTTCGTAATCTTTACATAAAAGTTATGAAAGCATTTTCTGTATTTATTTTTCTTCTTGGTCATGTGTTTTTGTCAAACGGACAGCAATCGGTAGGAAATTTGGTGTATTTGGATGAGTTTTCTGAACCGTTGTTTTACTGTGAAATAGATTCAGCAAGTTGTGCTGAAGTAGCCAATGGTGCTATTACACTATCGGGAGTTAATGAACACATAACCTCTTTTGTTTGGTCGAATGGATCAACAGATTCAACACTGATGAATCTAGCTGTCGGTGAATATGGATTAACAGTATTTACCGAGTTTGGGACGAGTTACTTTTTAACTTTTATGATTTATGGTCCTAAAGAATTAACGTTATCGATTGATAAAATACCTATGAAGCAACAGTTTTTATTACGCGCAGTTGCATCTGGAGGAACATCACCCTATCATTATCAATGGTCTTCCGGGCAAGACACAGAAAGTATAACGTTAAAGCAAGCCGGGTTATACTCTTGCGAAATTAAGGATGCTAAAGGTTGTCTAGTAACAAATAGTTTATGGCTTTCGCATCAAGAAGATATTGAAAATCATTCTGATTTTTCAATATCTTCAACAGGGTTTTTATTACCTTCAATTGACTTAAAAACGGATATCACATTCAAGCAATTAGTAAAGGTGGATGGGGGCTTAGTGAAATCTAATTTTGTAGATCAAACGTCGATTGAATTATCAAATTTGAGTTCGGGAATGTATGTATTGATTTATCAGAAAAATGACGAGCTTGCAGAAAAACTACTGCTAATTCCCTAAGTAAGTATTTTTTTTACTGTTAAATAGATAATTTTTAAATCATGACCAATAGTAGGTCGTTGGATATAGCGTTGATTTAACGATATTTTCGCAGGCATAATTTCCTCGATGTATGTTTTTGTTGGATTTTCACTATTCGCCAGTAATTCGTTCTCTTTGAAATAAGCGAGTGATGCATAGTCTGTAATCCCTGGTTTGACAGACAAAATGGCTCGTTGTTCTTTTGTGTAGAGTTCTACATATTCCTTAACTTCAGGTCGAGGTCCTACAATACTCATTTCTCCTCTTATCACATTAATAAACTGAGGAAATTCATCTAATTTATATTTCCTGATGAAATAACCAATTCGCGTAATACGCTGATCTCTCATACCGATTGTTAACTTACCTTCTTGGTCGGCATTTGGACGCATAGACCGGAATTTATACAATAAAAAAGCTTGGCCAAATTGACCAATTCGTTCTTGTTTATAGAATACTCCACCTCGCGATTCTAATAAAATAAGTAACGTAATTATAATTCCTAAGGGCAAGAAAATTAACATTACGAAACACGAAAAAATAAGGTCGAATAATCGTTTCATGCTTTTAATTACATTTACACATGGATTTGACAAACGTAAGCAAAAATTTAAACGAAAAAGCTTTTCTCAACGCTACAATTGCTCAAATTCAAAAAGATTTTCATTCCATAGGAGTAGAAATTGAACTCAATTCGTTAAATGGAGCGGAGTTAGCAACTGATTTAACTCACGAATTACAAGACCTTTCGCCTGAACAGTGGATTCAATTAGCATATACTGTCGATATTGGTGAGGACAAATTAAGAAATTGGATGGCCAAAAGTGGCGAATTAGATGAATTGTCTAAACTGGTTATTTACCGTGAAGCCTTTAAGGTTTACATTCGAAATACACGTGCTTCTATTGATTTGTAAATTGTTAATTATCTTTTATAACTCGGTGTTTCGATTCCGTGTACAATTATTATTTTTGTTTTCAAATTCGTATTATGAACTTTATTGTATCGAGCAGTACCTTACTTCGTCATCTTCAAAGTATTTCTGGTGTATTAAATACAAGCAATACACTGCCAATATTAGATAATTTTTTATTTGTTATTCACGATGGACAATTGACAGTGAGTGCTTCAGATTTAGAAACTTCCATGATGACTAAATTGGAAGTTCAATCTGAAGAAAATGGAAAAATTGCCATTCCAGCAAAATTGATTTTGGATGTGCTTAAGAACCTACCGGAACAACCTTGTACCATTCGATCCAACAGAGAAACAAGTCAAATCGAGATTGCTTATGATAACGGCAAATCGAAAATGGTAGGATTTAATGGGGATGAATTTCCAAAATTGCCTGC
>JBIJBD010000129.1:0-6754 GCA_044345395.1 Crocinitomicaceae bacterium | reverse complement strand
TCATTAACCCAACCAATAACAATATATTTTTGATCTCCTTCACACCAAAATTGATCTGGTTCTGAATAAGCCTCACTTGATGCAGAAACTGCCTCCTCATAAATTGGCTCCTCATAGACTGGAGCAGCTTCCATCGTTGGAGACTCATTACTTGAATCTACAGGATCTTGAGCATCCGAAGAAGAGTTTTTAGAATTACCATTTTCATTAGCGACATAAACGCCAATTCCGGCTGCAATTATTAAAATGAACAACACTAAAAAAATTGCCATTTTATTTTTTTTCGTATTACCTGATGGTGAACTTGTTGCGTTGTTTCGAGCATCTGTCTTTTCATTTTTCGCTTCGGTAGTTTGGTCAACACTAACTGGTGTTTCGATTATCGTACGATCGTTTGAACCAGAATTATCTGTCTTTTTAGCGGCCGTTGTTGATTTTTTATTACTTGTAGGAAGTTCTCTCATGGCTTCTAGCCATTCACTACAACTCTGAAACCTATTATCTCTTTCCTTTTGGCAAGCTTTCGTCACTAAAAAGGCCAATTCACTTTCGCTATTAATTGCTGGAAGAGGTTCGTATACAATTTTATTAAAGATATCAAATTGCGAACCAGTCGCAGTGTCATATGGCGGAACACCATTTATAGCATAAAAAAGTGTAACCCCTAAGGAGTAAATGTCACTTCGGTGATCTATTGATTTTTCGCCTCTTACTTGCTCAGGACTCATATATACTGGAGTTCCCATTTGCGTTCCGGTTTGTGTCATTTCATTGCCTTGACCAAATAATTTTGCTATCCCAAAATCTAGCACCTTAGCATGTCCATTTGGTAAAATAAAAATATTCGAAGGTTTAATATCACGATGAACTATTCCCTTCTCATGGGCATACTGAAAAGCGGAAAGTATTTGATCGAATAAATGTATAATTTCACCATCCGACATTTTTTTTCCCGATTTAATTTGATCACTTAAATCTTGACCTTCGAGAAATTCCATTATAATGGCCAAAAATTGTTCATTTTCTTCAAAATCAATTATGTTAGTGATATTTGGATGTTGGAAAGAGGCCATCATTTTTGCCTCATTTAAGAAACGCTCCCGAATTTGTTTGTTCGCAGAAAGAATTGGATTTAAAATTTTGATAGCCACTTTAGTACCTAAAATTTCATGTTTCGCTTCATAAACAGAAGCCATTCCCCCTTCGCCGATTAATCGTATTACCTGATACTTGTTGATTTTATGACCTGTATAATCCATAATTAAATTTTGAATGGTAAAAATATAATAATTTTTCATTTTTTGTAAACTCCTTGTGAAACTTATCTGTATTTTCGTTAACTATAATCTAATAAGTATGGTTGAAGATTGGAAAAATGACAGAGCAGAGGTTGAAATGAGACAAGGTACCGATGCTATAATGAAAGCAGCAATTGAAAAAGAAAAAATAAAAGAAAGTGAAGCGTGGGAATCTTTTAAAATAAGCTTAGCTAAGGAAAATCCAGAAAAAACTGAGGAAATAAATGCAGTAGTCGAACTTATAAGAAGAAATTACAAACTACCTGAAAAGAAGTAGTTAGTCTAAAAATTTCATTTTTAACTTGTTCAGTTTTTCTATTTAAGCTTACTTTTTTCTGGCTAGATAAAAAATAAAGGGGAACAAGGTTAGAACTGTTAAGCCCGTTACTAGGAAATAAATTCCAAGCTCTGTTTTGACTGTTAACAACTTTTCTAAATCAAGAAAAGGCAGTTTAATTCTCTTCAAAAAAGATAAATCAAAAAGACCATCCTCGTTTTGATATGTTTTGAACATATAAAAATTGTACAATGTAAACACACAACAAATTGAATAGTAAATAATTCTTTCTATTTGCTTGAAAGGTTTGAAAATTCCAGAAAATAAAACATAACCCAACAAGAGTATTGCAATTATTAAGTTGTAATACCCGTGAAACTCTTCTCCGGAGTACTCAACATTCAACATACTAAACCATGGCATAAATGTCGATAAAACCACCATAATTAATGCTAATATTACTAGGATTTTTTCTTTTTCCATAAGCTTATTTTAATTGGCTAATTCAATATTTAAGATAGTAAATGAACCATTTTCTACTTCTTCAATAAAATTAAATTCAAAGACGTCTAATTTCAACAAATCAAATGTCAATTCAAAATTAATTTCATTTGACATTGAATTTGGCTCACTTGAACAATATTCAATATTACGTTTTTCAATTAAGGCATACCTTTCACCAAAATTATCTAATAGATACGTATTTTGATCAATACATACCGAAGTACCTTCTCTTGAAAAAAATTTAAAGTAAAGAGTACATGTTTCATTATTTTCAGAGAAATCAATAAGCTTTAAAATTCCATTTTCAAGAACTTTTTCTTTAATCATTGACAATTTCCTTGATTTACTTTCAGGTTCCTCTACAACCGAAGTCGGAATTTCTTCCTTTGTTGCATCTTCCTTAATAATTGTTTTTTCTTGTCTATTATCTGATTTCGAATTTTGATTCCATTTAAAATATACAATTAAACCAACTACTAAAATTATACCCACCCCTAAGATATAAAACACGGTAAAATCTTCCTTTCTTTTTAATGGAGGTGAAAACGGGATTGGATTGTAGTGATGTTCACCCTGTCCGTTCGGACTTTCGTCGTCTTCGATTGTATATTCTCCTGTATTAACCGAGGAACTTGTTTCGTGAATATAAAGTCGCCAATTAAACAAATAGCTCCCAATTTTAACGATATCATAATCGTCTAATTTGGTAAGCTGACTAATGCGCAAACCATTTACATATACACCATTTCGTCCCTCTAAATTTTCGATGTAATAATTTCCTCCTTTTTTCACCAAACGTGCGTGATAACGAGATACTGTCGGGTCTTCAATTACAATATCATTTTCAGAATGTCGGCCAATACGTTTATCAAATTCTGTCATACTCCAATTCAATTCATCGATTCATTTTAGCAAAGATGATGGCAATGGTAATGATAATGCCAATTATATATTTTAGGTAATAAACATAACTTCTCGACTTTTTTTGAATTGCCGTTTTTTCATTCGATGTTTCCTCTTCTTCTAATTGTAATTCAGGGGCATCTGTAAATGTATCCGTATATTCCGCATCGTCAGTTAATTCATCATTTTCATCAAACGCTTCTTTCCAATTTATTAGGCTGTTCCCAACTTTTAATATGTCATATTGATCCAATTCAATGATGGATTGTATTTTGTTTCCATTTACAAAGGTACCATTAGACGATCCCAAGTCCTCTATAAAATAGGACTCTCCATTGAAATGAATAACAGCATGAAAACGCGACACTAACTTATCATTCGTTATCACGATATCATTTTCACTGCTTCTTCCAATTTTTCTTTCAATCATAGGTAACTATATCTATTTGCGTTACGAATACTTCCTATGTCGTTAAAACGAATTCCTTCGGCTTTGAATAACAGATGCGCTTTACGCATAATTAATTGACGGTTATAAAAAGTTTGGTCCACATAAAAATGATGAATGGCATGTGTAGCACCAAAATTAAAACAAAATAATTGAAATGGCCATGTCCACCAGACATTTAGCACTTGTGTTTGAGCTACAATATCCCCTTCCGCAATATCCCCGTAATAATGCATATTTGAGGTTATGAAGTGTAAGCAAAATTGTCTGATAAAGTTTGGCAGTACCCAAATAAACATCACGGGATTAACATATGTATTAAATTGCGAAATAGGCATTAAACCAATGCTTTTATAACCCATTACATTTGAGTAAACATTAATTAAAACCCATGCATAAAACAAAAAAGTTAGTGGAATTCCAAAAGGCAATAATCCAATCATTACCGTTTGTCGCAATTTTCTCATGTCTGATGCAGAAAATCTTCCTTCTTTGTATTCTTTTTTAATTTCGGACCTTATTCTTTCAAAGCGCAGTAAGAAACCTAACACTAAATCGTGGGTTATAAGTAATCTCTTTAAGCTCCATTTTTCTCCATTGGTAACACCTCTCTCTTCAATATCGATAACTTGACCCGAATGCTGGTGATGAAAACGATGCCAATACCTTCTGATCCATGGATTTAAGGTTAAGGGTCGGAAAAACCAGACGATAAAAAGAAACAAGTTTTTTACATATTTATTCTTTTTAAAATAGAGATCATGAATCAAATCGTGTTCTAATTCATGTAAAATAGAGTTCCAGAATGCAATCCAAAAAATCATTACACTCACATGTAAAGTGCCTAACTCCCATAAGTATATGGATCCTAAAATAAACGAAACAGCAACGAGCAAAATCACGGTGCCAATTAAATTTTGATTTCTTAAAAATGGAAGCTTTTCAAGTAGAATTCTCTGTTCCACCTGCAATGCCAGTATTATTCTTTTAATTTTATGTGTATCCAATTACAATGAATAAATAATATTTTCACAAGAAAATTACAATATTAATTTAAAAAAACAATTGTCGAATTGCATTTAAACCCTAAAATAATCGTAATTTAAGATCTCTATTATACTAAAACATTATGTCGCAAGAACAAAGATTTTCAAAACACCTATCAAACTTTCAATGTAAAGTTGATTTGGTTACAGGTTCTGAAGGTATTACAGCACCGTATTTGGGTGAAATTTCTCATCAACTTTACCTAAATGATGCACGGACACCTTTATTTCAATTGCAAGCCCTTGCAAGAATCGAACTAGAAATTGGAAAAGACAAAGAAACAGCCAAAAACTGGCTTGAAGAATTTAAATCATTGGAAGATGCCTTTGGAAAATATGATTTTTGGTATACTTTACTTCAAAAAAATTATGAATGGGAAAGCCCAGAAGAAATATTGACTGTTATTGAGCAACAAACTCAACGGCACTTAGGTCTTCTGGAAAGCACTATTGAACATTATGGATGGTTACCTCGATGCGAAGTGGAAAGAAAACCTATGGATAGATTTACAAAAGACTTCAAAAAATACAAGTGGATAAAAGAAGGCAAGGAAACAAATAAACTTCTTAAATTTTTTCGCGATGAAGCCGAAAGTTTACATGTTAAAATTAGTTCAGGAGACATTGATTTAAACTTGATTGAAGATGGCATTCATGAATTGAGAAGAAAACTTCGATGGCTCGGTATTTATTCTAGTTCTTTACTAGGAAAGGTTCAACACAGCGATGAAAATGAAAAAAGCTCCCTTGACCATTATATAACAGAAGAGAACAAGCTATTCAAATTTAATATTTTACCTAAACCTTCTGAAAATATTGAAACTATTCAATTTTTAAAAGGAGGATTCTATGCACTAAGTATTTTAATCGATGGCCTTGGAAAAATTAAAGACCCAGGCTTAATTACTGAAGAAATGGTCAAGATTACTCAACTTACGGGTAGTTCCATATCCAAACTAAAACCAAAAATGGGGCCTGAATTTGCAAGTCATTCCAAAATAGTGAAAGAAGCGAAAATACTGGTAAAACCCATCCTTATTAAAGACGAAATTCTCCTGCACATTGCCGACCACTTTGATAAACAGTTGTGAAACTAACGAGTAAAATTCAATTTTTTGGATTCTCTATAGATTTAGATGTTAACTGGCTTACTTTTTAATTGAGCATCGGTAATTACCCACCCCACTTATTGTTAAGGAATAAAATTACTTGAGACCGCTTCGCTCAGTTGTCAAATGAATTTACCTGCATAAAAAATTGGGGCTTCGCCCCAAACTTTAATTTTCAAATAATCAAATTGTCAAACCTACCTGCCGGCAGGCAGGTGAATCAAATAAATTATTTTATGATTTTTGCTGCGTTCGGCAGCCCTCAAACAAGTATGGTTCTGCACTCACTTATCGCAAAAATTCTAATCCCTCAGGCAACGAACAGATAACCCGTATTCCTTACCGTCGTAGTGCCTGCCAACAGGGCTATTGTAGTAAAACAGGCCGCGGGCCGGCGCACTAGCTGTACTGAACTCAGTAGAACTCCACCAGTTACCGTACTCGCCAATGCCGTAGAATGTTCCACCGTCGTCACGGCAACCGCCCGGAAGACCTGAGAAACCGCTTTCGTTGGTTCCATTGCCATTTACTTCCCAACCGCTAATGCTTTTCATTTTCGTTCCAGCAGTAGTATCTGCTGTACCGCCTAAATAATCACTTAGAGTTGTCCATTCATAATCAGAAGGTATATGATAACCAGCAGGGGCTAGACCTCTTGAATCATTTACTGCGTACCAATTGTATAATTTGCCATATTTTTCACCATTCGCTGGGTCATTATCGTAATAACACCATGCTGGTTGTTGGTTTTCTCCTGCTTTTTCCCATTCTTCATTCGTTTTCGCTTCAGGAATTGGGTCTCCGTTTCTAAAGGTTGATACATCCAAATTTTTAGCCATCCAAATTTGATTTCCTATTGTAACCTCTTCAAAGCTCATTGCCTCCATGGCTGCATCTTCTTTTTTGCCATCTATTTTTTGTTCTTTGAAAATTATAAATACCAAAAAAATCAGTACTAAAGTCAATGCGCCTAACAATGAATAAATAAGGATGTTTCGATTTTTCTTTGGTGTTAAGGCAACTGATTCATTAGTCTTAGGTTTTATTCCGTTATGTGGTGTTTCTTCAATAACTGTTTCCTCTGTTATCGGCCTATTTTCGCTTGCTTTTTCATGATCGTGTGCTTCAATTGTAGTTTTTTCGGATGCAGAAGTTTCGACTATGGTATT
>JBIJBD010000208.1:0-3849 GCA_044345395.1 Crocinitomicaceae bacterium | reverse complement strand
CTGAAATAGCGTTACTTGCTGCCTTTTGCTCACAGTAAGCGTGGTCAACAAGAATTTCTTCAATATTTCGTTCAACAATATTTACCCATCTTGGGTCAGTAGCCATTTTTAAACCGAGCATTCGTTTGATTTTTGACAAAATTAGAAAATTCGCAGATTTAGTTCAACTTTTGTATCTTTGGGATCCATTGAAATCCATGCATACCACACAACAAAAAGACCAACTTATAAAAGTAGAAAAATCCATACTTAAAAGTGCCTATAAACTCATGGTCACAGCTAAGTCAATGGCCGAAAAGTTCGAGACAAATAAGGATGTCACGTCAAAGTATGTCCATGCCACATCGCGAGGACATGAAGCTATTCAATTAGCTGTAGGAATGCAATTAAAACCTCAGGATTGGGTCTCGCCGTATTACCGAGACGATAGTATTCTTTTAGCTATCGGCATGACGCCTTATGAACTCATGTTGCAAGTTTTTGCAAAAAAAGAGGATCCATTTTCAGGTGGAAGAACTTACTATTCTCACCCTTCACTCAATGATGCCGATAAACCTAAAATAATTCACCAATCATCGGCAACAGGCATGCAAGCGATTCCAACAACGGGGATAGCAATGGGCTTACAATATAAAGAAAAACAAGGTCTCAATTGCTATGAAGATTGGCAAGATGCACCGGTTGTAGTTTGTTCTCTGGGAGATGCCTCATGTACAGAAGGGGAAGTTTCTGAAGCATTTCAAATGGCTGCTCTAAAACAATTTCCGATAGTTTATTTGGTACAAGACAATGGTTGGGATATTTCAGCGAATGCGCAAGAAACACGGGCACAAGATATTTCATATTACGCCAAAGGATTTAATGGAATTGAAGTCTTATCAATTGATGGAAGTGATTTTGAAGAATCATACCTTGCAGTCAATTATATTTTTGAAACCGTTAGAAAAGAGCGTAGGCCCTTTATTTTGCATGCGAAGGTCCCACTGCTTGGACACCATACCTCTGGCGTACGAAAGGAATGGTACCGTGATGATTTAGAAGAAGCGGCAAAAAACGACCCTTTTCCTAAACTTAAAGCACTTTTAGCGAAAGAAAAAACGCCGTTAGCAGAATTTATTAATACAGAAGCTGAAATAAAGAAACTAGTTGATTCTGCATATGAACGCGCCATAAATGCCGCAGATCCATCGCCGGAAAGCATAACAGATTTTATTTTTGCTCCGACGCCAATTACTGAAGAAAAAGGAGAAAGAGAACCCAAAGGGAAAAAGAAGACGGTAATGGTAGATGCAGCTCTTTTTGCTGTTAGAGAAATTATGCAAAAGCACCCAGAGGCATTAATATATGGGCAAGATGTTGGTGGGAGATTAGGCGGAGTATTTCGAGAGGCAGCAACATTAGCCCAAACCTTTGGTGATAACCGTGTCTTCAATACTCCCATTCAAGAAGCTTTTATCATTGGATCCACCGTTGGTATGTCTGCTGTTGGCTTGAAGCCATTTGTAGAAGTACAATTCGCAGATTACATATGGCCAGGTTTAAACCAATTATTTACTGAAGTTTCCAGATCATATTACCTTTCTAATGGCAAATGGCCTGTAAGTTGTGTAATACGGGTACCAATAGGAGCTTATGGTTCTGGCGGTCCCTATCACTCATCTAGTGTTGAATCTGTACTTTCAAATATTAGAGGGATTAAAGTTGTCTACCCTTCTTCAGGAGCAGATTTAAAAGGATTAATAAAAGCCGCATTCTATGACCCAAATCCAGTTGTTATTCTTGAGCATAAGGGATTATATTGGTCTAAAATCCCCGGAACAGAAGGAGCTATGTCTATTGAACCTAGTGATGATTATGTGATTCCTATTGGAAAGGCAAGAACAGTCCTTAAGGCGGATCAAAGCAAAGTTGAATCTGGAAAATCAATAGGAGTGGTGACATATGGTCGCGGTGTATATTGGTCTCTTGAGGCCGAAAAAAACTTTACTGGACAAATAGAAATATTAGATCTTCGAAGCATAAATCCATTAGATCATGATGCGATGAATACACTTTGCCGAAGACATGCTAAAATTATAATTGTTACGGAGGAATCTGTTGAATGTTCTTTCGCACTAGGGTTAGCAGGAAGACTACAGCGAGATAATTTCGAATTTTTGGATGCAGCTATATCTATCGTTGGATCCGTTGATACGCCAGCAATTCCTTTGAACAGTACACTTGAGGCTGCCTTGCTTACCAATGCTCAGCGTGTAAATGACGCAATTCAAGCAATGTTACATTATTGATGTATGCAACGAATAGGAACTAGTATAAGTCTAACTAAAATGAATATGATATTAAAGTTCTATTTATCAATCATTTGCTTATTTACAGTATTTAATTCGCATGGGCAAACAATTTGTAATCAAAATGGAAATCTTGCCATTTTTTCTAATTATGATGGTGGTATTGTTACCATTGATGTTGATCAGAATATTCCGAATTTAGTTATCGCGATTTGCACTTATGAACCTGTACAAGTAACCATTACTGGTGCTTTTGCAGGAAATGTTGTTCAAGTAATTTATGCGGGGTTCAATTCTACTCAAAATAACAACAATTGCGGTCAGGGGAATTTTGTAACAAGTATCTCAGGAGTTCCACCTTCAATTACTTCGATTATAACAAATCCACCCGTTGGGTATACGCCAGTTCATGGTAATGGTGCCGGTCCATGGGGAGGAACAATGATTGGTGCTTCAGGACAATGCGATACACTTACTAATACAGGAGGGGTAAATACACCAGATGAGATTGTTTACTATTTTGAAAATACAACAAATTCTAATCTATATTTTCACAATACCCAATACGGCTGTTGGCAAAATAGCACCTATACAATTTCTCAAGGAGGAAACTGTTGTATAGAGCCACCAACTGCGCCTGTGGGTTGTGATCTTGTTGCATCCGTTGCTGTTATTCCAAATTCTGTATGTGAACCCTGTTTTTATAGCGGCCCTCCTATTCTCATCAATGAATTAATGATTTCTCCAAACGTTAATGATGGTTCCATATCAGGTCCTGGTCCAAATGGTGGACGAGGTGAATGGATAGAGTTATATAATCCTGATTTGTGCGATAGCGTGGATATTTCTTGTTATTACCTTGGTAATTATACAGCTGAAGGCTCCGGTGGATTTAGATTACCCTCAGGCACTATCATTCCTCCAAATGGTTTTTGTATGGTGAGAGGAATCAATGTCACTCCTGTGCCGAGCAACTTACTAGTTCAAAATGGGGGCAATGTTATAGAAGTGATTGTACCGGGAGAAATTAATCAAACAGGAATATGTTGCAGCGGAACTAGGGTTTGGTTTCCCAATGCGGGAGGATGGTTCGCCTTTTATGATGCCAATGGAAATCCTGTTGACGCTGTGCGCTGGGGACCGGGAAATACAGCCTCTCTCGCAGGCCAGCCCTGTATTTCATCTTTGGCAGGATGCTCAAATACAACAAGTTTACTCAGCTACAATTCCATACCAGATGATTTAAAATTCTACGCAAGTACTGCAGACGGTGGAACACATTTTGGTCAAACAATTCGTAGAGTACCTGATGGCGGAAGTTGGTCTGGAGTTGGTCAACCAACATTTGCAATATGCAATGATCCAAATAATTGCTTAACAGGATCATTAATTGGCTATTGTAATGGACAAGGTACGGTAACGGTTACATCTGGTACTCCACCATATAATTTTGAATGGGATGACGATTTGAACCAAACAACACAAACAGCTACCAATTTATGTGAGGGAACATATCACGTGACAGTAACTGACGCAACTAATTGTCAAGAAACCTATACAA
>JBIJBD010000175.1:0-4658 GCA_044345395.1 Crocinitomicaceae bacterium | reverse complement strand
CACTGTAGTTCAACCTGGTTGTTTATTATCCAACGGATCAATAAGCATTGATCCATTCGATGCTTCTTACACGTATACTTGGTCTCCCAACGTTTCTACAACGAATAGTGCAACGAACTTACCACAAGGGTCTTATCAACTAACAATCACTCAATTAAATTGCACGTTTGACACGACCATTCTTTTACAAAACCCAGTTCCATTCGAGACCTTTTTTCAAATTCAACAAACAACTTGTGGAGAAACAAATGGTTCAATAATCGTTGATAATACGCCAAATAGTTCTGTCTATTCATACGTTTGGACTCCACCTGTTTCTACTTCAAACAGCGCTACTGTTCTTGCCCCTGGAGACTATTCAATTACTATTTCAGACAACACGTGTGCATTTGATACAACCATCACTATTCTTCCAAGTCTTGGATTAACGTCTACTGCTACAATTTATAATTCAACTTGTGAATTAGCTAATGGTGCTGCTGATTTAGATATAATCCCTGATGGAAACTATCAGTTTACATGGCCAACAGGTGTTAATTCGTCCATTGATAGCGCAGCCAATTTAGCCGCAGGAACCTATTTAATTTCTTTTACCGATGGAATTTGCACCGGAGACACAACGTTTTTTATTTCAACAACTACGCCGCCGACGGATATTTCCACCAACATTACTGCAACGCAATGCGATCAAAATACAGGAGAAATAGCAATTGCAACTACAACCGGTGGCATCTCTCCTTACACTTATTCAATTAACAATGGTAGTTATGCTGAAACCCTTGTATTTGATAGTCTGGCTCAAGGAACCTTCACCATTTCAGTTCTTGATGCAAACAATTGTTCTTATCAAGAACAGGCTTTAGTACCAATATTTGCAGGCCCAACACTTATTCAAGTTGGATTAACTAATCCGAATTGTGGATTAAACAATGGTGCAATTGTTATTAATGGAACGTTAGGGGGAACAAGTCCTTATGAATATACAGTAAATGGAACAATTGCACAAAGTCAAGAACCACTGTTAGAATTAGGCGTTGGTGTTTATGAGTTGAATGTCGTAGATGCCAATGGCTGTATTTACAATCAAACAGAAGCTTTGGTAATGACTGCAGGTGAAGCAATTATTCGCATTCCAAACGTCCTTACTGCCAATGAAGATCAGACTAATGATATTTGGAAAATCTATACCGAATGTATCGAAGGAATTAAATGTGAAATTTTCAATCGCTGGGGAAATAAAATCTATGAATTTGACGATTTGACTGAAGGTTGGGACGGAAATACGTCTAGTGGTGATAAAGCCGTTAATGGGGTTTATTTTTACAAAGTTACATTTGACTTATTCGGCGATGAAGCAAGTGATGAAATTTATCATGGACACATCACTTTAATTCGATAAGTGTTTTAACGCTTCTCTTTTTGCGAGTCCTGAAATTCCATTTTCTTCAATAAAATTTATGACCCATTTTGAATCTGTTTTGGCAAATTCACGAAGCGACCATCCTATTGCCTTTTGAATGAAAAATTCTTTATTCAATTGAAAACGATTAATTTGAGTAGAAAGAATTTTTAAATCTGTGTTCTTTTTATATCGCAATTGAAAAATGATTGTCGCTCGATGCAACCAAAAGCTTTTTTCTTCTGACCATTCTTCAATTACATTCAACATGTTAGTTGGGAATTTTTGACCGTATTTTCCCAGAACATTACTCGACAACAAATCGACCGTATCCCACCACGATTTATTTGAAATTAAAAATTTCAAGTATTCAGCATCATTTTCAAAAATATCAGTCATTTTCCATGAATTAAGCCAATCCATTGCCACATAATGGTATTCTCTCTCTTCCTTTTCCCAAAGCTCATAAATAAGCTCCCATCTTTCCTCTCTCCCCATATTAGTTGGTAACTCTTTTTTCCAAGCTAAAAACATTTCTTTTCTTGGAACGCTCATGACACCAATAAAATCAAATTTATTGCGCATGTATTGTTTCATAGCAACAGCTCGGTGCGAATCTTTGATTAAATCAAGTGAATCTGTTAATCTGGAAATGTGTTCTTTAATCATATTAAAAAAAGGCAAATCATAAGCCGGGTTCTGTATCCTTTGCTGAAAGCAGCTTAGTAGTCTATCATTTCTCTAGTACTAATGTCACCATTAGCATCAATCAACCTACCCTCCGAGATTGGGCGAGCAACCCTCAAGCCTCGGTATATTTGGTCTTTCAGTTCGTAAGGTTTACCATGCCGTTCTTGTCACCAACAACGCGGTGGGCTCTTACTCCACCTTTTCATCTTTTCCCTGACGAAGCGTACTTGTCAAGGTAGTTTTCCTTTCTGTGGCACTTTCTGTTCTCACAAGCTTTAACCTATGAGACCTTCCCGTTAAGAAGTACGATGCTCTTCACTGCCCGGACTTTCCTCTCTTTTGATTTCTCAAAACAGCGATAGACTGATTTGCCTTGAACAAATTTACGGATTAGTTTTTAGTTACCCGAATTGTTTGCGAACTTGAATAACCATCAAGATTTAAAAAATAAAATCCAGGCGAATAATCTCTTAAATCAATAGATAATTCTGTTTTATTGAGTGCAGTAATAACTTCTAATTTCATTCCTTTTGCATCGAATAAACTTGCCTCTTTGATTGGCACTGTGGACTTGATATTAATAAAATCATTTGTAGGGATTGGAAAGGCAGAAAAAATAAATTTATTCTCATTAATACTCGCATCTAATCCCAAATAAATATCTTGGTATTCAATTGATTGTACTTGTTCTATTCCATTTGCATTATTTACAACAATTTTCAATAACACGTCTTTTCTATTCTGTCCAATCCATTCGTATTCTATTGTTTGAATTGGAGGGGCGCCAAACCAAGAGGGTGCACCAAAAAATGATTGATAAATGGAATCAATTTCATTTATTTCTCGCTTAACGCGCAACACCTCAAAAGATCCAAAAGGTAATATTAGCTGTCCATAACCATCAACATTGCTAGTCACATTCCTTAATTGTTTTACTTTTAATTCTGCTGCCGGACTTAAATCAATAAAGGTATAACCTTTGGTAGTGAAAAATTGCTCGTACTCCATCGGGAACTTATACTTTGTTTCTATAGTATCAGATTTAAATGCAACATCGACACCATTAACTTTAACTGAAAAACCAACTTTTGTTATGGAGTCAGGGGTAGACTTTTGATAAGATCTTGGATCACTTAGAGTGACGGGTAAAAAACCATTTAATTGATTCAAAGAAAAATTAGTCTCAGGAATAAAATACGAGGCTTGGTATTCCGAAGGCGCTAACAAACCAAAAGTAAATTGTACCGGGCTAAATCCTATTGCAGAAAACTCTCTTAAAAACTGACTGTTTGGTTGTAGACTAGAAAAATCCCAAATAAATGCTGTATCCGTAGCATTATAATCTACTGATGTTTGATCAGTTAAACTCATTCTAACTGTATCTCCTGGAGACGCAAAATCATTTTCTTGAAGTATAATCTGAGAAAAAGCAACATTGGTTAAGACAAGAAAAAATATGATTTTAATCATTAACGTATTAAATTTACATGTCCTTGGTAATCATAAATCTTGTTGGACATTGAATCTTTAAATCGAATGGTCCAAGTATAAGTGCCAATCTGCACTGGTACTCCTTTGTAGGTTCCATCCCATCCTTCTAAAACCTGAGTGCTTTTGAAAATTACTTCACCCCAACGGTTGTAAATTAAAAACTCATACCCTTTATCCCTATCATATCCAGCAGTAAGTTGAGGAATGAAAACCTCATTTAATCCATCACCATCAGGTGTAAATGAATTGGGTACATATAATATAACCACATCTGAAACCTTAATAACTTGATAAGCGGTATCTGTACAGCCATCTTGCGCAGATGCAACTAACATAACTGTATACACTCCAATGTCTCCGTATGTATGAGATGTATTAATGAAGTCTGAACTTGTATTATCTCCAAAATTCCATTCGTAAGATGTGGCATTTTGAGAATTATTGTCAAACTCAAAAATAGGGTTGGTAATGGGCTGATCAAATGAACTAGGAGTAAATGCAGCTATAATTTCATTCACACAAACATAATCTTGTTGAGTTATGGTAGCTGAACAACCCTCCGCTGTAGTTGCAGTTAATGTAATATCATAACAGCCATAATTGTCATATATATTCATTACCGATCCTAATTGATTCGATGTTGAACCATTTCCAAAATCCCATAACACTGAAGCTGACGGGGGACCGTTGCCATTTACTCCTGTTTGATCTGTGAACGTAGGGCTAAACGGTAGACAACCACCAAAATTCATGTCAGTTGAAAAAAGTGGAATTGGCAAAGGATTCACGTACAACCGTTAATATCATATCCTACCAATTCGTACTCTGCAGTTACTGTTGGAATGAATGAATACACTTGAGTTGACGGTCCATTGGTCCATTGATAATTTACTGCGCCATTCGCCGTAAGTACTGCTGTTTCACCCGCACATAAAATGGAGTCAGGTGTAGAAATGGTTACTACTGGAAGTGGATTTACAACCAACTCCATGGTATCACTTGCAGTACATCCATTTTGAATATCCGTTCCAATTACAAACTAAGTATTCGTTTGAGATGGAGTAAATGATTGACCATC
>JBIJBD010000105.1:0-8550 GCA_044345395.1 Crocinitomicaceae bacterium | reverse complement strand
CCCCTGTGGAGCCTTACAGCGAACGTAAATCCATTTCCACCGAGAGAACCTTTGATTACGATACCATTGATGTTGTAAAATTGAAAGGTATCCTAATGGCTATGGCGGAAAATTTGGCGTTTCAATTGAGGAGGGGGAATAAGCTCACGGGCTGTATAACGGTGAAAATACGTTATGCCGATTTTCAGACCCAAACTTTACAAAAACAAATCCCTTACACGGCTGCCGATCACGAGTTACTTCCTTTGGTTGCGGAATTGTTTGAACGCATCTACAACCGCAGAATGCTTGTTCGTTTAATAGGTGTGCGCTACAGTACGTTGGTCAATGGCCATTTTCAGCTGAGCTTATTTGACGATTCTACTCAATACGTATCCTTATACCACGCCCTTGACCGTATTCGAAACCGCTATGGAGACAGGGCAGTGATTCGTGCTATTGGATTAGAAGCGAGAACCATCGGAAGGTGGAATCCATTTTCCGGCGAACCACCACCCTTATTAGCCAACAGAAGAGTTTAATACCGTTTTACAAAATAAGTGAAAACACATTCTCATTTCAGTCTACACTACGGGATTCTTTCTCCGGAGGAAATTGTTCAATGGGCGAAAAGTGCCGGTTATTCTTACGTTGTTTTAACCGATATAAACGCTACAGGTGCGGTATTGGCCTTTGTAAGAGAAGCGCAGCGTTTGGGAATAAAACCAATTGTGGGGGTTGAACTTCGTAATGGAATGGAACATATTGCCACCCTCATTGCGCGCAACAACAGAGGCTTTCATGAAATGAATCATTTTTTGAGTCGCTACTTGCAAACTAATACACCATTTCCCCGACGATTGCCTCATTTTACCAGTTGCTACACGTGCTATCCAATAGAAAGGGTAGATTTTAAGTTAAATCAAAACGAATATATTGAAATTCAAGGAGAAAAAACAGGTAACTTAATGTATAAGTATACTAATTTTTCACGTGAAAAAATGCTGTTTTTACAGCCTATGACCTTTCGCAACAAACGCGATTTCAATACCCACCGTCTCTTGCGTGCTATTCACCTAAATACCTTGTTGTCAAAATTACCAACGACGCAACAAGCACCTTCTACGGAGCTTTTTTGGCAGCTCTCTTTGCTAGAGGAAAATGTAGAAAATCATGCAGATATCTACGAGCAAACACTGCGTTTATTCGATACCTGTCACGTTTCTTTTGCTTTTGGTGACGAAGCTATGCCGCAAAACCCAAGCAGTTACACCGGTAGTAAGGAAGAAGACGAGCTTCTACTTCGTGAATTGTGTGCGGAAGGACTTGATTACCGTTATCCGAAGGTTACGGATGAAATTGTGGCGCGTATTGAGAAAGAAATTGCGATTATCTCTGAAAAGCATTATTTGTCTTATTTCTTAATCACCTGGGATTTTTGCTCCTACGCAAGATCCAAAGGATATTTCTATGTGGGAAGAGGGAGTGGGGCTAACAGTATTGTGGCTTATTTACTCCGCATCACCGACGTAGATCCTTTAGAGCTTGATTTATATTTTGAGCGATTCATTAACCTTTATCGGAAAAATCCTCCTGATTTTGACATCGACTTTTCTTGGAAAGATCGAGACGATGTGGTGAATTACCTTTTTGAAAAATATCCAAATGCTGCTTGGTTGTGCACGTATAATACGTTTCAGTTTCGCGCTACGATAAGAGAGTTGGGGAAGGTTTTCGGACTGCCAAAATCAGAAATTGATGTCCTTTGTCGTGGGAAATTTAACATCGAAAACTTGGATGAAATTTCCAAATTGGTAATTAAATACAGTGAACAAATAAAAGGATTGCCCTCTCATCTTAGTGTGCATTCTGGGGGAATTGTCATTAGTGAGAAACCAATGACTTGGTATTCAGCACTTTTTTTACCACCAAAGGGATTTCCAACTACACAATTTTCTATGCTTGAAGCGGAAGATGTTGGTTTGTATAAATTCGATATTCTTAGTCAGCGTGGCCTCGGGAAAATACACGACACCTTAGATGTTATAGCGTATAACCAACCTGAAAATCCGCCACACGATATTCACGACATTCACTATTTCAAACAAGATAAAAAGATAGAACAGCTATTAGTTGAGGTGAAGGCTTTAGGTTGCTTTTATGTCGAATCTCCTGCCATGCGCATGTTGATGACAAAGCTGCAAGTAAAGACATACTTAGAGCTTGTTGCTGCAAGTTCGATTATCCGTCCAGGAGTTTCGCAATCGGGAATGATGCGAGAATATATTGTACGGCACCGAAATCCGTCCCGAAGAGCAGAAGCCAATCCGATATTAGTTAGTATTATGCCTGAAACTTACGGTGTGATGGTATATCAAGAGGATGTTATTAAAGTAGCGCATCTATTTGCCGATTTATCACTAGCAGAAGCAGATGTGCTGCGACGTGGTATGTCAGGGAAATTTCGCTCGCGGGAAGAATTTCAACGGGTGCGTGATGCATTTTTTGAAAATTGCCTTCGGAAAGGTTATTCGCTAGAGCTTACTGCAGATGTGTGGCGCCAAATCGAAAGTTTTGCTGGGTATGCATTTTCCAAAGGACACTCTGCTTCGTATGCGGTAGAAAGTTACCAGAGCCTTTACCTAAAAGCGTATTACCCCTTGGAATATATGACTGCGACTATCAATAATTTTGGTGGGTATTACCGAACGGAAATTTACGTACACGAAGCAAGGAAGTTTGGGGCAAAAATTGAAGCACCATCCATAAATTTTGGAGCTTTTGAGTGTACCTTAATTGGCCAACGTCTTATCATTGGATTTAACCTAGTTGCAGGTATTGAAGTTCGCTTAATTCAACAGCTAATGCAAGAACGAGATAGGCGAGGGGTGTTTTTAGGTTTTGATGATTTGATGAGGCGATTGGTAATCCCCTTAGAACAACTCTCGCTGATGATTCGTATTGGGGCACTACGCGATTTTCCGGAGTCTCGAAAAGAATTACTTTGGAAGGCACATTTCTATCATCATAGCCTTGGCAAGAAACCAAAACTTCCAGAATTGTTTGCGGTTCCGGAGAAACGATTTAAACTCCCTGAGTTGGATGAGCAGCTTCATGAGCAAGCATTTGAACAAATGGAACTCCTGGGATTTCCTTTATGTAATCCGTTTGATTTACTTGCTTATCCGCTTCCGAGTCATACGCTTGCCTACGAGATGCCGAGTAAATTTAGTGCTGTAGTGGAAATGTATGGTTATTTAGTTACCATCAAAAACTCTAAAACGGCTAGTGGTACGGTAATGAATTTTGGCACCTTGATCGATAAAAATGGTGACACTATCGACACAGTGCATTTTCCTGAGTCGGTAAAAAAATACCCCTTCTTTGGTAAAGGCGTTTATTTCCTAAAAGGACGAATTACCGAAGAGTTCGGCTACTATTGCTTGGAAGTCGGTGAAATGCGAAAAATACCTTTCAAAGAAGACGTTAGGTTTGAAGAGCTCAATACTCAACGAATACCATCTTAAAATTGAAAGTTATTCCTTTAGATAAGATAGAATCGTTTCAGCACCGTTTTTTACTTTAATACGAACGAAAAATAAACCTTTTGAAGCGGATAAAATCGTAATTGAATTTCCTTCAAAAATAAATTCTTGCTTCCGACCTGTTACATCAGACACGGCAATGTCAAACGAATTAGACAGTTCAGAATCTATTGAAAATGTTCCATTTCCTGGATTTGGAAATAAGCCTAAAGAACTGACTTGCTCTTGAATTCCTAAATCGCTAATCACAATACAATCCGAAGTATCAGAGCAGCCATTCGCTAGCGTCACTATTACGGCATATTCACCGTTGATTGGAGGAGTGTATTCCACCGATGTTGCACCCGGGATGATTGTTAAAGATGGACATAAAAGCCATTGATAAAGGGCATTTGGTTGCAAGGACGTAATTTGACCATTCAAAAATTCTAATCCCGTAAATGGTGCTTGTAACACCGTTACGGTTTGCGATGTTGTGTCGCATCCTTGATTATTACAGGCAATTAGGGTAATTACATATTGTCCAGGCAAATTAAAACAAAGTGGTTGCGGATTTTCAAGCGTTGAAGAATTTCCGTTTCCAAAATCCCACGAATAGGTCGTTGCATCTGAACTGGTATTGGAAAAAGTAATACAATAGTTTTGACAGATTTGGTTGTCGTTTAAGGTGAAATTAGCAACAGGATCTGGTGGAATATTGGTAGTGATTTTTACATTGTTAATAGCAAGAGAAGGATCTGTTCCTGCTCCATCGTTGCTGTTTTTCCAATTAAATCCTATTCTCAAAGTAGAGCTATTTTCACAGCTCACAGGTAACGGAATTGACAAATGCGTCCACAACCCTTGTCCATTTGCACAAGTAGTAGAAGGAGTTATTGTTTGAAGATTAGTCCATGTTGTACCACCATCTGTACTATAAATAACAGTTCCAAAATCATCATTTGCTTGTCCAATACCTAAATAATCAAACTCAACACTCAAATTTTGGGAATTTAAAGTACTAATGTTTGAAGCGATAACTGCACGTTTATTGGTTGTTGCTGAGATAAATCCTAATCCACCATCACCAGCATTATAGGTTGCGCCGGTCCCAACACACCAAGCTCCTTGACAGCCAACATGTAAGGTTTTATTTCCGTTTCCAGCCACCCCACAACCCCCGGCAGCAACACCTCCCTCGGCATCGGAAATAACCCAAAGGTTTGCGTCAATGTCATTTTGTCCAGTTGAAACATTTAGCGTCCACTCAGCAGGATTTTCAAAATCATTTTGCCATATTGTCGTTTGTGATGTGCCGTAAAAATCTAAGGCAACAAAAAGAATGGCGATGATGTAACGGTAATTCATGATTTTTTTAATGAAAATACTAAAAAGTTAATTCAAAATGAATAAATTAAAGAAAAAATATTCAAAAAAAATAGTTACAACTGAATGATCTTCAATCTTTTTTGATTGTCAGGCAACAAGATTTCGAGCAAATAATTTCCTTTTTTGAGTTGTGATAAATCGATGAACGTATTTGGTTCGAATTCAAGTGATTTTACAATTTTACCAAACATATCAAGTACATTCACTTGCGTGTTTGAAGGAACATTTTGAATGGTAAAAGGGCCATTTGTAGGGTTTGGATATACCACTAATTCTTTGTTTTCCTTGATTTCGGATAGGGAAAGAGAATTATCTTGCGTAACACTCCCGGCGTTGTTTATTATCCAGTTATTTGGATCTATGATAGCAGTTGCACTTGTGCTCAACGTACCAAAATTTTGTAAATAGAACGTTTCTTGATTTGAATTTATTGCAAATCGAACGGTAGTATCCTGAAGTGGAGTGCGATTAAATTTAATCTCAATCGGATTGGTAAATGTTGGTGTTATTGATGGTTTGGATGCAGAATGATTAATTTGAACAATTACATCATTTCCTTCCTGTTTCCATTTTAAAGAATAAGTAGGATAACCTTCTCCAAAGTACCATTGCTCAAACATTTCTGTAAAATCTATCGAAGACAACTCATTTAATTTATCTCGAAAATCAATTCCATGCGCCACGCTATCTTTAAATGATTGCTGAAAGTCTTTAAGTACTTCAAAAAATAAACTATCATCATTTAACATGAAGCGTATTGTATGAATAATGCCAGCCCCTTTGTCATAAGTTAATCTACCACTAAAAATGCGTGATTCGTTCAGGCTGTCAAGCACCCAAACACTACCTCCCGTTTGTGTCTTTACGTTGTCGTGCACGTCTAACATATGCTGATTTTTATCTGCTGGATATAAATTTTCTAGCATAATATATTCACTGTATGAAGCAAAACCCTCGTTTATCCAAATGTCAGCCCATGAGGCACATGTCACATTGTTTCCCCACCATTGATGTCCTAATTCATGTGCAGTAAGCGTATTATTGAAAAATCCTTGTGTAGTCATCGTTTGATGTTCCATGCCACCAGAAATTGGCGCCATACAATGCCCATATTTCTCATCTTCAAACGGGTAGGGGCCGTACTTTTCGTAAAATAGTTCGATAAAATCAGCCGTTTCATTGATGTCGGCAAGGAAATTGGGCAATGTATTGGGATTGTCGTAAATGTAATTTTGAATTAAAATAGGGTTAGGAGCGCCAACCGGATTAGCAAAAATGGAATAATCGACATACTTTGCAACTGATGCCGAAATGAGATAATAATCAATAGGATGACGATGTTCCCAATTAAAACGCAAGAATCCGTTTCCTAACGTGTCAATGCTTGCTAATTTTCCATTTGATCCAGCTTTTAAAGTGTCCGGAACTGTAATAGAGAAAAAGGAGCTATCTGCTTTATCTGATAAGCTTTGCTTGCAAGGAAACCACTCCATTGCTGAAAAAGGTTCAGAAAGTGTCCAAACAACTTTGTTTCCCCAGCTTGGTGAAGATGCCGCGGTAATTCCACTACCACCTAAAGGATTTGTTTGTGCCGTAGGTGGATTGCCTGCGTAGTCAATTTCTAAAGAAAATAGCTGATCTGAATTCGCATTCACCAATGCCTTTACAGCCGTTCCTGATCTAGAAAATGTGGTAGACACACCATTTAATCTGATTTCAGAAATCACCAATGTTGGATATAATTCAAATAGAGCAGAGTCTATATTCTGTTTGGCTTTGACATCAATTCTTACGGTTCCCGAAAGATAGGTTGATGTGTTTGTCATGTTTAAATCTAATCCATAAAAAACAACATCGTATTTTTCAGTTTCTTCGATTTGAGAAACGTTTAACGTGTTGCTTTTTACTTGATTGTTTTTAAAACGGTCTCGTTTTGAACAATTGGTAATATGCTCTTGTGCACTTAAATTGAAAGCGAACAAAAGTAAGAGAAGTAAATTTTTTTTCATGAATGGTTTCTTAAAGGTATTAAATAGTTAAAATCGTTACCGTATTCTGCGCTAAAATATAAAATTTATTGACCCTGTTCTTTTAAGACAAGATCAATAGTCAAAGCTGCGGACAATACCAACATGCGCATTTTCTCATCTTGCACACTTGGGTCAATGTTAACAATGTATTTATCGGCTGTGGTAAATAACTCCTTAGCGATTCCAGCCCATTTCTTAGAAACATGTCCAAGTTCAATTCCTTTATCACTTGTGATATCAAATTGCCAATGCGACCAATTTCCTTTGATAGACCCAATAGGTTGATTATTATTGTCGTAAATATCAAATTTGGGTTTGATAAGTTTAAATCTCTGATGAATTACTCCAATTACAGCACCGTTCATCACCAACTGAATTTTAGGCAACCAAAAGGTCCATCCTTTCTTGATTTCAGCAATTATTTCTCCATGCGAATTCCTTATTTCATAGTTGAAGGGAGTGATTTTTTGACTAATTAATAATTTTCGGATTTTTTCCCAAGTACTCAAAAGTTGATGAATAGAGCCAACAACCTCCCCGGCGTCATTGTAAAGTGAATATTCGTTTTTGAATTTAAACGCATTCACTTTTTCATCTACAAATAGTTGTTTTTCAAGATGTGGTTTTGACATAGATTTTAGGGTTTATTGCTAATAAAGTTTCAATGAAGCGTAGTTCCTCATCTGGTGAAATTAAAAGTTCATCGTATGTGTTGTATTTAACGATTATGCATTTCCATGCTGTATTCATCTTTCGGCCAACATACATGCCGTTTGCTTTTTCAATTGACCGAATTGAATTTATTGGAATCGATTTTTTTAAAAAGAACATCCTACAAATTATTTCATGGTTACCTATTCTGTAAGAAGTTGTTTTTTGAATAAGCCAAAAAAGAAAAGTCAATAGACAAAAGACAATTGCCAAGCCATAAAGAGCATTTAGATCATCTTCTGTGAATAAAATAATCAGCGAAACGCCACCATAAATTAACGCAACAAAAAGTAGAACTACAGGAAAAAACCAATCCTTTTTGGCGTAGAATAACATTTACCAAGTAAATAAAGGACGATGAGTCATTAAGGCATTGACTTTTTTTCTAATGTCAGCTAAAGTGGAAACGTTGTCTTTGTTCATTAATGCTTCATCAATCAAACTAACAATTGTGGAAATTTCATTCTCCTTTACACCACGTGAGGTGATTGCAGGTGTTCCCACACGAATTCCTGATGTAACGAAAGGGGATTCTGTATCATAAGGCACCATGTTTTTATTAACGGTTATGTCTGCTTGAACCAATGTGTTTTCCGCATCTTTTCCGGTAACTCCTTTCGATCTTAAATCGATTAACATACTGTGATTGTCCGTTCCTCCAGAAATGATATGGTAGCCAAGTTTGATGAATTCATCTGCCATAATGGAAGCATTCAACTTAACTTGCTTCATATATTCAGTGTAAGCCGGTGATAAAGCTTCTCCAAAAGCTACTGCTTTAGCTGCAATTACATGTTCCAATGGTCCACCTTGAATACCAGGAAATACGGCTGCATCTAACAAGGCGGCCATAGATTTTAAATTTCCGTTATTCCATTTCAATCCGAATGGGTTATCAAAATTATGACGCATCATAA
>JBIJBD010000104.1:0-8706 GCA_044345395.1 Crocinitomicaceae bacterium | reverse complement strand
TTGACTTGTAATCACCTAGAATACTTACAGTCCCTGTATAACCACCTGTGTGATTACCGCTGTAATATTCCAACGCAACGCCAATCGGGCCAATAAATGCCGCTGCTGAAAGTCCATAATTCTGACCCCAGGCCATTGCATAGTCTTGGTCAGCACCTTGATCAGATATATTAGTATTAAACAACCAAGTAGAATTGTAAGAACCTTTTGCACCTAATTCAATTGATATTTGAGCTTGCGACTTATTGAATGAAGCAATAAATAACGCAAAAATTACTATTTTTTTCATGTTTATTTAATTTAATTTCATTACAATTCTACTAATTTTATTTCTAATTCAGCAGGTTTACTTAATTTTAGTTAACATGAAAAACGAAATATCCTATACCCAAGCATTCGAAGAATTAAAGGAAATTGTGAACCAAATGGAGGAAGGTGCTGTGAATTTAGATGAATTATCGACCTATGTGAAACGTGCAAGTGAATTGATTCAAATTTGCAAATCAAAATTATATGCCACCGAACAAGATGTTCACAAAATATTAAAAGATCTTTCCTCCAATACAGAACAAGATAGCGCAAATGGCTAAATTTGTTCTCGAACTTTAATTTATGTCTGACCAACGATATCAAGCACGGGGCGTATCTGCCGGAAAAGAAGATGTACACGCCGCAATAAAAAAGTTAGATAAAGGTCTTTACCCTCAAGCATTTTGCAAAATTGTTCCGGATTACCTTACCAATGATCCCAACTACTGCATAGTGATGCACGCAGATGGAGCAGGTACGAAATCTTCTCTTGCTTACCTATATTGGAAAAAAACAGGTGATTTATCTGTCTGGAAAGGAATTGCGCAAGATGCTTTAATCATGAACCTCGATGATTTACTATGCGTTGGGGCAACTGGACCAATTTTATTGTCTTCCACCATCGGAAGGAATAAACAACTTATTCCGGGTGAAGTGTTGAGTGCAATTATCAATGGGACAGAAGAATTATTAGAAGACTTGCGTAGATTTGGAATAGATATTCACTCTACCGGTGGCGAAACTGCTGACGTCGGAGATTTAGTTCGGACCATTATTGTGGACAGCACGGTGTTGTGTCGTATGAAAAGAGTAGAAGTAATTTCAAATGAAAACATTCAATCTGGCGATGTGATTGTTGGTTTATCCTCATATGGACAAGCAACTTACGAGACCTCATACAACGGAGGTATGGGCAGCAATGGATTAACTTCTGCTAGACACGATGTATTTGACAAATCTCTTGCTCATGAATTTCCAGAGAGTTTTGACCCGAATGTACCGGAGGAATTGGTCTATGCTGGCACTAAACTTTTGACTTCTGAAGTAGAGCAATCACCTTTAGACGCAGGTAAATTGGTATTATCGCCAACACGAACATATGCGCCCATTATTAAGGAAATACTAGATAAGCATCGAGTCAATATTCACGGTATCGTTCATTGTTCGGGAGGTGGTCAAACCAAGGTGTTGCATTTTATTAAAAACTTGCGAATTGTCAAAGATAATTTATTTGAATGTCCACCACTTTTTAAAATGATTCAAGAAGAATCTGCTACTCCATGGCAGGAAATGTATAAAGTATTTAATATGGGACATCGAATGGAACTCTATGTGCCAGAGGAAATTGCATCAGAAATTATTGCTATTTCGGAAAAATATAATGTCGCAGCAAAGATTGTTGGTCGCGTAGAGGACGGTGACAAGCCATGTGTTGAAATTTCAGGTGAATTTGGAAGATTCACCTATGAATAATACAATCTGAAAACTAAAAGAAAAAAGCCTCAAATAAATTTGAGGCTTTTTCAGTGATCCCGTTTGGATTCGAACCAAAGACCTACTGCTTAGAAGGCAGTTGCTCTATCCAGCTGAGCTACGGGACCGCACGAATTAAAAAGGGGGATGACTTATCATCCCCCTTGTCGGGGCGGCAGGATTCGAACCTGCGACCTCCTGGTCCCAAACCAGGCGCGATGACCGGACTACGCTACGCCCCGAACTTATCATCTTATGTAAATACAAAGTAGACGTTTCTATCTTTGATTATTCTCTCTTTAAAATATCGGCTTCGGCGATAAACCATTGGGTTTCCTTTTCTTTCACCTTAGCTTTGTTGCGGTGGGAGCGGGATTCGAACCCGCGGTACAGTTACCCGTACGACAGTTTAGCAAACTGTTGGTTTCAGCCTCTCACCCATCCCACCTATGTTCAATGAACGGACGGCAAAAGTAATAAACTTATTTATTTAATCAAAAATAAAAGAGAAAGAAATTACTTAAACCCTCTTCTTTTTTTAATTGCTTCATAAGCATCTTGAATCTGCTGAAATTTTTCTTTAGCTGCTTTTTGATGTTCATCGCCTAACTGAGCCACTTTATCCGGATGAAAAGTAATTGCCATTTTACGATATGCTTTTTTAACTTCATCATCAGTTGCTGTAGTCTCAACACCTAGAATTTTATAGTCAGAATCAACATTCCGATAAAACATGTTCTTTATACTCTCAAAATCCGTTGCTGAAACACCCATTAAATTAGCGATGCGATTAATAGTATTCATTTCACTTGTTGCCACATCGCCATCAGACTTTGCCACATGAAAAAGGTAATGCAGTAATTGTACCCTTGGTTCATAGGGTAGCCTAGCTTTGATATCACTGCAAATTTCTTGTAAGGGAATTGCATCGGCAGCTAAAAAGTCCTTCAAGATTTGTAAATGTTCTGCGCGAAATGAATTTCCAAATTGCGCATGAAAAAATTGCTTTACATAATTTAATTCTATTTTTAACACCTTACCATCTGCTTTCATCACCGCAGCAGATAATGCCATTAACATCGTCTGGAAATCGTAGCGAGAAGATTGTCTTCTGTAATAATCAAAAGGGTCGGAACCGACACCGTTCGATCGATTGTTTCTTCTTCCGTTTCTTTCAGACTCAATACTATTGTCAATGAATGATCCAATAATAAATCCTACAATACCGAAAAGAAATTTCCTAGTGAGTAAAAAGGCGCCAATGCCTAAAATCCATTTAAACAAAACTTCTCAATTAAAAACGGGGGCATTAAACCCCCGCACAAAAATAATAATTATCCGATTTGTGAAACACTTCTTTCAATAAACTCATGGAGGGCCTCCCCTTTCAATAATCCGTTGGATAACAAGGCTAGATCGGTTAGGTGTTTTGCTTGCTCATTTCGTGTCACCTCATCTTTTTCAAGTAATTGAATAACTTTCGGATGGTTTGCGTTTACTACCACGTTAAACATCTCAGGAAAAGCGCCATAGAAACTATTTCCACCTAATTTTTGTTGCTCCATCATCCTACGTATGAATTCCGGCTGTGTAATGATTACAGGTGAATCTGTTTCGGACATGCTTTCAAATTGAATACTAAATTTCTCTTTATTGACAACCGTTTCAAAAACAGGTTTTAATTTTTCTTCGTCGTCCTTCGAAAGTTTAGATGGCGTATCCTCTTCTTTTCTAATTAATTTATCGATCGCTTCAGAATCTATACGAGCAAATTTTAATTTATCATTTTCTTGTTCAAGTTTGCCAATCCAATGTGGTGCCAATGGACCATCTAATTCAATCACATCATAACCTCTTTCTTTCGCTTTTTTTACTTGCGCAAAATGCTCATCCACATTGTTGCAATAAAGGACTATCAAATTCCCCTCTTTATCGGTCTGCAGTGCACTAATTGCATCTTTGTACTCCTGTAAGGTGAAGAACTTTCCTTCGGTATTTTTCAATAACGAAAAATTCTTTGCTTTATCAGCAAATTTTTCTTCTGACAACATGCCGTATTGAACAAAAATTTGCAAATCTGGCCATTTCAATTCAAAATCAGTACGATCTTTCTTAAACATTTCAGCAAGTTTATCCGCCACCTTTTTTGTAATATGGGCAGATATTTTTTTCACGTTCCCATCAGCTTGAAGATAGGATCTAGAAACATTGAGTGGGATATCCGGTGAATCAATAACACCATGTAATAGGGTGAGGAATTCAGGGACAATTTCACCCACACTGTCTGTAATAAAAACTTGATTGGAATATAGATTTATTTTGTTCCGCTGAACCTCTATATTTTCCTTCAGTTTTGGAAAATATAGAATGCCCGTTAAATTGAAAGGATAATCAACATTCAAGTGTATGTGAAACATAGGTTTATCGAATGTCATTGGATATAATTCACGATAAAAACTATCGTAATCTTCTTCTTTCAAATCCGCTGGCGCTTTTGTCCATGCAGGTTGTGTATTATTCACCAAATTGGGAACATCAATTGCAATTCTTTTAATATTTCCTTTGTCATCCTTTTCTCCATCTGATGAATCAATGTACTCCGTTTTAGTACCAAAAATAACAGGAATAGGTAAAAACTTGCAATACTTATCAAGAATACCTTGAATTCTTGATTTCTCCAAGAATTCCTTAGATTCTTTCGAAATAAATAAAATTATGTCTGTTCCTCTCGATTCCTTTTTAATTTCTTCAATTGAATATTCAGGTGAACCATTGCTCTCCCATTGAACTGCTTGGGCGCCTTCATGTCTCGAAAGTGTTTGAATTTGGACTTTCTCTGCCACCATAAATGCAGAATAGAAACCTAAACCAAAGTGCCCAATAATTTGATCTGCACCCTCTTTTCCTTTGTATTGTTGAACAAATTCTTCGGCTCCACTGAATGCAATTTGATTGATATATTTGTCAATTTCCTCGGACGTCATGCCAATGCCATTGTCTCGAATCGTTAAGGTTTTCTTTTTCTCATCCAAAATTACCTCCACTTTGAGTTCGCCTAGCTCGCCCTTGTACTCACCATTCGATGAAAGCACTTTTAATTTCTGCGATGCATCTACGGCATTTGACACCAATTCTCGTAAGAAAATCTCGTGATCTGAATAAAGAAATTTCTTTATTATCGGAAAAATGTTTTCTGTTTGAACATGAATTTGACCAGTTTTCATAGGATATTTTTTTGATAGGCATTTGTCAATCCTTATGCCAAGCCAAAAAAACTGACAAGATGTCTTGTTTTAAGAAGAATTGACTTTTTTTACCTAAAACCCTATAAAAGGCTACCTTTGCAGCTCAATGAATCCATTTATAGATGTCCTTATGGGTGTAATCTTAGCATTTCTTCTGCTCTGGTGGATGGGTACTTTAAATTATTTTAAGCTTGCTGGTTTTTCTGTCATTTCTTTGCGATTTGCCTTTTCACTAAAAATTATCGTCGGGTTTTTACTTTTTATGATTTATAGTTTTCATTACACTAACAGAATGGAAGCCGACACATTTCGATACTTTGACGACAGCGCAATTCTCTACAATGCCTTTTATTCTCATCCTCAAGATTTCTTAAAAATGCTCACAGGAATTGGTGTTGAAAATGAGTATTTTAATGCGAATTATTTTTCAAAAATGAATAATTGGTATCGTTCTTACGAAAACGGTTTAATCAATGATAATCGCTTAGTAATTAGAATTAATTCTGTGATAAGATTTTTCAGCTTCGGCAGTTATCATTTTCATTCGATTTTGTTGAATTTTTTTGCTTTTATTGGGGCGTTTGAACTATACAAATTTTTCAATAAAATTAGTGGGGAAAAGTGGAAATCATATCTCGCAGCATTTTTAATCCCTTCATTTGTTTTTTGGAGTTCAGGTATTTTAAAAGAAACTCTTCTTGTTGGATTTTTTGGCATTTGTTGCAATCGTGTTTATTTACTTTGGCATAATCGTTTTAACGTTACGAATTTACTTTTATTAATAGCCTGCTTTTTTTTCTTGTTTATTCTAAAAGTATACGTTTTGCTAGCATTTTTACCTGTCATGATGTGGTGGACAATAAAAAAATATATAAATAATCGATACCTTAATGTAAGCGCTACTATCGTATTTTTTATAGTTCTTCTTTGGCTATTACCGAAAATTTTTATTCAAATAGATCCACTTCATATCTTAGTGCAGAAGCAGCATGACTTTATTAATTTAGCTGAGGCATTTCAAGCACAAAGTAAAATCGTACTACCCATATTGGAAGAATCTTACCTGTCAGTCTTACGAGCAGCACCCATGGGCCTTTTGAATACATTTTTGCGTCCCTTTCCGTGGGATATCAATTCTTTTCTTGTGATTTTCCCTTTTCTAGAAAATCTTCTTCTTTTCTTTTTGATCATCGGAGCAGTATTTTATGGAAAAAAACTTGATATAAAGCAAGTTGATTTTATTCTCTCGTCACTCCTATTTATAACCGTACTTTTTATTATTATTGGAATTAGTACGCCAATAATTGGTGCCCTTGTACGCTATAAAATACCTGGATTGCCCTTTTTATTTATGATTTTCTTATTAATTATTGATACAAAAAAAATACCTCCACTTATTAAAAATCAAAAAATATTCAAATGGATACATTTGCAGTTATAACCGGTGCAAGCTCCGGATTTGGTGAAGCCATTGCCAAGAAATTTGCTTCTTTAGGAAAAAATATAATCATCACTGGGAGAAGAAATGAACGATTGATTCAATTACAAGCGGAATTGAATAGGTTTTATCCTAGTGTTAAATGCATTATTTCGTGCTTTGATGTTCGCAACGAAAATGAAGTTTTTGATGCATTTAATAACCTAGCTGATGAAATTAAAAACGGCATAAATTTATTAGTAAACAACGCAGGTCTAGCTGTTGGAAGAGGTCCAATTGATGCAGGTGATTCTGATGATTGGAACCGAATGATTGATACCAATGTAAAAGGATTACTTTATGTCAGCAAGGCCGTTATTCCATTATTGAAAAATCACAAAAACAGTCAAATCGTAAATATTGCAAGTATTGCGGGGAAAGAGGTTTATTCGGGAGGAAATGTTTATTGTGCAACTAAGCACGCCGTTGACGCCCTGTCTCGCGCAATGAGAATTGATTTACTACCTTATGGAATAAAAGTCAGTAACATTGCTCCAGGTGCAGCAGACACAGAATTTTCAGTTGTTCGATTCAAAGGAGATACAGAGACTGCCAAATCCGTCTATGAAGGTTATCAACCATTAATTGCAGAGGATATTGCCGATGCTGTTGAATATGTTTGTTCAAGGCCAGCGCATGTTACAATTAATGACCTTGTTATAATGCCGACGGCTCAGGCATCTGCTACACAATTAGTTAAACACTAAAATTCCATAGGGATTTGATTCAACCTATCCGCCAAATTCTCATATTTAACTTTTAACAGCTCAAGACCTTGTGAGGCATCAGCTTGTTCTGCTATCCGCGTATTCAACTGATCAATTTTAGCGGAAACAACTCCCTGCTCATATTGAACAATCCGAGAGAGATAAGTTTTAATTTGTCCTTGTGGATTCAGTGCCTTCTGTTCAGTTAAGGCAACCAAACTTTCCATCCAATTAAAATGGTCTTCTTGTTCTTCTGCCATTGCAACGAAAACAACAAACGAAATAAATGCCCTTAACGCTTCTGAACCTGATAATTTTTCTTCAGCGACTTGTTTGATAAACTCATAATGTTCAGTGTCTCCTGACTGACTCAAAGCTTCAGAAACCATAACCTTAACTTTAACATCTTTCGTTAATTTTAAATCGTCCAAAATACTACTTGCCTCTTTAAACGCTTCAATTCTTGTTCCCAACTCAATCAATAATGAAATCGCATTACTCTGCACTGTATATGATGAGTCTGATTTAATAGCATTTGTCAATAAAGGAACCATCTTATCTTTGTCAGCAAAAAATACAGCCGCTTCAAGTGCTTTAGAACGGGTTGAAGATTTAGGATCAGCACTCGCCATATTTACTACTAAACTTTTAGACTTACTTGACAAGTATTTTGCTTCGGGATCTTGTTTCAAATTTTCCACAATGTACGAAGCTGCCAACTCGCGAATATGCCAAAATTTATCTGTCAACGCCAAATCGAGAATCTCAGCAAATTGTGCGCTCCCTTTCAGACGATTGAATGCCACTGATTTAGCCTTCCATCGGTCCATATTCTTAAATTGATGAGCATACTGCGCCATTGGTTTATCCTCATACAACCTGCCGAGTAACATTTGCTGGTGGTCGAACAAAATGTTTTTTAATTGTCCAGTGATAGGAAATGAAAAAGTTTGCTCTAGGCTGTCTAGTATTACTTTTTCTATTCTCTTACCGTTTTCATCCCAAATAGCAACTTCTACTGGAATACGGTAAATTGGGAACTTTTCTTCAAGATTTTGTCTTTGCACAACCTTTAACGTTACATTATTTTTGTCTACGACCTGTTCCGTGAAAATTACTGGATGTCCTTTACCTAAAAACCATTGATCGAAAAACCAATTTAAATCTTGACCACTTACTTCTTCGAAGGCCAAACGCAAATGGTGTACTTCTGCTGCTTTATATTTGTTGGATACTAAGTAGTTGTTCAATCCTTTAAAAAAGGCATCTTCACCTAAATGATTGCGAAGCATATGTAAAATTCTACCTCCTTTGTTATAAGAGTGACCATCAAACATATCTTCCTTATCGTTGTGATCATACCAAATCAGGTTGTGATACCCTTGAAAAGAGGAAGAATTAAAGTACCCTTGAGCTTCTTGCTCTGCTTGGTAGTCGGCCTCGTCTAACCCATACCGAAATTCATCCCAAAGGTATTGTGAATAATTGGCAAACG
>JBIJBD010000103.1:0-8794 GCA_044345395.1 Crocinitomicaceae bacterium | reverse complement strand
TCATGCCGATTCCTTCAAAATCTTCGGTGCCAATTCTTAACTGCATACAGGTATCGGTATGCGCCAACGCTTTATCAAATTGTTTTTTCGCGTTAAAAATTTCAGCCAAATGGTAGTGGATCTCAGCAATTCGGTATTTAATTCCTATTTCTTCCGCTATTTTTTTTGCTTTTACTTGATAACGAAGTGCATTTTCGAAGTCACCTTCTAAAAATAAAATGTCTCCAATATTCGTTAATCTCCCACTAATACACTGTTTATCTCCAATTTCTTCACAGATATTCAAGCTCTTTTTTTCATATGTTAACCGTTTGTCGGTATCACCAAGTTCCGTATATACCTTATTCATGTTTAGGTAAGAATTTGCTAATCCGCGTTTATCTCCGAGGTTACTTCGTATTTCAATACTTTGATTGATAATATCGATTGCCTCGGAATATTTTCCCAAATGCGAAAGTGATAATCCGATAAAAGATTGTGTTGCAGCGATTGAAACTAAATCGTTAATACGTTCACTGATTTTTTTGGATTTCTCAAGATAGTCGATGGCCTCTTCATGTTTCCCAGATTCTGAAATAAATACTCCGTAATAGTAGTAAGATAAAGAGTGAATGTATTCATTTTTATTTTGGCGGAATAATTCGATAGCTTCCTTTATTAAAGCACGAGCGACATCGTTTTGTCCCAATGCAGAAATTGATCGTGCTTTGGCATGCAAGGCGCGAACGTAAAAATCACTTTTTTTATTGGAAGCGTACGATGCTAAAATTGTATTGCTCTTTGCAATGGAAGACTCGTAATTACTTTTGATGTAATCCATTGAGCAAGCGTAGAGTAGGAGGTTGTTTTTTGATTCATTATCTAAGTACTTGAAATTCTTCATTTGCATTTCGGCAGCGTCATATTTTCCTTTTAAAATGTTTTCGTGAATTCGTTGTAGTTCTGCTCGAGAATTCTCGTTTTGAATATTTTTTAGAATGAAATATTGATATTCTGCTTCATTCATTCGTTGGGCGAGAGACGAAACTAAATGCGTGAAAAAAAATAAGAAAAGGACAAAGTGCTTCAAATGCGGTAAAAAAGTTTACAAATTTAAATACTATTCAGACGTGAATGACTAAGTTTTCTCCATTAGTCGCTTGGAAATTTCATTCGCGCATTTCATCCCATCAATTGCTGCTGAGACAATTCCTCCTGCATAACCTGCACCTTCTGCACAAGGATATAGGTTTTCTATCTCTATGTGGTGAAGTTTATCTGTTACTCGCGGAATAGATACAGGAGAAGAAGTTCTGCTCTCAGGCGCATGGATCACTGCGTCAGCAGTTAAAAAACCTGGCATTTTTTTATCAAACTCTACAAATGCATCACGAAGACGGTTAGTAATAAATTTTGGAAAAATTTCATCCATTTGTACACTGGTTATTCCCGGTTGATAACTTGATCGAGGAAAATCAACTGATTTTTTTTGGGCAATGAAGTCTGTAAGTCGTTGTGCGGGAACCTGCTGTTTTTTTCCAGCTAATTCCCAACATTTTCTTTCTATTTCTTGTTGGAAATTCAGACAAACAAAAGGATCTGAACTGTTCTTAAAGTCTGATGGATCAATACTTACAACTATTCCGGAATTTGCATATGGATTATTGCGTTTTGAAGGAGACCATCCATTAGTCACAACTTCCTCATTGTCCGTGGCGCATGGGGCAATAATGCCACCCGGACACATACAAAAAGAATATACGCCTTTGTCCGCAATTGGAGCCACTAAACTGTAACTAGCTGGCGGCAAGTATTGATCATTTACCCTACCGTGGTACTGAATTTTATCAATGGTTTCTTGTGTATGTTCAATTCTTACGCCGAGCGCAAATGGTTTGGATTGAATTTTTATAGACTTTCTATGTAATAATTGAAAGACATCGCGTGCAGAGTGCCCTGTTGCAAGGATAAGTTGATCTACTTTAACCCAATGCGCGTGGTTAACTTCAATTGCTGAAATGTTTTGAATGTCTATTTTAAGGTCGGTGAGTTTACAGCCAAAATGTATTTCACCACCTTTTTCAAGAATTTTTTCACGTATAGCGGTAATTAGTTGAGGTAGTTTATTCGTTCCAACGTGCGGGTGAGTGTTCACTAAAATATCTTCCGAAGCACCAAAAAAGACAAGCAGTTCAAGAATTTTATCTACTTCTCCTCTTTTTTTACTTCGTGTGTATAATTTCCCATCCGAATAGGTACCCGCTCCACCTTCGCCAAAACAATAGTTCGATTCAGGATTTACGATACCTTCTTTGTTTAATTTTGCTAAATCTCGTCTGCGCTCTCGCACATTTTTCCCTCTTTCAAAAATTATTGGTTTTAGTCCTAGGATTAGGCACTCTAAAGCGGCAAATAAACCAGCTGGACCAGCTCCGATGATGTGGACTACTGATTTAACATGCCGTACCTCATGAAATGTAAATTCTCTAATACGTGGGGGTAATGGCTCACCAACAGCAACTTGTAGAACTCCTTGGATTCTAGGATTTTTGGAACGCGCATCTATACTGCGTTTTTTCCAATGGTAGTTAAAATCACTACGCGTAAGGGATAACTTTTTACAAATATAATTTTCTATAAAATGAGCATCTACCGCATCTTCAGGTGAACAAAATATATGAAGGTCGTTAATCATCCCTCAAAAATGATAGAAAACCACCAGCCTTTGTTGTAGAGCCGTTGAATGGGTTGTGAAACCGAATTTGTTGGTTCAAAAATGAAGGAATTTGAAAACCCATGAGAATACTTTAATTCAACAGCAAACTTAAAATAATGCGCAAAAAACTCTAAACCACCACCAATTTGTCCTTGCCAATCTTCTTTCTTGATTTTAATGTACGGATCGATAAAGGATTGTGCTTTTCCTTCTTGCGATTGCAAATCAATTGAGTATTGCGCGCCGATAAGAGAATATGCGACAAAATTGTTGAGCCGTTTAGTGCGAAACATAAATAACATAGGAAAGTCCAAACTCGTAGAATTTACTCGCTCTTCCTCGAAAAGGTCGAAGTTTTTAGAAGTGTCAGGGTTAATTTTAGTGTATTGAATAATTCTTTCTTGAAAGGAAAGGGTTGGTAGAAAACGAAATTTAAACATAGGGGTACCTAATTTTACGCTCGTTAATATTCCCAATTGGCCACCAGGAGTTGATTTTGCGACTAGCGATTTAATACCATATTTCTGGAAGTTTGAATCTTGTGCGAAAAGGCTAAAATTACTTGTATTACCACCTAACATGAATCCGAAATGAAAATAACGTTTATCAAATTTGCGGTACCTTTCCTGAAAATAGCGTTGGCCGTATAGTTGGCTGGCTAAAAATACAAGGAGAAATAACAATCGAAACTTCATAAGTGTAAGAACGAAACCCTAAGCAGAATGTTGCACATCTTTGCTTCCCAAATAAATGGTTGCAATTCCACCAGAAACCAACAGTGAAGAAATCTTTTTGAATCCAACCTTTTCTAAAATATTTTCGAAAGCTTCACCTTCTGGAAAAGCAGCAACACTTTCAGGTAGGTAGGCATATGCCTTTTCATCTTTAGAAATTCGCTTGCCAAAAAATGGAATAAAATGCTTTGAGTATAAATTAAATGCTTGTTTTACAGGAAATTTCTTTGGTTTGGAAAACTCCAATATTACGGCCTTTCCATTGGGTTTTAGTACGCGCAACATTTCTGAAAGTCCCACCTCTAGGTTCTCAAAATTTCTTACACCGAATCCAACAGTGATTGCATCAAAATAATTGTTTTCGAAAGGAATTTGCTCAGAATCACCTAAACGCATGCTGATCACATGTTCTAATTTTTTTTTCTTCATTTTAGCTTTTCCAACTTCCAGCATTCCTGATGAAATATCGAGGCCCACAATTTCAGAGGGCTTTAATTTCATACAGGCTATGGCAAAGTCGCCCGTTCCAGTTGCAATATCTAGGATGATTTTAGGTTTTAAAGGGACAAGTTGTTTCACGGCTTTTTTGCGCCACAAATGATCAATTCCGAGAGAAAGAAAATGATTCAAAAAGTCATAGCGCGCTGAAATGTTGTTAAACATCTCTGCAACTTCTTCTTTTTTTGATTTATCTGTGTTGTACGGTTTGACTGTCATGATTGTTTTTTAAGTAAGCGCGTACTTTCAGTTGTTAATTCGGTGAGCGAAACAGTTGAAACACCTGATTTTTCACATGCCAATCCACCCGCTATATTAGCAATTTCTGCAAGTTGAGAAAGAGTTGCTCCAGCAGTTAGACACAAGGTCGCAGTTGCTATCACAGAATCACCTGCACCAGATACATCTGCAATGTTTCTGAAATGAGCAGGTATATGTATATTTTCAGCATTTTTCTTGATGAAAACACCATGTTCTGAAAGTGTCACAAAAGTCACCTGATTTTCGAGCTTTTGCTCTAATACCTGAGCAGCATGCTGAACAGAATCGATGTTACTTGGATCAATAGCCAATTGCAGTCCGTCTTTCAACTCTTTTAAATTTGGTTTAAATAAAGTAACACCTTTGTAGGCCAAAAAGTTCTTCTTTTTAGGGTCAACGGTAGAGATTATACCCATTTCAGAAGTGAGCTTGGTGAGTTGATGGATTAGGTTTTCAGTCAGCACCCCTTTGTTGTAATCTTCAAAGATGACAGCATCAATTCCTTTTGTAATCTCCTGCGTAATGGATTTAACCAACATATCTTGAAGTTCAAGATTGATATCATCCGTTTGTTCGTCATCGATGCGAATGACTTGCTGTTTGTTTGCAATGACACGTGTTTTTACCGTGGTCTTTCTATTCTCAGTTTTTATAACACAGGCCGTAGATACATTTGCTTTTTCCAATTGTAAAATAATTTCTTCTCCCGACTTATCTGTACCTATTACAGATGCAACAATCGGAGTAGCTCCTAATGCAACTAAATTTAAGGCTACATTTCCAGCGCCACCTAAACGAAAATCCATAGATGTTTTATCAAGCACAGGTACAGGTGCTTCTGGACTAATGCGTGAAACATCACCAATAATATAGGCATCGAGCATTAGGTCTCCCACCACTAATATTCGTTTTTTTTTAAATTGGTCAAAAAGTTCGTAAAGCGACATTTAGGAAAGTTTTGAAAGTGCGTCTTTTATGCGATCCATTGCCTTTGTAAGTGTTTTCTCAGAGGCAGCATAAGAAATTCTGAAACAATTTGGATCTCCAAAAGCATCGCCTCCTACGAGGGCAACTAATCCTACTTCCAAGAGGTACATGCATAATTGGTCCGAATTTAAAATCTCTTTACCCATGTATTTTTTACCAAAAAAGGAGGAGCAATCCGGGAAAACGTAAAATGCACCTCCAGGATTATTAATACGAATACCAGGAATTTCACTCAACATGCGTAATACTAAATCACGTCTCTTTCTAAATGCGGCAATCATTTCTTGTAATACGCTTGGATCGGCATGCATGGCTGCTATTGTTGCCTTTTGCGTAATTGAGCATGTCGCTGAAGTAAATTGCCCCTGAACTTTATCACATGCCTGAGCAATCGCTTTAGGAGCTCCAATATATCCTAAACGCCAACCAGTCATAGCCCATGCTTTGGAAACACCGTTTACGGTTACCACTTGTTCATAAATTTCTGGAAATTGTGCCAAGCTCTCGTGTTTACCGATAAAGTTGATGTGCTCGTATATTTCGTCGCTTAACGCAATGATATTAGGGTATTTTTTCAATACGTTTGCTAAATCCGCTAGTTCTTCTTTCGTATAAACAGAACCTGTAGGATTGCATGGGGTCGAAAACATAAGCATTTTAGTCTTTGGCGTAATTGCTTTTTCTAAATCCTCACCCGTAATTTTGAAATCTTTTTCTATTCCCGCATTGATCACCACAGGAATTCCTTCTGCCACTTTCACAATTTCCAAGTATGAAACCCAATAAGGTGCTGGAATAATTACTTCGTCTCCAGGATTTATTACGCTAAGTACTACATTCGCGATGGATTGTTTAGCTCCCGTTGAGACAACTATTTGCTCTTTTGTGTATGACAAATTATTGTCGCGCTTGAATTTTGTCGATATACTTTCCCTCAGGTCATCATAGCCGGCAACGGGTGTATACATTGTGTAATTTTCATCCAAGGCTTTTTTTGCCGCATCTTTAATAAAATTAGGCGTAAAGAAATCAGGTTCTCCTAATGAAAGTGAAATAATATCTTTCCCTTGGGCTTTTAACTCTCTACTTTTTTTTGCCATTGCAATCGTTGCCGATTCTTCCATGGCTAATAGTCGATCTGAAAGTTGAATCATGTGTAAAAGTTTCGACAAAGGTAACAATTCAATGCGGTTTGTATGAAAAATCGCTAGATAACTTTAGTCACTCAATAAATCTGGGCGTCTTTCTTTTGTGCGCTTGTACGCTTGTTCTTCACGCCATTGATCAATGGCTTTGGTATTTCCTGAAAGTAATACATCTGGTACTTTCCAACCGTTAAATTCAGGGGGTCGGGTATAAACAGGTGGTGACAACAAATTATCTTGAAAGCTGTCTGATAAGGCAGAGGATTCATCATTAAGCACTCCGGGGATAAGTCGCACAACAGCATCTACGAGCACGGCTGCAGCTAACTCACCACCTGAAAGAACATAAGAGCCTATTGAAATTTCTTTGGTAATGTAGTGTGTTCGAATACGTTCGTCAATTCCTTTATAATGCCCACAAAGAATCATCAGGTTGCCACACAAAGAGAGAGAATTACACATGCGTTGGTCTAATACACTGCCGTCTGGAGTCATGTATATAATTTCATCGTATGCGCAAGATTGTTTTAATTTTTCAATACATGCAGCAATAGGTTCAATACTCATTACCATTCCGGCACCGCCACCGTATTGGTAATCGTCTACATTCTTGTGTTTTGCAGTAGAATAGTCCCTAATGTTGTGTACTTTGATTTCGACATGTCCTTTGTCCTGTGCACGTTGCATGATAGACGCCGCAAAGGGAGAATCCAATAATTGAGGTAAAACGGTCAGGATATCTATACGCATCATTCGCAAATTCTTCCTTTGTGTTGGTCGTTATGAAAATGTTCTTCCAATGCCTGAAATTCTTTGAGTAGTTCGGGAGATGGAGGACTGTTTTGTAGCGATCTTAAATCAGGCTGACCTGCATCCACCCATGCGGTGTACCAAATGGAACCTACCGCAAGTACAGCTGCACGCAATCTTCGTTCGACCATACCATTCATGCGCTCATGATAATTTGTACAAAACTCTTTTGAATAAACTTGAACAGTAGTATTTCCGCGTTGTTCATATGCATATTTTCGGTCAGATGGGAAAGTTTTAGTAAGCTCTTTTTCCATGCGTAATACTGAGTCTAAGGCGAGGTGAGAATCTTCAATAGCCTCCCATGCAAAATCTAAGACACTTTTCACGTACTCTGCTTTTCCAACAAAATAATCGTAATTTTCAGCATTAATTTCTACCAATCTACTTTCCCACAATCCGTGGATGCCTTTTTGTCCGGACAGCTGCCCATTATAATTTTCTGTGGTGTGTAGAGGAACATGCGCATCCGCAATGTAATGGCCGATATCTGCTGAGTATTTTAAAATTAAGTCCACATTTTTCGCTTCAAACGCTTTTTGAAGTTTGAATTTCATAACAGAAATATGCCAAGGGACAATGCCATATGTTTGTAAAGTGTCTTCGGAAAATTTCGCGACAGCGTCCTTCCATTTTCGGGGCATAATTTCGAAAGGATTTTCTCCAGCCTGGTAATAATGGTCGAGGTCAATATAATGGCATTGAGCTTCCCCTTCAACCGCATATCGTCGTTTATCCGGATCCACAGCATGTTCGGTAACAAACTCAATATGCTCCTTGTAAAACCCAAACATTTCAGGGGGTAAGGTGAAAACGGCAATCCTGTTAATTCGTTTATGACCAAAAAATCCCCACTGTACTTGCTTAGGAGAGGTGATAAAACTTGGCAACAGTTTTAGAATGACAAGTCCACAGAGAATATAAAGTTTATACTTCACCTATCAAAGATAGGAAAGATTCACGCAATCTCTACTGGATTTTTTACCAATTCCTTTGTAAGCGAAAGATTTAATACGTCAGTCATTTTGTCAACATAGTGTATGTTTAATCCTTTTAAATAACCTGGGTTGATATCATCAACATCTTGCTTATTTTTAGAACACATAATTATTTCTTTAATACCAGCTCGTTTTGCTGCAAGAATTTTTTCTTTAATTCCACCCACCGGTAAAACATCTCCGCGCAAGGTGATTTCTCCTGTCATGGCAAGGTTTTTCTTGACTTTTCGTTGAGTAAACAAAGAGGCTAGCGCAGTTAACATTGTAATTCCAGCACTAGGACCGTCTTTGGGAGTAGCGCCTTCAGGAACATGAACATGAACGTTAAATCGATCAAATAATTCTTGGTCCAGATTGAGGATGGCAGCGTGTGCCTTCAAAAATTCAAGTGCTATGACTGCGGATTCTTTCATGACATCACCTAAGTTACCTGTCAAGGTTAATTTTCCTTTTCCTTTCGTTAAAGATGACTCAATAAACAAAATATCGCCGCCTACACTCGTCCATGCCAAACCTGTCACTACTCCTGCCACTTCATTATTGTCGTATTTGGTTCTTTTTCTTCCCGCACCCAGGAATAAAAACAAATCCTCAGCGGTAATTTTCGCAACAAAGGTTTCTTCCATTGCCAGTTGTCGTGCTCGGTTTCTAACGAGTTTTGCTACT